>JBJKZL010000001.1:642500-729001 GCA_045560295.1 Fidelibacterota bacterium
TTCTGTTTGTCCAAGAAAAATATTACCAGCTACGCTTAACGTTTCAGAACCGCTTGTACCCATTGTTTTTTGCATGGAGCGCGCAATGAACTTTACCATTATTTGAATAACTCCAAAATGATATAACACTGAAACTAAACTGGAAAAGAAAATAATTGTTGGTAAAGTTTTAAAAGCAAAATTTATAAGACCTGGATGAAAACCTACTCCATCTACATATGATGTAAATAAAAAGTTAGAACCGGAATCAGAAAAACTAATAAGCGTTGTAATAGCTTGATCTAAAAAACTAAATATAGGTGCACCAAAAGGAGTTTTAAGAATAAAAATAGCAAAAATAAATTGTAAAAGAAGTCCAAGAGACACAGTTTTTAAATTGATATTTTTTCTATTCTCGGATAATAAAAATGCAATAAAGAGTAATGTAAAAATTCCTAAAACACCACTAAGATGACCCATAATAATTATTGATTACTTTGCGCAGCTTGAAGATCTGCTGTATTAGTATCTTTCTCTTTGACTTTTGAGTGCTCTTTTAACATATCTAGTATTTTTTGATCTAGTAAATCATCAGATAATTTAGATTTATTAGATTCTTTCTTGTAAAATCTTTCAATTTCAGCTTTCTGACTTTCATTTTTTTCAATCGATTCTTTTATAAATTCATCAACTGCTTTTTCATCAATAGAAATTTCTAAATCTTTGATCATAGCCTTTCTTAACAAAAACCATTTCAAATTGTTTTCTGCAAAGAGCTTGTACTCTTCTTTTATTTTAGCATCATCCAAATTTTGCATATTTTGATTATTAGTCTTTACTTCATTTACAATATTTGTAAGATATGAATCTAACATTGATGATGGCAGTACAGGATCAACAAGTTTTATAAATTGATCAATGATAGCTGAATTAAAAAGTTCTTCTGATTTTTTCTCATATTCTAATGCAATACTTTTTTTGATATTAGATTTCCACTCATCTACGCTTTTACAATTTGGATCCATTGTTTTTACAAATGCTTCATCTAGTGTTGGTGGAACTCTTCTTTGCATTGACTCTACTAGAATGTTATAGTCTTTTTGACCCGAACCTAAATCAATAGACATTTTAATCGTATCCCCAACTTTTTTATTAAGTAAAAGATCCCTATTGTTATTAATAAATGGCTCTTGTCCTATAGCTATATATTTCTTTTCTTTTTTTCCTATAATAGCAATACCAGACTCATCGACTTCTTGAAAATCTGCAATCATAAAATCTCCCTCTGCAGAACCTTCTTCAATTTTATCAGTTTTACTTTGAGAGTTCAATATGTTGGTAACTGTATCTTCTACTTCTTTATCGTTCGATATAAAATTTGTTTTCTCTACTGTCACCATATTCTTTTTAAGCTTTGGGGCCGATAAAGGAGGCTCTATTTCAAATTCAGATTTAAAGGAAAAATCTTTTTCGTATGCAAAATCTATGTCTTTTAATGCTGCTTGATTAATTGGATTAAGCTCTTCTTTTTGTAAAGCTAAGATATAATATTTTTCTGAAAAATCTTGGACAAAGTTCATTTCAATTTGTCCTAAATATTGAGTCATTAATATATTATCTGGAATTTTTCCCTTACGAAATCCTGGTACTTTAATATCTTTTGCTAACTTCTTTTTACATAGTTCAAAATCAGCCTTTATATCTTTCCATGCAGCAACGATAGATAACTCATATGTGAATTCATTAATTTTTTTAGATTTGATTTTTAAGTTCATATTATTGTTTTAACCTGTATATACAGCCTTCTATGGTTTTAATAAATATATCTAATTGGTTTTGTGTACAAATTAAATCCTCTATTTCTTCATAAGAATCAGATGAATAAGATTCATGATCGTACTGCCTTAAAAAATTTGATTCAAGTTTAACAATCATATCTTCTAATATCTGCTTATGAAGATTTTTTCCTCTTAAAAAATTTATCTGTAGATTAATTTTTCCATTAGAAGAAAGTCGAAATAAAGGAAGGAGTCCGTAATCTGAATGGCATCTAAAAGTCATTGTACCACAACCATCACCGGTACCCCATGTGATTTCATCAGAATTTTTTTCAGAAAAATCTATCAACTGTAGACAATTGACAGCTACATCATTTTCACAGCTTTGATTAATGTGCTCAATGAATGTTTTTTTAGACCATTTTGCCATATATACTCTCCAAATTAACTATATTCTTTTAATAGAATATGGTGAAGAATTTAAGGCTATCAACTCTGTTTTAAAAATAAAATTTTATTTATCTCCTAGAAAAATAAAAGATTTTTTTAATTTCTTAACGGCTTTCCTGTCTTTAAAAAGTGAGCAATCCTGGCCTGTGTTTTAGGTTCACCGGCTAAAGACATAAAGCATTCTCTTTCAATGTCTAATACATGCTGTTCATCTACCTTAGACATTAAACCGCCTTTTTTACCGCCACTTAAAACATATGCTGATTTTGAATTTACTAGTTCATCATGATCAGATATCTTTCCTTGAGCTTTCATCGCTTTTGCTCCAACAGATGCCATAGTTCTTAATGTCATTCCTGGCAATGTTAAATCATCTCTATATTTTGGTGGTTCATATCCAGCATCGCTCATTTCAAGTACTTTACTTTTACCCACAGCTAATAGATGTTCAGAATTCATAACAATAGTATCGCTCTTTCGCAACCAGCCTTTTTTCAAAGCATCTGTTGCGCTTCTGGATACTGTCATTGGATTTATAAGCTCGATAGCTTGGCGACCAATATTCATATTTACGTTCTTAGCATCGTTATTTTCTAAAAGATTTAGTAATACTCTTAAATGTCCACCAGCACCGGGAATTAAACCTTGAATAGCTTCTACCAGACCAGCATAAAGCTCGCCGGAAGCAACGGTATGCGATGAACAAGCATAAAATTCAAACCCTCCACCTAAAGCTAAATTGAATGGACATGTAACAACGGGATATTTTGAGTGCCTAATTCGTTGAGTAACATTTTGCATATCTTTAACCCCTGCATCCATTACCTGTAAATTTCCTGAATCAATGGCCATTTTAAAATCATTTACATTAGCACCAGCACACCAATTTTTTCCTTGATGTCCTACTACTAATCCTTTGTATTTACCAGTTTCTAATAAATCTAAAGCATGTTTCATGATGTCATTCATAGATCGATCAAGAGGATTAAATGCAGGTACAAAAATAGAATGAAATTCTACATTTAAAACACCATCGCCAATATCATGAATACTCGCACTCCAGTCACGCTTTATAGTATTTTTTGTGTCCTTATACAAATTAAGATTTAGGACTTTTTTATTTTGAGCATAGACAAGAGATTTCTTTTCTACGGGACACCAATATGTCATTTCTCCATTTTTGATTTCATAAAATGACTTTCTTCCAGCAGCTAACATCTCATCAACCCATGTAGGAACTTTTCTATTTTCTTCTTTCATTTTATTAACAGATTTTTCAACTCCTATTGCATCCCATGCGTCAAAAATACCAACCTCTCTAGCAAAACCCCATCTCATAGCATTATCAATTTCAACTATGCTATCAGCAATTTCAGGTATTAGATTTGCTGTATATGTAAACATCGGAGCATTACATTCCCACAGAAATTTTGCACCGATATCATCTAAATATGTAATTGCAGCCAATCTCTTTTTTAGATCTTTTATAGGTTTTCCAACTCTAATGGTATCGAACATTCTTTTTTTAGTAGGAGTATATTCCATTGTATCTAAGTCAAGTGATAAGATTTCCTTACCTTCTTTTTTATACCAACCAGATCCACTTTTTTGACCAAGTCTACCTTCTTCTACAAGCTTTACAAGCATGTCTGGAGCTTTGAACTTTTGTCTTTCTTCTTCTGATTCTGTAGTAACTCTATCGAACATATTATTTTGCACATTTAATGCTGTATCTAAACCAACAACATCCTGAGTTCTAAAATAAGCGCTCTTTGCATTTCCAACTAAAGTACCAGAAAGTGCATCTACATCTTCAACAGTAAGTCCCATTTCTACAGCTTTATGATATGTTAAAGGTCCACCTGCATTGATTAGCCTATTTCCAATAAATCCAGGAGTATCTTTAGCATGAACAATACCCTTTCCTAGCGTAGTTTCACCAAATTCAGTCATTGTCTCATAAACTTCCTCTGATGTGTTTTCCCCTTTTACCAACTCTAATAATTTTAAATATCTCGGAGGATTAAAAAAGTGAGCTATTAAGAAACTTTTCTGGATATCCTCTGGAAGAACTTCTACTAAATTTGCTAATGGTATCCCTGATGTATTTGATGCTAGGATAGCACCTTTTTTTAAATGCGGTAGTAGATTCTTATATACTGCATGTTTGATTTCAATTTTTTCTGCAACCGCTTCAATAATCAAATCACAATCACTTAATTTTTCTAAGTCATTATCATATGTACATGGAGTCACAAGAGCTTTATTAGAGCTAGAAAAAAGAGGTGCTGGCTTTAATTTTGATAATCCATCTACTCCTTTTTGAGCAAGCTCTTCATTTATATCAAACAATAATGATGGTATACCTGCATTTGCTATGTGACCTGCAATTTGTGCTCCCATTACTCCAGCGCCTAAAACGGCACATTTTTTAATTTCAATACTCATCAGTTTTATCCCCTTTTTATAATAGTTGTGATTCCTTGTCCCGTTCCTACGCACATTGTTGCAAGTCCGACAGATTTGTCTTGTTGTTCCATAACGTTTAGGAGAGTAGTAATTATTCTTGTACCTGATATCCCAAGAGGATGACCTAATGCAATAGCGCCACCATTTAAATTTACTTTATCTAAATCCCAATTTGCTTCCTTCACACAATACAAAGCTTGTGCAGCGAATGCTTCGTTAATTTCCATAATATCAATATCTTCTATTGACATTCCAGTATTTTTCAATGCTTTAGCTGTAGCAGGAACTGGTCCCGATCCAAACATTTTCCAATTAACGCCCGCTACTGCTCTACCTTCTATATAGGCTCTAATCTTAAGACCATGTTCTTTTGCATAAGCTTCGCTCGTTAAAAGCATTGCAGATGCTCCAATAGAAAATGGACTGCTCGTTGCAGCAGTAACAGTACCATCAGCTTTAAATGCAGGATTTAAAGATTCAATTTTTTCCTTATTAGGAACCCTAGGACCGCTATCTTTATCAAATACTGATCCATTTTCAAGAGTTATTGGAATAATTTCATTATCAAACTTTCCTTCTTCTTGTGCAGCGACTGCTCTATTATGTGAATTATAACAAAATTCTTCTTGTTCTTTTCTTGAGATGTTCAACTTGTCAGCTAACAATTCAGCTCCTTCACCCATAGAGATATAATAGTCTTCTTCTGCTAATTGAACATTAAAATCAGGAGCAAAACCACCCTGAGGAATGCTAAACATATCTTCTACTCCACCTGCAATACCAACTTCAATATCTCCTGCTTCAATAGCAGAACTAATCATATGAAGTGAAGTCATAGCTGAACCACAGTATCTATTAATAACATTTGCAGCAGCAGTCTCTGGAATACCAGCTAAAAGAGCAGCTCCTCTAGCAACTAACATACCGGTTGGTCCTTCGGGAAATGCACACCCCAATGACACGTCTTCAATTGTATTAATATCTAACTCTTTATTACGATCCAAAAGACCCTTAATAACTTGACCAGCTATTTCATCTGGTCTCATTCCTACTAAAGCACTTCCTTTTGTACCAATCGGAGATCTAACTCCATCAATAATTACAGCTTTATTACTCATTTTTCCTCCTTAGAAGCTTTGAACTGGATAGCCACCAGATTCAACAACTTTTTCTCCAATTATTTTCTTTAAACCAATTGTATCGGTTGATAAAGAAAGTCTTTCTTTCAAAACATCAAGCTTAGTACTTAAATCTGCTGGAATATCACCTTGATAAATATTATTTAATATTTTGTATGCATATTCCATAATTCTAATACCTTGCTCAGCAGTGTATACCTTTGCACACATTTCAGGAACAATTTGATTTTTAGATTCATAAAAATCCTTGTGCTGCATCACTCTTGATAAAGTTGAATCAGCTACGTAACAATAGATTAGAATATTAGCTAGATTTTCAATAATTACTTGCTCAGTTCCAATATCCTGACCATGCTTGCTTAAAGATTCATTCAAACAAATTGCATAAATACCTTTAGCAGCTTCAATACATTCAACTTCATCCTTGTATGGACCTTCATATCCGCTATCAATACCATCTTTACAAAGCCCATCAACCTTTTCTAGATATTCTTTAAATCCTATTTCTCCACTTAAAGCTTTTGTAATCATAGCTCTTCCACAAAGCATTTTGTTGATTTCATTTGTTCCTTCCCAAATTTTATTTATTCTATTATCTCTATATGCTTGTGCAATAGGATATTCTTCAATGAATCCATATCCACCGAAAATTTGAAAACAATGATCAATTAATTGTTCAGCTGACTCACTACCATATACTTTTACAATAGAATTTTCAGCAATATATTTTTCTGTGGTATTTCCTTGCTTGATGTAATATTCAGGATCATTCTTATCCAACTGATTAATAGCTTCTGTTTGTTTTCCTATAACTGAATAACATGTACTATCAAGTGTATAGGTTAGAATAGTTGCAGTAGCTAATTTTTCTTGAATTGAGCCAAAATCAGAGATGTATTGTCCAAAAGCCTTTCTCTCTTTTGCATATTCAACAGCATGCTGCATTCCTAATATCATTCCACCTATGGCTGAGGCGCCAAGCTTAAATCTACCAATATTAAGACCACAAAATGCAGGTCCCGCACCGTCTCCTACATTACCAAGTAAATTTTCAACTGGAACTTTGCAGTCTGTAAAATATAAAGGAACAGTTGATGAGCCTTCCATTCCCATTTTCTTTTCTTCTTTTCCAAATTCAAATCCTGGAGTACCTTTTTCAACAACAATAGAGGAAAATTTTCCATCAATTTTTAATGCAACTATGACAGTATCAGCCCATGCACCATTTGAAATAAAAATTTTCTGACCATTTAATATGTAATGTTTTCCATCATCTGAAAGTACACCTGTAGTTTTAGAATTTGTTGCATCTGAACCAGCTTCAGGTTCTGTTAAACCAAATGCTGCAATTTTTTCTCCAGAACTAATACCAGGAAGCCATCTTTGTTTTTGTTCATCATTTCCATACCATATGATTCCCAAAGAACCAATAGAAGTTTGAACATTCCAAACAGTACAAAAAGATGGGCTACCACAGAATGAAATACCTTCCGCTAATATACACATACCAGTTTTAGTCATTTCAGATCCACCATATTTCTCAGGAACATCAATTCCTAAGAAACCTAATTCACCCATTTGTTCAACAAGTTTTCTTATTAATTTTTCATCTTTTTTATTTAGTTCATTTTGAGATAATGGTAACAATTCATTTGTTGCAAAATCACGCATTGCTTCATAAATCATTTTTTCTTCTTCTGAAAAAAGTTCTTTACAAAAAACTTTTTCAGATCCGACAACATTAGTTAAAAATGTTCCGCCAGTTTTAATCTTACTAAAGTCAATTACTCCATCTTTTGATGAGTTTGTTGTATTATCATTTTGTTGTTTATCGGACATTATTATTTCCCCTCTTTTAACGTATAAGCATTTAAAATATAATCTGAAACTTGATCTATATACTTCTCTGCATCTAAATCTTTAGATTCAAATAATGTGAACCAAAAAACTCCTTCAATATTTAATATTAGAGATAGTGCAGAAATTTTAGGATCTAAAATACTCTTGAACTCTTTATTTTCGATTCCTTCAATTATTATTAATTCTATAAATTTTTGAAAGCGATTATACATTTTTTGTATTGCTTTTCTAAAATCGTCATCATGTCTAGAAATTGACCAAAAAGTTGAAAAAGACTTAAAAAAAGTAGGATCTTTATCAAGCTGACTACCAACGATAGTGAACAATTTTTTCAATTTTCTTTTATTATTTTTTTCAGTGTTTACCTCAGCAAAAACTTGGGTATACTTTGTTTCTAAGGATTCAATAACACCTAAATAAACTTCCTTTTTTGATTTATAATAATGATAAATAGCACCCTTACTCATTTTTGAATCTAGTACAATATCGTCCATTGTACTTCCATAGTACCCTTTTTGAGTCATAACTCTTAGGGCAGATGCCGTTATTAAATCTTTTTTATCGCTTTGATGTTCTTTTTTCATAAACCGACTAGTCGGTCTGCAAACTAAAAAAGAAGTTGCTATTGTTTCAACAAAAATTCTTTCTTTTGAGAAAAAATAATATGTAGCTTATTTGGGGTATCAATGGAAAATAATAAGCCAATCATAGCGCCATCATTATTAGCAGCCGATTTCTCTAATCTTAAGAGTGAACTTAATCTATGCAATAATTCAAAGGCTGAATGGCTTCACCTAGATATTATGGATCATCAATTCGTTCCAAATCTATCCTTTGGTGCTGATATTGTTAAGTCAATAAGACCACACTCAAATCTTTTTTTTGATGTACATCTGATGGTAAGTAATCCCTTTGATATGCTATCATCATTTATTGATGCTGGCGCGGATGCTATATCTTTTCATATAGAAACAACTGAACCAAGATTTACTTTTCCTCCCAAAATTCTTATTAATATGATCAAGAAAAATAATTTAAGATGTGGTATCGCAATCAAACCTAAAACCTCAATAAAAGTTCTTGAAAAATATCTCCCCTTTATTGATTATATAGTAGTTATGTCTGTTGAACCGGGATTTGGAGGTCAAGGATTTATTCCTTCTACTCTAGAAAAAATTTCTTCTATAGATAAAGCTTTAAATGACAAAAATTTGAGAGATCAAATTGCTATTCAAGTTGATGGTGGTATAAAACTTCATAATGCTAAAGAAGTCATGGACGCAGGTGCAGATATATTAGTAGCAGGATCTGAAGTATTTAAATCAGAAAATCCTATTGAAACCATTGATAAGATGTATAATCTATGAATTATAAAAAAATAGATACCTTTAGTAATTGGACTAAAGATGAAAAAGATCAATTCACCGTAAGTGTGATAAAAGGTCTAATTATTGATGGTGTTAGAAAAGCGAACTCTGGCCATCCTGGAGGTCCAATGTCTCTTGCAGATTTTTCATACATCCTTTATTCAGAGTATCTAATATTTGATAAAGATAATCCAGATTGGCATTCAAGAGATCGCTTAGTCTTATCTGTAGGACATACTTGTATGCTTCTTTATGTTTTACTCTATTTATCTGATATCTTAGATATGGATGACTTAAAAGAATTTCGACAATTACATAGTAGAACACCTGGTCATCCTGAAATTGAAACTCCTGGAGTAGATGCAAATACTGGACCCCTTGGCCAGGGAGTTGGAATGGCAACAGGGATGGCATTAGCAGAAAGAATGCTTAGTGCTTCAGCACAAAAAGATAGAAAGAACTATACTTATGTTTTAGTTGGAGATGGCGATTTGCAAGAGCCTATCGCACTAGGGGCAGCTACGTTAGCGGGACATTGGAAGTTATCTCAGTTAGTAATGTTTTATGATAAAAATGATATACAGATTGCTGGAAAGACTTCTCGATGTGACTCCACAAATTATACAGAGTTATTTAAAGCTATGAATTGGGATGTACAAGAAATCGATGGTCATGATCATCAAGCTATAAGAAAGGCTATAGAAAACGCTCAGGTATCTCCTCTTCCAAGTATTATCATTGGCAACACAACTATTGCTAAAGGAAGTGCTACACTTGAGAATACAAGTCAATCCCATGGAGCTCCATTCAGCCCAGATGAGATTATTGGAACTAAACAGAATTTAGGATTACCGGAAGATGAATCTTTTTATTGTCCAATTGAAGTAAAAAAATATTTTCAAAGAAATTCTAAATCAATACAGCAACTCATTTCAAATTCAAAAAATAAAAAAGGTAATAACACATTTGATATATCTTCAGAATTAAAAAATATAGACCTAGTTGATTTTGACCCCAATGAAGTAATTGCAACAAGAAAAGCTTTTGGTATGTCATTGGATAAATTTTCTTCTCATATTCCAACTATTGTTGGTGGATCAGCAGATCTAGATGGATCAAACTGTACCACAAATTTTGCTAACACACATGGAGACTTTTCATCCACAAATTTAAAAGGAAGAAATATTCCATTTGGCGTTAGAGAGTTTCCAATGGGATCAATTATGAATGGTATTAGTTTGTATGGGGGACTTTTCCCATTCGGAGGTACATTCTTGGTATTTAGTGATTATGTAAGATCTGCAATACGCCTATCTGCTATTCAAAAATTACATGTTATGTATGAATTTACACATGATTCAATTTTTGTTGGTGAAGATGGACCAACACATCAGCCTGTTGAACACATAATGTCATTAAGATTAATACCAAATTTGCTTGTTTTCAGACCAGCAGATGCAATCGAAACTCATTTTTGTTTTGAAGCAATTATGGAAAATGATAAAAATCCAAGTACAATACTTCTTACCAGACAAAAGCTTCCTGTTAGTGTGCTAGATAAAAATACTATTAGAGATGGTGTTAAAAAAGGTGCTTATACTGTTTTAGAATCAGATAATCCAGATTTAGTAATATTTACAACTGGTTCAGAGACACATCTTGCACTATCTATTGCTAAAGAAATAAAAAATGATGTTAAAATTGTTAATATACCATGTTGGGAGCTTTTTGAACAGCAATCAGAAGCCTACAAAAACAGTATTCTTACCTCTAGTTGTAAAAAAAGAGTTTCATTAGAAGCTGGAACAACTTTAGGATGGGAAAAATTTGTTGGGCAACATGGATTAAAGATTGGTATTGATGATTTTGGTTTATCTGCTCCTGGAGTTGATGTAGCAAAACAATTTGATTTTACAAAAGAAAAAATTACTGCTAAGATAAAGAAGTATTTAAATGACTAATTATAGAATAGTTTTAGCTACAGACCATGCTGGATTTAAATTAAAAGAAGCAGTTAAGAAATCTTTATTAGAATTAGGACTTGAAGTAAAAGACTTTGGCGCATTAGAATATGAGTCTACAGATGACTATCCTGATTTTATTAATCCTGCAGCTAAGTTTATATCAGAGAATGATAATACTATGGGGATAATTTTTGGAGGATCTGGGCAAGGCGAAGCAATGGCTGCAAATAGATTCAAAGGTGTTAGAGCTGCTGTTTTTTATGATGGGCCAGATGAAATTATTAATCTTTCAAGATTACATAACAATGCTAATGTTTTATCTTTTGGATCAAGATTTATTGATGCGGATCGTGCGATAGAATTAATTAAGAAATGGCTTAGTGTAGAATTCGAAGGTGGAAGACATCAAAAAAGGATTGAAAAGTTAGATTCTTACTGATTATAACTAGCATATACTGTAAAACTATCATCATCATTAAAAGCTAAAACATCATAAGCATCATTTCTATACCCTTCCATTCCAGGAGAACCCATTGGCATTCCAGGTACTGAAAGTCCTTTAATATCAGGTTTTTCTTTTAGCATTCTAGTAATTTGCTCTGCATGAACATGTCCTTCAACTATATAATCCCCTATTTTTGCTGTATGACAAGACTGTAGATTACTTGGTACTCCGCCAAGCTGCAATTTTACAAGATTCATATCCTCTCTATTAAATGTTTCAACTATAAAATTATTGTCCTCTAAATGATCTATCCAATCATTACAACAGCCGCATGTTTCACTTTTATAAACTATTATATCTGCATTGGAAGATGATATTGATGATGTATTAGAATTTAAAATGCCACTTAATGAAGACAGTATATAAATAGCGCATAATACTGATAAAGTGATTAATAAGTTTTTTTGCATGTGAGTCATTTCTTTCATTATTGTTTTTATATAAATAAATCTGCTAAAATTAGAAAGAATAATAAAGGAAAATAATAAATTGATGTTTTAAATATTAAGCTAGCATTCTCTCTAGATTGCTCTAAAATAAATGGAAGGCAACATAGCATATAAATATTACTTAACAGATATGCTCCGACAAAATATACCCTTCCTGATACTCCAAAGAAGAATGGTAAGGTAGAAATTGGAATTAATATTAATGCATGTAAAAAAATATGCAATACTGTCCTTTTGATTCCATTATTTACAACAGGTAACATTTTTAAACCTGCTTTAGCATAGTCTTCTTTATACATGAAAGCAATAGCATAAAAATGTGGGTGCTGCCAAAAGAAAAGAATTAAGAATAGAGCAATTCCTCCTAAATCTAAACTGTTAGTTGCAGCTGTCCATCCACCTAGCGGAGGTATTGCGCCAGGAATAGCTCCAATAGAAGTGTTTATCCATGATACTCTTTTTAATGGCGTATACACTAATAGATAAAGCGCGATAGTCAACATTGACAATATTGAAGTAAGAGTATTTACCTTAAAATACAGCACAGATATTCCTAATACGACAAATGATAAGCCTAAAAATAAAGCAAAATTAACAGATATTTTTTTTGTTGGAAGAACTCTATGTTTTGTTCGGTCCATTTTTTTGTCAGAATCAACTTCAATAACATTATTTATAATTGAACCGCCAGTAGATGAAAATAGAGTTCCGATAACAGTATAAAGCAATAAAGAGTATGAAAAAGATCCTTGCGCTCCGAGATAAAATCCAATAATAGTTGTGGTAAGTACTAAAAATCCAATCCTAACTTTGGTTAACTCGATTAAATTTTTGATCATAGCTAGCCTTGCTTAATAAGAGTTACAATATCATTTTGTAGCTCTACTATATTTGCATCAATAGTACCTTCATAATATTTTCTAATATTTCTATCTTTATCGATTAAAATTAGTCTAGTGGAATGTCCTAAAGGTAGTAGACTTGCAGACAAAAAGAATCCATCTTGAGATAGCTCAACTACCTCATCAATATTCCCTCTTAGAAAAAACCAATTATTTTTATTACTATACTTATTCGAAAATTCTTGTAAGATATCTTTAGAGTCATAATCAGGGTCAGTTGTAATAGAAACAAATTGCAGTTCATTTGATTCTGCAAATCTTTTCTGTAATAATCCCATATTTTCTGACATGATTGGGCATGCACCTTCACATTGCGTAAAAATAAAACTAGCTACAGTAATCTGATTATCTAAATTTTGTTCTGTGAATGAGGTACCATCAAAATTTTCTAACTGGAAAGAAGGAATTTCAGTAATCAGAGGTAAATTATTGATTCTAGATTGTGTGGCTTGATCTATTGTAAATAATCCAACAATACCAAGAATAAATACCGAGAAAAATGCAATTATTAATTTTTTATTTAGATCGCTCATTACTGATGCAATTATACAATATAATTATTACACCAACAAGCCAAGATGAACCCCATGTATGAAAGAGCCTAGTTAGCTGAGGTAACTCAAAAAACACCATCATTTCTCCTAAGAAAATTTGAACTATAATCATTCCAAGGATAAATATGCCCAAAAATTTTGCTATAAATAAATTATGATTCTTTAATTTTGCATAAATATAAATACTTAAAAAGAGTAATGTGAATCCAAGGAAAGAATGAAAATATTTGTATGAGTCTAGTGCATTTAACAATTCTCCTTTTGATAATAGTGGGTTATCAATAGAAATAAGTTCAAGGTTAGTTCTTATACCAGTCCCTAGAAGAATCTCTATAAAGATGAGTAGCCAAAAAAGAATTAAGCTATTAGAAAGGGCTCTACTGCCTTGTAGATTTTTAAATTTGTCTTCATGAATTAATTTATAAGACTCAATACATGCATAACTCAATACCGATACCAGCATAAGCGCTAATATCATGTGCAAGCTTACTAAAAAAGGGTTTAAAATAGATGAAACAACAATAGCACCTAATCCTCCATTTGCTACTACTAGAATCAAGGACAAAATTGCTGATATAAGAAGCTTAGTTTCTTTTCGAAAATAATATATGGCTATGATATTTAGCACAATGATTGAAAGACCCACTAAAACTCCTAGAGAGCGATTACTGTACTCAATCCAAGCTAATACTATATTAAAAGCTGTAGGGTCAATATATGATGGTATTTGATCAACACTAGTAGGTGGGATCCATCGGCCAAAACATCTAGGCCAATCGGGACAACCCATACCAGATCCAGATACACGAACTAGGCCTCCTACAAAAATTAATAGATAAGATAGAATAGTTGAAACTACAGCAGATTGAAAAAAAAGCTGTTTTTTCATTTAATGATGATCCTCATCCTCTCCATGGTGATCAGAGCTATGCTCATCAACAGGATGTCCATGAGAATCTGTAAGGGGTAATGAGTCATAGAAAGAAGCACGATTATTAATTGGGTTTTCTACTTCAGAATTCACTCCTCCTCTAAAACCGGTATCCAGAAGAGTAATCGTAATAAATATTCCAAGAAACATTAAAGACATAACAAACATTGTTAAATTTTTCTTATCATCCCATAAAAGATGCATAAAGAATAAAGCTACTATACTAGCCTTCAGTGATGCTACACCCATAGCAATAACAATATTAAATGATCCAAAATCAAAATAGGATACCCATACTGTTACCGCAGTCAAAAACAATAATGTTCCAGCAACTGCTAAATATGTTTTTAATGGCGTTATGTGATGTTCAGACATAATAATTCTATATTAAGTAAAATAATGGAAATAAATAAATCCAGATTAAATCAACTAAATGCCAAAAAATACCAATCATCTCCATTGGAGTATAATATTCAGAATTCAGGTTTCCTTTAGCTGTTGCATAAATTAACCATGCAATCAATCCCATACCAATTGCAACATGCAATCCATGAAGTCCAGTCATAATAAAATAGATACTAAAGAAAATATGAGGATTGTTAAGATGGGCAATTTCAGGACCCATGTAGCTGTAGTATTCTCCCGGTAATTGCCCAACTTCGAACTTATGAGAATACTCTAAATATTTAATACCTAGGAACATAAAAGCAAATAAGAATGTTGCTACAAGCATGAATAAAGACAGTTTTTGATTTTTTTTCTGTATCGCCCATACCGCAAGAACCATGGTTAATGAACTAGTAATAAGAACAATTGTATTCAATAAACCTTTATTAACATCTAGGAGTAAATTTGCACCAACAAACATTTCAGGATACCAAGAACGATATACTACATATGCAACGAATAAACCTCCAAAAGTTAAAACTTCAGTAAGGATAAAAGCCCACATTCCAAACTTTGCAGTTTCATATTGCTGATCAACGTCATGAAAATGATGTTGCAAAAAGTTAGGTGATGAATTATCGTGGCTCATTTTTTAAATGTTGGCTCAACAATAACCTTGTCATAATCATAAGGACCATGCTCAAGAACAGGTTCTTCTTCAAAATTATGAGGATGAGGGGGTGAAGTGGTATGTGTCCATTCAAGCGTCATTCCACCCCATGGATTACTTCCTGGATCTAACTTATTATTTTTTCTTAGAGACCACATTAAATTCATAATTGCAATGAAAATAGACAAACCAAGTATTCCGGACCAAAAACTAGAGTAATTATGTAATTCTGCATACTGTTGATCATAAGTAGCATATCTTCTAGGCATTCCTCTTAAACCCAAAAGGAATTGAGGAAAAAATGTTCCATTAAATCCTAAAAATACACCAAGACAGCAAATATTTGCTACAGTTTGATTATACATCGTACCCATTGATTTAGGCCACCAATGATGCAACCCTCCAAGGAAAGCAATAATAGTACCTCCTTGCATTACATAATGGAAGTGAGCAACTACAAAATAAGTATCATGTAGGTGAATATCTAAAGCTACAGCACCAAGAAATATTCCTGTTAAACCTCCTATAGTGAATAAAAATAGAAAAGATAAAGCATACAACATTGGGGGGGTGAAAGATACCTGACCTTTATACATTGTTAACATCCAGCTAAATATTTTTACTCCAGTTGGAATACCTACAAAATAGGTTATAAATGAGAAAACAATTTGTGAAAAAACTGATTGCCCAGATGTAAACATATGATGTCCCCATACTAGAAATCCAATGAATGCAATTGAAAGTGTTGAGAATGCAATGAATTTATATCCCCATACTTTCTTTCTAGAATGCACAGGAATAATCTCACTGATAATTCCAAAAGCTGGCAATATCATAATATAAACAGCCGGATGGGAATAGAACCAAAAGAAGTGTTGGTATAGAACAGGATCTCCACCAAGCGCAGGATCAAAAATTCCAATTCCTAATAATCTTTCTAATATTAATAAAACCATTGTAATAGCAATCACGGGAGTTGCAGTAATTTGAACTAAAGATGTACCATATAAAGCCCAAACAAATAATGGTAGTTTATACCATGTTAAACCAGGAATTCTCATTTTGTGAATAGTAGCAATAAAATTTAAACCTGTTAAAATTGATGAAAATCCAATGACAAAAATTCCCATGGTCATTGGAATTACATTAGATGTACTTGTAGTTGAATAAGGGGTGTAGAAAGTCCATCCTGTATCAACTCCTCCTGAAATAATAGTGTACATAACAAATAATGCGCCGACAGTATATATGTAGAAACTAGCCAGATTTAGTCGAGGAAATGCTACATCCTTAGCTCCCAACATAAGAGGAAGGAGAATATTTCCTAACGCTCCAGGAATAGCCGGAATGATAAATAAGAAGATCATTATTGCTCCATGCAATGTATACATGTTGTTATAAGTATCATTTGATACAAAATCATTACCAGGAGCAGCTAATTCAAGTCGCATTCCCAATGCTAATACCCCTCCTAAAAAGAAGAATGCAATTCCTCCAAATAGGTACATTAAACCAATACGCTTATGATCGAGGGTTAGTAACCAAGACATTATGCCTTTTGGATGAGTTAGATAATTTTGTTTTTGATTGTCAGCCATAGATATATCCTAATTTACAATTAAATTTGAGAATCCTCCTGTAAAGATTTTAAGAAAGCGATAAGTGCATCTAACTCTCTATCATTTAGTAGTCCTTGATAGGTAGGCATTACTCCTTGGTAGCCTGCAACTATTTGGGTTTGCGGCTCTAATATAGAACTTCTTATATAATTATTATCAATTACCGTACTAGTACCATCATCAAAGACTCTTTCTTGTCCCCACATTTGACTTGTTTGCAAGTATGAAGGACCAACAAGAGCAGAACCATCTAAAGTATGACAAGTATTACATGCTTTTTTTGTATAAAGCTTAGCACCTAGTTCATCTAATGGTATATTTTCATCATCAGAACCCAACTCAGCAACATACGCTTCATATTGTGCAGGTTTCATCACTATAACCTTAGCTCCCATTTGAGAGTGTCCTGTTCCACAATATTCTGTACACATTATATCGTAAACACCTTCTTCCTGTGCATCAAACCACATAACATTATACCTGTTTGGAAGACAGTCCATTTTAGTTCTCATTACAGGAATAAAAAAACTATGCAGTACATCTTTGGAGGAAAGAATAATTTTAATAGGTGTGTTTGAAGGAACTACAAGCTCATTAAGTGTTGTTCCTCCATCTGGATAGTCGAATGTCCAAAACCAGCTTTGGCCAGTAACTTTAATTTCAATTGCATCATCAGGAACAATAATCATTTGTAAATAAGATTTAATTCCCCAAACAAATGTAATACTTACCAATATAAGAGGAACAATAAAAAATAAGGCCTCTAATATGTTACTATGATCTTTACTGCTAGTAAGTCTGACTTCATCACCTTTCTTGAAACGGTACTTGATTGCTAAATACATCATACCAAGAACAACAATAGCAAATAGCGCTATTGAAGAATAAAAAATAAAATAAAATAGGTTATCAATGTCAGCAGCAAAGGTTGACACCTGTTTTGGAAACAAATATTCGGTTAATCTATCCATGTCTTCTACTATTATCCCCTAAATAAATTATGGTCGTTTTTCCAGTAACCTACAATTGTAATACCTAGAAAAATGATAGTTAATATACCTCCTAATCTCATAACATTGGTAGCAAAAAGTGTATAAGTATTTTTATAGGGATCATAATGGTAGCAATAAAGAATTATTTTATCAAGCGTAGATCCTATTTTTCCTTCACCTGCCTCTAATAAACTAAGCTTTAAATCTTTTTCTAAAAATTGGATTCCATATAAATAACGTGAAATTTTTCCTTCTGGACCTAATACTGAAATTGCTGCGGGGTGCATATATTCATCTCTATCTTCATCGTAGTAGTAAATAAATCCTATACTATCAGCAATTTTTTGTATGTTTTCTTGATCACCTGTTAAAAAATGCCAATCATTTTTAATATTTTGGAGGTTATATCCTGCTATATAGTTTCTCTTCTTTTGATTAGCAAATGCTGTAGTTTCATTTGGATTAATATCGATAGTGATAATCTGGTATTCATCTCCTGCATTCAATGTTAATTTTTCAATCGATTCAGCTAAACCATTCAACACGAGAGTACAAAGCATTGGGCATTCAAAGTAATTTAATGTAAGAATAGTTGGAATTTTTTTCTCAAATAAGTCTTTTAAAACAATCTCTTTTCCAGATTCATCTTTGAATATTGCATCTAATGGAATGTAATCTCCTAAATTTTCAATAACATCTATTGGAGAATCTGCTGGAAACTGATCTTTTAAAGTTTGTGAAAACAAGAAATGACTTGAGATTAAAAAAACTAAAAGTAGATTATTTTTTCTGATCATCTAATAATAGCTCTTTTGATCGATCAATAGGTATATGATAAATTTCTTTTTCTGGATCGATTACCTTATAGCTATTGAGAGTTTCATTTTCTGACTTTCTTAACTCAATTAATTTTTTAGGCTTTTTACTTAATTTAAATTCATAAATACTAGCATCGACCACGCGAACATAATATTCATAAAGAAGAACAATTGTTACTACAACAGTCAATACAAATAGTAGCCCGCCAATTAATACTGGCTTAACTGGAATGTCTTTTTTTTCATAGCCTCCGTTACTCATAATTAATGATTCCTATGATTAATTGAATGTATTAACTCTGGATCGTTAAGAGGCACCAGAGGACTTCTTGACATAATGTATCTAAATCCACCAATAAATATAGCAGCAAATCCCAGCATACTAGCTAAGTCGTATATTCCAAAATGAAAATCATGATGATGAAGGGTTGGCATTACAATGAAATTAATATCTATATAATGCATAAACAATATCCATATAGACATAAATTGCAGTAATCTTATGTTTCTCTTTGATCCTCTAAAAATTAATGTAAAAAATGGAATAAAAAATTTACCCACTATCAGCAAAATACTTATTGTCTTCCAAGAACCTACCCATCTATGAAGATACCAAATGGTTTCTTCTGGAATATTACTATACCAGATAAAATAAAATTGTGCACCAGCGATGTAACAATAGAAGACGGTGAAGGCGAATAAGTACTTACCAAGGTCATGAAAATGTTCATGTGAAACAATATTTGTTAAATATCCTTGATCCTTTAAGCGAATTAAGGTGAAAGTTAAAAATGCTAAGAATGCTAAAAATGAACCTGCGAAAGTATAAACACCATACATTGTAGAATACCAATGTGGATCTAAGCTCATTAACCAATCAAGACCAGCAAATGTGATACTTGTGAATAATAATACTCCTAAAGGACTCATAGTAAAATTTTTAAGCCTTTTCAAAGCATTATGGTCACCAGTTTTATCATGATTAGTAGAAGTATAGTATATGTAGAATGCTATGAAATTCCATAAACTGAAGTAGGCTACTGCTCTTTGTAAGAAGAATTCTTTATTTAAAAAAGGTAATTTATGTTGAATCAAATGATCTGCTTCAAAACTGTGAGTAAGCCAATAACTATGATTTGGAAGCCATTTAAAAAGTAGCTCCATTCCTGCAACAATTGGTAAGAACAATAGTGTGAATATTGGCATCAACATTAAAGTATTCTCCATAACTCTGATTATCGCAACACTCCATGTTGCGGAGAAAGCATAGTGAACAAATATAAAAAACATAGCTCCTAAGATAATGCTCAACCAAAAAAAGAAAGAAGTCAGGTATGAAAAATAAAATTCTTTGGAATCAAAGCCAACAATCCAAGACATAATTAATAATACTAAGCCTGTAAAAACTAAAATAAGATTTATAGATTTTTTTGATGTATAGTTATATGTTTTTGAATCTAGTTTCATGATTCTTTAGCTATTTTTTCTTGTTCATCTTTAGGTAAGTCTTCAAAAGTAGCATTTTGACTTCTCTGTAATGCTCTAACATAATGTACTATTGACCATACATCATCTGCTTCTATTTGGTATCCATATGCAGGCATACTACGAAGCCCATATCTTATAGTATTATACATTTCACCATCAGGCTGTGTACGAATACGCTCATCGTGAAGATTGGCTGGGATAACAGGATAGTCATATTGAGTAATAATACCCTTACCGTTTCCAACTTGCGAATGACATACAATACAATAAATGTTAAATCTTTCTTCACCCCTGTCAAGCACTTCAGCGGATAGTGCTACAGGGTTATTAGCTAGATATGAACCGTCCTCATTCTTGCCAGTTAATCGTGAAGCATTCTCATCATACTGCCCTCTGGCAATAGTTCCTTCGATTGGAGTTCTCATAGTAGAACCATCTTCAAAAAAATAGCTCTCTTCCAATGATCTATATTTTTGCTGGTTATCCATATTAGGATTTAAGTGAATTGGAGGTTCTTCAAATTTTGCACCTCTAAAACAGCCAGAAAGAAAAAATATGCTTAAAAGTAGTATATTAATTTTCATCTTTTAAAACCTCAATATCTGTACCACCAATTTTATCTAAAAATGATTTTACTTCCTGTTCATTGTATTTAGGATCTGAGATCTCAATACTAACATAAAATGCATCACTTGTAACTCTAGAAAACTTATCTGAATAAAATACAGGATGATGGAATCGAGGTATACTATTAAAGTACATCATCCCAAATACAGCACCAAAAGCACTAAACAGTACCATGAGCTCAAAGGTAATAATTGCATATGCTGGGTAAGCAAAAAATGGTTTTCCACTAATATTCATAGGATACTCAATTGAGTGAATCCAAGTTTGTAATCCAAAACCAAATAAAGCGCCAGTTAATCCCATTACCCCAATTAAATAACCCAACTTAGATCTTTTAAGTCCCATTGCATCGTCCATACCATGAATTGGAAATGGAGAGTGACAGTCAAAATCTGTGAAACCTGCATCTCTTACTTTCTCAGCAGCATGAACTAATTCTACTGGATCATTAAACCTTGCTATTACACCGTATGTGTTCATTCTTCGTGTCCATGATGAGGGTTAGATTCTGGCAATACTAATTTTGCCTCGGCAATAGATACCATTGGTAAAAATCTAAGGAACAATAAAAATCCTGTAAAAAATAATCCAAATGTACCTATATAAATAGATACATCAAATATTGTTGGATTATACATAGCCCAAGCACCTGGCATGAAATCTCTGTGAAGTGTAATAACTACAATAACGAATCTTTCAAACCACATACCAATATTTACTAAAATTGAAGTGATAAATAAGAATGGAATATGCCTTCTATATCTTTCAAACCAAAAAAATTGAGGTACAACAACATTACAAAAAATCATCGCCCAATAACCCCACCAATATGGTCCTAAGGCTCTATTTACAAAAGCAAATGATTCATATGCATTACCACTATACCATGCAACGAAAAATTCCATTGAATAAGCATATCCAACCATACACCCAGTTAATAGCATAATTTGTGCCATCTTATCGAGATGCTCCAACGTAATAATATGACCTAAGTTATATACCTTTCTTGCAATAATAGATAATGTCATCACCATCCCAAATCCAGAATAAATAGCTCCAGCTACAAAGTAAGGCGGGAAAATCGTTGTGTGCCAACCAGGAATCACACTAGTAGCAAAGTCAGAACTAACAACACTATGCACTGATAAAACTAGAGGAGTAGATATACCAGCAAGAACCAAATAAGCTAACTCATAATGCTGCCACTGTCTATTTCCACCTCTCCAACCCAATGCAAAGAAGCCATAGATTTTTCTTTTTAAGTTTGTCTTTGCTCTATCTCTTAATGTTGCCAAATCTGGAATTAGTCCTGTATACCAGAATAATAATGAAACTGTAAAATATGTGAACACAGCAAAGAAATCCCATATTAATGGACTTCTCATATTTGGCCACATTCCCATTTGATTTGGTATTGGTAAAAACCAGTAAGCAACCCAAATTCTACCGACATGGATTCCAGGGAAAACTAGTGCACAAATCACAGCAAAAAGGGTCATAGTTTCAGCAAATCGGTTAATAGCATTTCTCCAATTTTGTCTAAACAAATGTAAAATTGCAGATATTAAAGTTCCTGCATGACCAATACCTACCCACCAAACAAAATTAATAATGGCCCATCCCCAGAATACAGGATTATTAATACCCCAAATTCCAGTACCTTCCCATATGAGGAATCCAACACTACCAGCAAAAATAGCTAATAAAGACAAGGCTAACCCAAATAGAAGCCACCATTGAATTGGAGTCTTTTTTTGTTCTGGTACTCCAGCTATATCGTCTGTTATAGTAGTAAAGTCCTGATTACCAGGAAGAAGTTTTTCAGCGCGAATTTCTGCTTTTGACTTTATTTTATGATCAATCATCTAGTGATGTGCTCCTTGATGACTACCTGAAGATAATTTAGGATTTTGATTTCTAATTTTTGCAAGATATGTAGTTCTTGGACTTGTTCCAAGCTGACCTAGTAGCGCATAGTCACGATTACGTCTTTTTGCTTTGCTAACTTCACTATTTGGATCATTGATATCTCCAAATTTAATAGCATCTGCTGGACATGATTGTGCACAAGCTACTTTAATATCTCCATCAACTAAATCTCTATTTTCATTTTCTGCCTTAATACGAGCTTCACTTACTCTCTGATAACAATATGTACATTTTTCCATAACACCTCTAAAGCGCATACTTACATCAGGATTCATTGCCATTTGTACTACTTCAGGCAGATCCCTTGTATAATTATAAAAATTAAATTTTCTTACTTTGTAAGGGCAGTTGTTTGCACAATATCTTGTACCTAAACAGCGGTTATATGTCATTTGATTTACACCGTCTGTAGAATGAGTAGTGGCACCAACAGGACAAACTTGTTCACAAGGCGCTAATTCACAATGCACGCATGCAACAGATTGTGTAGATACCTCTGGATTATCAGGGTCACCAGAAAAATAGTTATCAATACGAATCCAATGCATCTCTCTACCATTCATTACTTGCTGTTTACCTACAACAGGAATATTGTTTTCACTTTGACAGGCAATAGAACAGGCATTACAACTTGTACAACTTGTTAAATCTATAGACATCCCCCACTGATTACCTTTTGAGTAGTCATATTCTGGCTCAGGATTATACATTGAATGATCTGCCCAGCTTCTTTTTTTGTCTGGTTTGTGTGATTCAACTATATCTTGTACAAATTCTGGGTGCTTTTTGTATTCTTCTAACGTTGATTGTTTGACTAAGTCGGGAATTCTAGATTGCACTTCATTAGTAGACAAATCGCTAAAACCTGGAGCTGCAAGCTTATCTTCTTCAAGACCATAATGTTCTTGCGTACTTGCTAGAGGATATGTCTCATTCAGTGTTTTAATTTCAGCGTTCATAGCATATCCCATATTTGAACTTGTTCTTAACGGATAAACGTTAAAGCCTACTCCGCTACCAATTCTACCAGAAAATTCTCTACCATAACCTAATTCAAGTGTAATAGTTTTTTGATTCTGTCCAGGTACAATCCATGCTGGTACTTTAATACTAACGCCTGAAATTGAAATTTCAATCATTTGTCCATTCTTAATATTTAATTTTTTTGCCACCTTCATGCTGACAAAAGCAGCATTATCCCATGTTAAGCTTGTAATTGGTTTTGGAATCTCTTGTAGCCAGCCATTATTAGCATACCTTCCATCATAAACAGAGGAGGATGGTGCAAAAATTACTTCAAATTTGTTATTCTCAAGAACTGGTTCTTTACTAAGGACTGCTGTTGAAACCTTATTTACAGTACGAACTTTTTGACTATTTAATAATGGTCTAACATGAACACCTTCATGCAAAATTTTCTCCCATTTTCTCTCAAAATTAGTTTCTTTGATAATACTATTTTTCCAAACGTTTTTAACAGTATCATAAGAACTTCTATCTTCCTTAAAGACTAATGGAGTTAATACTTGAATTGCACTCTTTGAATCAAAGAGAGGTCTAATTTGTGGCTGAATAATACTTGCATAACCATCATATGTCATCGCATCTCCCCAAGTTTCAAAGAAGTGAGCTTGTGCAATGTTCCATTGGCAATGCTTAGATGTTTCGTCATAAATATTACTTAAATGAACTGAAGATTTTACTTTCTTTAAAGATGCTTCAAAATTGCAATCAGCAGGAGCATCATATACTGGATTTCCTCCTAGTATAATCAAATTATCTACTGAGCCTTTTGCCATTTTTTTACATAATGCTTTGAAATCTGTCATCGAAGTAACATGTGAACTACTTAATGGATAATAATCGATTGGTGCATTCAATTGACTATTAATACCTGCAATTAAACAATGAATATCTGGTGATAAGTCGCTTCCACCTATAATGATGGATTCACCTTTATTTTTCATTAAATCTTCTGCTACAGTTTTAATCCATAAATGATTTGATGTTTTCATAGGACTAGCATCAATCTTTAATCCTAATTTTTTTAATTCTCCAGCAAGTTCTTTCAAAACTGAAGAAAATTCATGGTTAGGCACATTCAAACGGTGATCTGCGCTTGATCCAGTAGGAGTCATGAAGCTTTCAACAACATAAAGCCTATTCATTGTACTTGTTTCATCTTTTAAATCTCTATTCTGAGCAAATTTTCGAGTATGGTATACGCAATTATCTTCAACCCCTAAGAAATCAGATCCCACAGAAAGGATAGTCTGCGCATTTTCTAAGCGATTAAATGGCTGTAATTTTTTACCAAAAGCTTGTTCAATACCTTTATATAAATTTTCATTATTAATCGGTTCATAAGTAACCCAATCCGCTTTAGGGTATGCTTTTTTAAACTCACTATGCATATACTGCATTGTTGGGGACGAAGACTCTTGTGATAAAATAGCTAGGTTTTTTCCATTAGAGCTGTTCAATGACTGTGCATATTTAATGTACTCAGACCAATCTACTTTTTTACCATTAAATCTTACCCCCCTAGATCTATCAGGATCATACATATCTAATGTGGTGGCTTGAGAAAAAGAATTAGATTTACCCATTGATGCAGGGTGCTTTTCATTTCCTTCAACTTTTACAGGTCTTTCATCATGATTTTCAATAATTATTCCAAGAGCATTATTTTTAAATGGCATAGTACTTGCGTAGTGTTTTGGAATTCCTGGAATAGTTGCTATTTCAGCTTCTACATATGGAATAATTTTTTGTACAGGTTTTTTACAGCCTTCTAAGCCCGCTAAAGCTACAGATGCAGCCACAAGAGATAAAAAATTTCTTCTAGATAAACCATTATCTTCATGATGTTCAGACTGTTTTAGATAATTATCGTAGTCTTCCGAAGATGAAATATCTTTTAAGCTTTTCCAATAACCAAATTCATGGGATTGAGCAGTATTCTGATCAATTTGGTTAGTATCTACAAATTCTTTTGACTTATTTTTTATCTGTGACATTTTTGACAGTCTCCTACTGGTCTTTCATCTCCATGCTGCTCTACCCAAGATGAAACAAAATTATCGTAATCTGCTGGAGGAGTCCAATACATGTTTGTTACTTCGTTTTTTGGTCTAATCTCTGGCGTGTCAGATCTATGACAATCTAAACACCAATCCATACTTAATGGCTTGACCTGATACACTACTTCCATCTCTGCTATATTTCCATGACAAGAAATACATGCAACCCCTGAGTTGACATGTACGCTATGATTAAAGTATGCGTATTCTGGTAACATATGAACTTTAATCCACTCAATCGGTTTTCCAGTCTCCCAACTTTCTCTAACCAACTTTAATTTTTCACTATCTGTCTTTACATACGTATGACAACCCATACAAGTTTCTGTAGGAGGAATAACAGCAGAATAGGACTGTTCAACTCCGACATGACAATATCGACAGTCTATACCCATATCTCCGGCATGTAATTTATGACTGTAAGGAACGGGCTGAGTAGGCGCATAACCTACATCAGTATAATATGGTGATCCATAATACCAGATAAAAGAAGATAAAGAGAATAGTAAGAGGAATACACCTATAAGGAATATTCCAGGAAAATTATTTGTCCATCTTGGAAATAGTTGCATCTTTTTTTTATATTAAAACCATTTAAAATAGAGGTAAATCTTGCATTGAACATTACGTCAGAATCAGTCAAGCAGTCAAGCAATTATAACATAAGTGTTATCTTTTCTTCATTTATTAAATAAATTAGATTCAATGAACGAGTCTTATAAAATAATCTCATCTTCAATGCTATATTGGTTTTCTCAAAAAAAATGGTTTGTTTTTAGTGTTTTATTAGCAATTTTTTTATTGAATTTAGGTACACCGATAGGCTTAACAGCTCCTGCGTATCATAGCTTAATTATCCTATTGATGGTTTTCACATTAGTAACATTTGAGCCTATACCATTTCCAGCAATAGCACTATTGACATTAGTACTACAAGTTTTATTGGGTGTAGCACCACCAGATGTGGTTGCAGCATCATTTATGAATGATGCTGTATTATTTGTGATGGGATCTTTGATGTTTGCTATTGCTATTGTCCATCAAGGTCTTGATATAAGATTAGCAAAAGTTATCATACGAATGTTTGGTAGAAGTAAAAGATTATTCCTTGCTGGACTAATGACTATTTCTGCAATTCTTTCTTCTTTTCTAGGGGAACATACGATAATTGCTATCATGCTTCCTATAGGACTATCGGTTGTAAAAAATATTGATACAAAACAAACTGATGGTAAAAATGCAGTATTGCTTACCTTATTTTCAGTGGCATATGGAACTATTATTGGATCTATTGGAACACCATCTGGTGGAGCAAGAAATGTAATTATGATTAATTACTTACAAGAATTCAGTAGTATCCATATTGATTATTGGGAATGGATGAAACATGCATATCCAATATTAATAATGCAATTAGTTGTTGCCTATTTTGTTTTGCAATTTGCTTTTCCAACCTCACTTAAAAACATTCAAATTCAAGGCTATAAAAAGAAGGTAGCTAAATCGAATACTAAAAATAATATTAATCATCTTTTTTCTTCTGTTATCATTTTATTTATTGTTACCAGTTGGTTTTTATTTAATGAACAATTCGGCTTGGGCATCATTGCTCTGTGCGGCGCTTTAATCTTTATGATTTGTGGAATGGTATCATGGGAAGTGATTAATAAAAATACAAACTGGGGTGTAATACTTCTTTTTGCTGCAACCATTTCCTTAGGATTTCAAATTAATGAAACAGGAGCATCTACTTGGATGGTTGAAAAATTTAATGCAATGTTAGGATTAATGCCTGAAAGTGATTTAAATCTAAGTTGGCCTTTTATGGCAATTTTAACTGGCCTAACTGCTAATTTTTTTACAAGCTCGGCTACAATTTCACTCTTAGGGCCTATGGCAATTGAATTACAACCTTCCGACATCTCTTTTGCTTTGTCTGCTGCTATAGCATCTGGATTTTCATTCCTTACCGTTATTTCATCACCTACAGCAATGATTCTTTATTCTACCGGCTTAGTTAGTACTAAAACTTTTTTCAAAGTTGGACTATTGATGTTTGCTAGTTCAATTGCTATTTTATATTTAATGTCACAATTCTATTGGGTAACGCTATGAATATTTTAATTGCAATTGGTGGTAAGGAATATTCCAAACCAACATTAGACCTTGGAATGAAAATCGCTAATTCATTTGAGGCAACTACTACTATTGCATATGTTGGTAAAAAAATTAGTCAATTTTCTGAAAAAGATGTTAGTGTTGTGCATCAAAACTTAGACGATAGAGAATTATATAGACCTGGAGTGAGAACCTTAGAGTGGGCATATGATTTTTTAGAGTCAAAAAAGTACATTAAAAAGAAAGATAGCAATGTCAATTTTAATGACCACCTTATTATTGATGAAGAAAATTCTAGAATGCGTGTAATTCTCAAAGGAAGTCATTCAAATAAAATTGATTTAATATTACGTACCGGTGAGATTATTGATCAGCTAAAAACAGAGGTAGAAAGAAATAATCATGATATAACTATTATTGGTGGTGGTGGTAATAATGGAATGCATCATAAATTAGTACAGTTTATCGACAGCTCTGTAATGGTAGTGAAAAACTATTCAGTAAATAAAAAGTATAAAATATTATTGCCCGTAAATAATTCTTTGGGATCAAATAAAGCAATTGAAATTGCTCAACAGTTTGCAAAGTCTAAGAAAATGGCTGTAGAAATTATTACGGTATTAGAAAATAAGCCATCTGATGAAAAACTTAAAAATATATTAAAAAGAACTCAGAAAAAATTCACGAATAACGGTATCAAAAATTCTGCAATTATTCTTGAAGGTGATCCTGTAAAAACTGTAGTGAAATATGCAAAAGATGATAGTCTAGTTATGCTTGGAGTGTCTCCAAAGAATCCCATTTTAAAGTACTTTTTTGGCAGCAAGCCAATTAGTATTGCTCAGCAATGTAATTGTCCTGTTCTAATTGCTAAGTAAGCGCATTGAGTACATCATCATAGTCTGGTTCATGTCCAGTTTGATCAAGTAATTGAGTATAACTAATTAATCCATCAGTATTAATAATCACAACGGATCTAGCTAAAAGGCCTTGAAATTTTCCATTTGTATGTAAAACGCCATAGTCACTTGCAAAATCATGGTTACGCATATCAGAAAGAAAAAGTACATTATCTAAATTGTTAGCAATGCAAAACTGTTTTTGGCTTAAAGCTAAATCTCTTGATATACAAATCACTACCGTATTATCCATATCGCTCGCAAGCTCATTGAACTTATGAGCTGCAGCTGAACATACTGGAGTATTCAGAGTAGGAAAAATGTTCAATACTAATCGTTTGCCTTCAAAATCTTTTAAAGTCATATTTACTAAATCATTATTTGCTAATAAAAAGTCTGGAGCTTCTGAACCAACCGCTGGAAGTGAACCTGAAAGATCTACTACTTGGTCACCTAATTTTATTTGAGTCATAATTTTCTCTTTTGTTTGTTAAATTGGATTTAAATTTAAAACAGTTATAACAATTAATAGGAGTTTTTTTATGAATGATACCAAAAAATTTGTCTTACCAGCACTACCATATAATCCAAACGATCTTTCGCCGACTATATCCTCTCAAACAGTAGATTTACATTATGGAAAACATCATCAGGCATATTTTAATATGTTGAATACATTTGCAGAAGGTACAAAGTTCATGGATATGGATTTAGATGAAGTAGTTGTAAAAAGCTTTGAAGAAGATAATAAAAAAGTGTTTAATAATGCCGGCCAAGCTTGGAATCATATACTTTACTGGGATCAAATGAAACCTGGCGGAAGTAATACACCTAATGGAAAATTATTAGAAAAAATAAATGAATCTTTTGGTGATTATGAAACCTTCAAATCAAACTTTACTCAACAAGCAGTAGGTGTGTTTGGAAGTGGATGGGCATGGCTTATTGAAAAAGATGGAAAGTTAGATTTAAGGGGATTACCAAATGCTGAGAATCCACTCGCACATGGAGAGCATGCTTTAATGGGAGTAGATGTATGGGAGCATGCATATTATCTTGACTATAAAAATGTTAGACCTGATTATGTAAAGGCGATACTAGATAATCTTATTAACTGGGATTTCGTAGCAGATCGTTTACGATAATTGTATCATCATATAATAAAAAAAAGGCGAATGAATTATTCGCCTTTTTCATATCATTTTTATTTGAATTCAACTACCTGTATTAACGGTAGCATCTATCACTAATGATAGCGTGTCCATGTCTTGACTAAATGTAAACTCTGTAGCATCTGCGTAAAATATAAATTGTCCAGTTGGTGCAAACATGTTTCCACTATGCGTTCCCCAAACATATTGATTAGTTTGTGGATTAGCATCATTTGGATCTCTCCACGAAATAGATGCTAATTTATAGCTATCAAAATCTAATTCATCAAACATAAGACTAATAGTGCCGCCTTGTACTTGACTACTTTCAACTACAACACTCTTGTATGGTGCTCCTGATGGAGGCCAAGTTTTATCTAATGAAACAAATACTGTTCCTTCTGACGGCCATGCTTCTGGATTAGAAACATTAATAGTAAGATTTAATGTTCCAGTTGTAGCTGGATCGCTACTTCCACTATCTTCACATGATACAAAAAACATCATTGAAAAAGCAAGTGTAGCTATTGTAGTTTTTCTTAGAATATTCATTTTTTCCCCTTTTTTTATTTATCTATTCTTAAATAGTCATGAATTTTAATATTGAAAAAAATTACACACAAGCCTTTTTGAGATACAATCTCATTACTTTGTAATTTTACTTAAGCATTACTATCTAAAATGATTTTTCATAGCCAAGACTTACCACCCGTCCAGGCATAGGATAATCTTGTATAAGCTGATAGTCTACATCAAATATATTCGATACTTTAAAAGAAATTTTACTACCTAATAACTGATAGCTTCCATTGTAGTTAAATAGCATTAATGCATCTAACTTTTTAATAGGGAATCTAATTTCACTGCCTTCATATTCACGATCATCACTTAAAAAATCTTGGTAGTCTTGTTCTGATTGATATCTCATAGATATAATATTACTTATTTTGCCTTTAGTATATTTGATACTAGATACTAATTTATGTTTTGGGCGATATAAAATAGGGTCAATATCATTTAAGTCATTTACACGTAAATAAGTATAGCCGGCATTAATACTAATTCTGTCATTAAGTTTATAATTTATGTTTGTTTCTAATCCACATGAACTGATATCAGATCTATTACGAGCTACTACGGGTAATCCATACACAAAGTCTATCATATCTTCATACACATAATAGAAAGTGCTTGCTGAAAAAGATAAGTCAGATAAATTTGAAAGATCATATCCTATATCTAATCCATATAGTTGTTCTGGTATTAAATTAGGGTTACCTTGCGTGTATAGTCCATAATCCGTTGCATACTGTAAAAACATTTCTGATAACGAAGGGGACCTGAATCCTTTACTTAAAGCAAAATTCCATGTTGAATAGATATCTTGTTTGTAACTCAGATTAACTTTTGGAGATACATTGCTAAATGTTTTATTGCTATAAATGTCTCCTCGATCAATTGATCTGTAATCAATTCTTAAACCAACACCAAGTAATAATTTTTCACTTAATATAATTCTATTTTGTGCAAAAACACCTGCAGTAAACTGCATTGGATTACTATATACATCTTTATATATAGATATATCTGACCGTTCAGCAATAAGGTCTGATCCAACAATAAGATACGATTTATCATTAAATAATTTTTGATATTCAGCTCTTAGATTTAAGCTTGTATCATTATAAAATGTATCATCTTGACCTTCATCTTCCGGAGTATCAGTTCTATCTTGATAATATGTATAGAAATGATTAATACTCGCAGAATAAACTAAATTATTATTGTTATTAAGATTTTGCTTTTTAAATAATTGCAAGTAAACAGAATCTCTATCTGATAATCGATAAGATATCAAAGATGGTCTTTCTTCGACAGAAAAACCTGGCTGACCATTTGATGATCGATTAGCTATAAAAGACACAGACAAATCTTTATCTTTATTATTCATTTTAACATAAAGATTATTTTGCTCATATTGAGCATTGAATCGATGTCCATCACCTTTTTTATATTGTAATAATGTCGTATAGGAAACATTATTATGCATATTATTCATTCCAATATTAATATCTTTTTTATTAAAACTTCCTAAAGTGACTTTTGAATTAATAAACTCTTCTGAATAATTTTTGGTGACTAAATTAATAATTCCGCCCATAGAGTTTTGACCATATAAAGACGAGACAGGACCTTTTACAACCTCTACTCTATCAAGAAAGTCTAATGGCATCCCGTTCCAATCAATGGAACCTGAGTAGGGCATACTGATTTGGAATCCATCTAGCAAAACTAAAACTCTATTATTGTAACCACCTGGTTTATAGTCGGATGAACCTCGAATAGAAAAATTTGCATTACGGCCATTATTGTGTTCCATTTGAACATCAACGCCTCCAACATTTCTAAATAATTCAGACATTGTTTGATAATCATTATCTGTTATATCTTGATTAGAAATATTTTCAGTCAAATAGGGAACGTGCTTAGATGGGAATCGCCCTACAACATTTAAGGTTTTTGCTAAAACAGATTCATCTTCTAATTCAATGGATAAGTTTAAAAAATTGCGATTGAGATTGATTGTTATATATTTATCTTTATATCCAATAGCACTTACTATTAGAGTGTAATTATTAGATTCTAATCCTGTGAACGTAAATAATCCTTCTTTACTAGATGCCGTTCCTAGTTCACTATCCTGGATAAATATATTAACATCCTGAATTGGATTAAGTGTGCTTTGAGAAATAATTCTTCCAGACAGGTCAAACCCTTGAGCATAAATAAAAGATAAAAGTATAATAAATATCGATTTTCTCATAAAAGTTTTTTCTCTTTTTACTACTTAATTCAAAAGATACTATTACAGGAAAAATTTATTTGCAAGTTATTTGAGATAGGATTTTGATATATTTTTCTTATTATAATGGAACACTAAAAAAGTTATGTTAATTTAATTGTATATATGAATCACAAAACAAATATTGCAATGGTTATTAATGGAGAATTTCCTACTGATAGTAGAATTATTGATAAAATTAAATCAGCTGAAAAAGTGATTGCAGTTGATGGCGCAACAAATACTTTAATTGACCAGGGCATCATACCATCGATAGCTATAGGAGATTTTGATTCAATAAGGCTATCTTATAAAGATAAAGTTTCTGAAATAGTTCATACAGAGGATCAAAATAAAACGGACTTGGAAAAAGCGTTAGACTGGTGTATTGATAATAACTATTTATCATTATCAATATTTGGATTTCCCGGAAAAAGTGAAGATCATTTTTTAGGAAATTTTTTTGCTATTAACGATTATTATGATGCTATAGAATTTAAAATTTATACAGATTATTCTACCATCACACCCTGCATAGGAAAAACTGTATTCGATTCTTTTAAAGGAGAGACTGTAAGTATTGTTAGTTTTGAAATGAATAATAAGGTTACTTCTACAAATCTTGAATATCCTTTAGATTCATATAAATTATCTCCTTCTACGCGAGCAATTAGAAATCAGTCTTTGGGGGGCAGTTTTACTATTGAATCATCTGAAAAATTAATGGTCTTTCAAATCAGAGATTAGATCTAGTAGCTAAACTATTAGCCTTAGCTCTAGTAAGTAAAGCTTGCTGAGCTAATTGAGGATTTTCTAAATTTTTTGACCACGCTTTTAGGGCATCTTGCTGTAACGCCCTTCCATATGAAAATGTTACATTCCAGTCAGTGTCTTTTTTATTCATTTCATTTAAGTGTGCAGTTGCAAGATCATTAGACTGCCCACCTGAAAGAAAGGCTATACCAGGAACATCTGATGGAACATTTTTTTTCAAGCATTCTAAAGTTTTTTCTGAAACAAGTTCAATGCTTGCTTGATTTTCACAACTGTAGCCTGACAATACCATATTAGGTTTAAGTACTATTCCTTTTAAATCAACATGGTGCTTTTCTAACTGATCAAATACTTCAGTTAATGTTTTATCTGTTACTTCAAATGATTTATCGATGGTATGATTACCATCCATTAAAACTTCAGGCTCAACAATTGGTACTAAATTTGCTTGTTGACATAATAAGGCATACTTGGCTAAGCCTTGAGCGTTAGCTAAAATACAATCATCTGTTGGAATTCCATGACCCAAAGTAATGACTGCTCTCCATTTTGCAAAACGGGCACCTAGAGAATAGTATTCTCCAAGTCTTTCCGATAATCCATCTAATCCTGTTGTATTTTTTTCTTCTGAACCTTCTTTTAGAGGGTGCGCTCCAGTATCAACTTTAATTCCAGGCAATATATCTTTTGACTGCAAATATTCAGGAATAAGATTATCTGATCCAGAAATTTTTTGTCTAAAAGTTTCATCATATAATATGACTCCACTAATATATTTTTCTAATCCAGGTGATGTAAAAAGAGTACTTCGATAATTACATCGAGTTTCAGGTGTAGATTCTACGCCTATACTTTCAAATCGTTTTGAGCAAGTTCCAGTGCTTTCATCAGCAGCTAAAACTCCTTTTCCTTTTGCAACCATTCGTGCTGCAACACTATGTAGTTCAGACATCAAGTCCTCCTAAATTATATTCGTTAGTAATCAACTTAACTTCTCCAGTACCTCCAAAGATTATTTTTGAAGTTACCATTGCTCTATCTTCTACAAATTTTACTCCAGGAACCCACCCCGAACAAACACCGCTTGCTATAAAAAATGTATCATCAGATGTACACAGATCATTTGCAGTCCAAATTTTATTGATATCACTTCCAACCATTTTTTGAGCCCTACTTTCAAATTCTTTATCATAAAAAACTAATTGGCCTTCAAAAAACCCACCTAGAGCTCTAACTGCAGTTGCAGTAATTACTCCTTCTGGAGCTGCTCCGATACCATACAATAAATCTACTTCTCCTTGTACTGCCTTTAATCCTCCGGTCACATCTCCATCACCTATTAAAATAGGACTCACCCCAAAAGATTCTATTGATGCTATTAAATCTTTATGACGATCTCTGTCCATCACAATCACTTTCAAATGTTTGACGTCTTTCTTTAAAACTTTTGCAGTAGCTACTAAATTTTCTTCTACTGTCTTTGTTAGCCCAATATGACCAATTAATTCTTTTCTACCACACAGCTTATTCATATATGTGTCTGGAGCATGTAGTAACGATCCTGCAGGTGCCCCTGCAAGAACTGCAATAGAGTCTGGTAAATCAAAGGCACAGTGATTAGTACATTCCAGTGGATCTACAGCAATATCAACTTTTATCTCACTATTATCTTTGCCTAATTTTTCTCCAATAAATAACATGGGGGCCTCATCTCGCTCTCCTTCTCCAATTACAACCGTAGTTAAAATTTCCTGATTACTTAAAACTGATCTCATTGCCTCTGTAGCAGCCTGGTCTGCTATTTTTCCGTCTCTACAACCTCTCAATTTAGCAGCAGCAATAGCTGCTTGTTCAGTCGCTTTTAAAAATGGTTCATAATGTTCTAATATTTTATTCATTCAATGAGTCAATAAGTGTAAATAATTCATTTATCTGTTCAGGAGTAGAAAATCCATCAAATTTACCCTTAATGATTCCATCCTGATTAAGTACATAAATATAACAACTTTTTTTACTACTAATCCCAAGTGATTTATAGTATTCTCTTAAAGGTCCATAGTATGTTACGGTAAAATCATGTAATGGCTTTGGTACACCATTTTGCATTCCTCCATCAATCCAATTACGTGCCATTGTCCATTGACCTCCTAACATAGGAATCTCATAGTATTGAACATTTTGATCGATGCCATACTTTGGTAATAATTCATCTGCCCACGTATTTATACACAGCTGAGCTTTTTGTTTAAATGCTACTGATAAAACTGCTACTCTTCCACTGATATCATCTGGAAATGTCACATCATTTCCCGAAAGTGAAGTTCCGGAGACAGTCGGAAATTTTTTGTTTAAAAAATTTTCAGATGCGTAAGCAATGTTTGAAAAAAATATAATCGTCATTAGAACTGTTAATGTTTTTTTCATTTATTTCTCCTCTTCAAAAATGATATTATAATTATACCGATCAGAATTAAGGTTTTCACTTAGATTTCTTCTCAGCAAAATAAAATGGTAAATATAGCATATAAAATATTCCTGCCACCAAAGGAAATACTGGAATGACATGCATTGGAGGATCTGGAAAAAGGGTCATTAAAGACTCACCTGCTGGAGCTTTCATTAAATACCATAAATTTGCCTCGTATCCAGGTTCTCCCCCAATTAATAGATTTAAGCCATACATAATTGGTAATAGAATCAGTGAATATTTTAATGCATTAACTAAAGAAGAAAATGTTACTTTTTGACCAATTACAATTACAATATACATGAGTCCAAAAAATAGCAGTCCATGCCCTGAGAATAATGTAATAAAATCAAGATCTGGAAAAGTAAATTCTACATCAGGAGTTAGAAGAGCCATCGTTCCTCCGCCAAGCCCCCAAAAATATGCAAAATCAAAAAAGCGTTGGTGTCGTGTTAGCAAAAAAAGACCTGTAGCATAAGAAGACATATGACAGGCATGTAGTGGAACTGTATTTGTCCATCGATAGTCTCCAAATGCAATTAAATAGAATGGTTTCATTAGCTCGTTTAAAATAAGTGCACATCCCAGGATTTTTTCAAACTGCGAAAGAGAATCTAAGCTATATTTATCTCGCAGAAAAAAAGGAACTCCAAGCGAGATTGCAAAGATGATTGCGAGGGTTAATAAATGAGTAGTACCAAATAAAATAAATTCATTCATGATTCAAAGAATCTAATAAAAGTTAGGTTATAAGTTCATCAATTATTAATAGCATCCTCATTGACCAAAGAAAAGTTCTTATCCAGTTAGTATTCACCAACTTTTCAATCATCGCATTATCTTTTTTTTGAGAAAGAATATTATGAATTGGAACCTGTATAAAGAAGGTTGAACACCATATCAATCCAACAACTATAAGATTTAATAAAAAAGTGTGATTCGACATATCATTAAAATAAAGAGCAACTGAAGAGATTAATTCTAAGATCATTAAGGGCATAACAATAATAGATATTCTACGTTCATGAAACTGATGAAAATTTACAAAAGACAGCTTATCGATATAATGAAAAGATGGATAGTGAACTATTTGAATTGTCCAAATTACTCCTGTTAAAAAAAAAGCTGAAATAACGTTTAAAAAGAAAATAAAATCCATTTAATGACAGCTAACATTATACTTTTTTAATCTCCAATAATTATAAGGCCAAGGAGTTAAAAAGCCTGCTAATAACATTATAGGCATTACCCACCAAGTAAGTAATGCTCCACCAGTTAATAATACATCAGTGACATTCATTGCAGTTTCCATTGCTACCATTGAAATAAAACTCATACCAATAGCTGTTTTAAAAGCCAAGCTTAATATCATCTGCCTACTCAAAATAAAAGTTTCTAATGCAATACTTGTTAACAAACCATTTATGATTGCAAGTGACATTACTTGCCACACAGACCAACTATGTTCAATCATTTGAAATGTAAATATAGTTCCAAAATCACCAATAGAACATCCTAGTAGACACCATGCAGTATTAACTGCGGATTTTTTCCATGTATGTTTACATTTCCAACTAATCATAATAGTGTTAATTTAATAGAGTTACATGAAAAAAAAATTAATTCTATTTCTTTTAATCTGTTTTCCAGTTTTATGGTATTTGTCTATACCAAAAGAACAGGAATTTGTACTTCCAATTTTTACTCCTTCAGATTTACGCTCTAACTTAGTTCATCCTTCCTTGGTAGGAAAAAAAGAGCATATCGTGCCAAATTTTTCTTTTATCGATCAAAATGGAAATATAGTTTCGGAGAAGACTGTTGAAAATAAAATTTATATAGTTGATTTCTTTTTTACATCTTGTCCATCTATATGTATAGACCTCACTAATAATATAAAAGAAGTGCAAAGTGTATTTGAAGAGAATGATGATGTTTTGATTTTATCCCATAGCGTTGATCCAAAAGTAGATAATATTGAACGACTACAAAAATATGCTTCTATCAATAATATTAATAATGAAAAATGGTTTTTACTTACAGGTCCAATAGAAGAAACTATTCGAATGGCACAATTGGGTTACTTTGCAATTGCTTCTATTGCCAATCATGATGAGAATAGTTTAATCCATACAGAAAATGTTATACTTATTGATAAGAATCGACAAATTAGAGGAATTTATAACGGGACTTCCTCATTAGAAATAAGCTATTTGATTGATGATATAAACAAACTTTTATCTTATTGACAATAATGAAAAAAAGAATGCAAATTTGATGAGTCTAGAATTATGATTAACAAAAAGGAAAAATCATGAAAAAGTTTTTATTATTCTCACTATTGTTATCTCAACTAACATTTGCTCAAGATGAAATTGGATTCTTTGGTAGCCAGTTTAGTAGAGGAACTTTATATCTTGGAAGTGAAGTTCTAACATATGATGTCGAGGGAAGTAATGCACCAGCGGATGTACAAGGAGATCCAACTTTTACATTAAAGCCAGAAGTAGGTTATTTCTTTATGGATAATTTAGGAGCGTATGCTAAATATTATAAATCAAATGGTCTGGGTACAGAATACGGACTTGGATTAATGTACACGTTTCCTGACTTTTATATGACTGGAGTTTATAAGCCAAAAGATACTAATGATCAACATATTCAAGGTACAGTTGGAAGGTTATTTCAACTACAGAGCCCATCTCAAGTTTATTTAAATCTCGGATTAAACTATTCTTTATACTCTGAAAAAGAACAGAAAGAATTGCAATTATTGCTCAAGGGTTTATATGTAGGTATTGGAATGGCCTTTTAAGACATAATTATATTTTTTCAAAAGAAGGCAGATGAATAATCTGCCTTTTTTTTATCATATCTTAAATGAACTATTTTTAATGTAATTCATACTGAACAAAAATACCAAAGCGGAAAATAAGTGATATACTGCTATATTTAATTTATCAATATGTAAAATTGAGAGAACAATACTTCCAATAAAAAAAATAAACTGGGATAAAAATAATAGCTTAGTATGTCTGTTTAGTTCTGGGAAAAAGAATCTTAAAAATATTAGCCACTTCAGTATACTATTCTTCATTTTTCTACCAACTTTCTTATATTTGCAAGCCATGCGTCATAATCATGAGCCTTTCCTTGAAGATATTGCAGTACCTGTGGGTGTGGTAAAATTAAGAAATCTTCTTTTTCAAGGCCCTTGACAGTATCATCGGCTACTTGATCTGGACTCAATAATCCATCTCTCATCAATGGATGATTTATATCTAATACTCCTGTTGAAGTCACCATATCTGTTTCAACGAGCTGCGGACAAAGTACTGAAACCTTTACGCCTTTGTTTCCATACATAATAGATAAGTTTTCGGCTAAACCTAATGCTGCATGCTTTGTAGTAGCATAAGACATTGCTCCAGGCATATTCAATAAACCAGCTGCAGAAACAGTTATTAAGAAATAACCATCTTCATTATCAACCATGTGGGGGATTAATACACGCGCTGCATAAATATGAGACATAACATTTACTTGCCATGTTTTATCCCAAGATTCATCAGTTGTGCTTAATGTTCCAAATTCTTGAATGCCTGCATTTGAACAAAATAAATCAATCTTACTAATTTGATTAATAATTTTATTAAGAGTTGATTTTAGATTATCAGAATTAGATACATCTACGACATATCCTTTGACTCCCATTAATTCTGCCACATGAATAACATTAGGATTAATGTCGATCAGGTGGACAGAATTAGGGGATTCGTTTAGAAATCGTTTTGCTAGTGCTTTACCGATACCATCGGCTCCACCAGTAATAACTATATTTTTATCTTTCAGATTCATTTGATTATGTACCCCAGGAAGGACTCGAACCTACAACCAATGGCTTAAGAGGCCACTGCTCTACCATTGAGCTACTGAGGCAATTCTCTTAAAGCTTTAATAAATATATTATGTAATTACAAACTAACTATATACTACTAAACTGCTGTTACTTTGACTGCTTTATCACCTCTATCATCGGACTCTACTTCAAACTCAACCGCTTGGTCTTGTTTAAGAGTCTTAAAATCATTATCTGATTCGATGCTAGAGAAATGAACAAAAACGTCGTTTCCATCTTCTTTAGTGATGAAACCGTAACCTTTTTTTTCATTAAAGAACTTTACAGTACCTTTTTCTCTGTCACTCATATTTCTCTCTTTGTTAGTTAATAATTAAAATAATATTCGGGGCAATATAAAGAGTTATTTGTGTAATGCCAATTAAATTTAAAATTTATAATTATATGGCTTTAGCTAACATTCTTTGCTTTTTGTAAAAGAAGATCCTTTGAAAATGCTAAGCTGTAGCTATAGAAAAGAACTGATGAGTATACTAAGTCTCCTAAAATTGAACCACCAAAAAATGGAACTGCTAGTGAATAACATTGAATTAATCCTATCAGTGATTTAGCATACATCGGGCTCATTACCCAGACTCCAAAATTAGTTATTATAAAGAATATTATCGATCCTGCAATACTGGATAGTCCAATTTTTTTAGGATTAATTTTTTTGAGAGAAAATCTTCCCATCAAAGAGATACATGCTATTGATCCATAAATCCAGAATATTCCAGGAGAGAATATTTTAAAGCTATCATAATACCCTGCATAAACAAAATTATTAATAATTAAGTCACTGATCCAAAAAGATACTAAAGGTAGTAGTAACGCAATCCACTTATTTTTAAAGGCATGTGCAGACAATAAAGCTACAGCAGTTATTGGAGTAAAATTATAGGGATGAGGAATCACTCTACCAATAATACCAATTGCTATTAAAGCGACGATTAAAATAATATTTTTTTTCATATCAGCGAAAAAATTAGCTAAAGTATTCCTGATAAACAAAAGCAAAATCTTCTTTTATTTGTTTTTCAGTGAATCCAAAATCGTTAATGGTTTTATTTTGATGCTTTTTAATATGCTTTTTAGATGATTTTTCATACAATAGACTTTCAAATTCTTTATTCATTTCCTGGCCAATAAATTTGAATGACCTATCAACTGAACCATAAAGATCTTTTTTCAAATCATCGTATTTTAAAACAAGAAAATCATTCTTATTTATAAACTGTTTTGCCTTTTCTGTTTCTTGATACCAATCTATAATTTCTTTGTATGCTTCAACTCGATATAAATCTAACTCCTTTTTTGTCATCATATTTCCATACTTTATACGTTCTTGCATTGAGAAAAAAGATGTAATTGTCTCAATTGGATCTCTAACAATAAAAATAATTTTTGCATCTGGGAATACCTTGATGATTGATTTTAAACGAAAAATAAATGGGTTGGACTTTGAAAGAAGTTGCCTATGGTTATTTTTGAGTGTTTGTCGTTTCCAAAACTGCTTAACGAAACGCATTGAATCTATATTTCTCTTTTCATTCTTTTTACTATCAATATAGAGCTCTCTTGTAAATGATTTAAATTTTATGTCATACTTCATCCATGGAATAAGATTATTTGAAATCCATTTAGAATCAAGCTTATGAAGGAATATTAACATCTCATCTTCTTCAATATCATCCAAACCAACTTTATGTCCCTTTTCTTTTGTCTCTAGTTGATCGAGGTTTAACATTGAAAGGATGGGACGAATAAACCATAAAATCTTTTTTAAGGAAATTGATGGAACTACGAAATCCCATGTAGTTGAAGTTGTAAATTGTTTTGATTTAGATAGTAAGTGATGAAAAAAAGTTGTTCCACTTCTATTAAACCCCATAATAAGTACTGGTTTTTTTATCTCTACTATTTCAAAATGAGAAAATAGTATATGATCTAAAAAAAGGAATAGTCTATTAATGACGATATGTAATGGAAATAAAACAAAAAAGATAACAAAAAACATATACCTCTTATGTCTTAATAAAACTTGAAGACAAACAATAAATACCCCGAAGGTAGTGTTTGAACCCATCACTTAATCCTATTATGAATCCTTTTCAGTCTTTTTAGCTACTTTTTTCTTTGCTGCAGGCTTTTTTGCTGCTGTTTTCTTTGCAGCTGACTTCTTAGCTGCTGGCTTCTTAGCTGCTGTTTTCTTTGCTGCTGGCTTCTTAGCTTCTGTTTTCTTTACGACTACCTTTTTAGTTGCTGGTTTTTTTTCTTCGACTTTAGGGGTAGTAACCTTTTTATTTTTTAATAGTGCAGCCTGTTTTGCTTTTAATCTAAGACGAGATTTCTTTTGTTTTCTTTTTGCTAATTTTTGTTTTTTATTCATTTTGATTTATCTCCTTTAAAAATCATGATATATAGTCCAATATGAGCTGCAACAAATACAACAAAGAAAAATAAAGGAAAAAATAAATCGTGCCAAAAATTACTCATAAAAATCCTTTCAAATTATTTGTTACATTCTTTATAGAAGAACTGAACTTCTTTGGTTCGGCCCTCCGTAAATTGCGAACCACATTCAACAAAATCAAACTTTTTATGAAATCTTATTGAGCCTGGATTTGGCGGCATAATATTAACTTCACATAGTATAGTATCATATCCTTTTTCTATGGAGAAATATCCTAAATCTGTATATAAAGCTGTTCCTATATTTACATTTTGAAATTTTTCAATTACTGATATACGGTCGATGTAAATAAAGTTAGAATATCTTTCCGAAACCCACTTATAATTTAAACTACCATAATCAACATCTTCTGGTAGGCATAGAAGGAATCCTGCAGGTTCGTTATTATAAAATGCAACTTTACAATAATTACTCTGATTTAATAATGACTGTAATTTTTCTTTGTCTAAAAAACCAACCTGCGGTTCATTTAAACTATTTGAAGATAGAACAAAATCGAAGAAGTCAGCTTGATAGTCTTTTAAAATAATCAATTCAATACCTCAAGTTCATTTCCACCATTACAAATTATTGAGCCTTGAATACCATATTTTCTTCCATTATCATAGATATATTTATACATAAGCTCTCCATTTTGATCCCAAGACTTTTGCTCACCGTGCTCAACACCTGTTTTAAAATTTTTTAATGTAAATAATTCTCCGTTTGAATGCCATTGCTTGTGAGTGCCAAAGCTTTGGTCCTCTTTGAAGTAGTATAGGTACTTTTTATTTCCATTTGGCCACCAACCTTCATGAACTCCATTTTTTTTACCTTTAATATATCTTCTTTTAGATTTGATTGTTACGTCATCTATATACGTAATAGTGATTGTGCCTGAGTAATTATTTACTCGGACGAATCGTTGGGTATCCATCCCATCAATTAATTCGAATTCTGTAATGTTGATTTTTTCCCCGCAAGAAATTAATAAAAAAGAAAAAAATACAAGAAATTTAGTTCGTGTAGTAACCGCCGCCACCGGAAGATCCTACTTGTCCTCTAAATCCACCAATCAAATAAGGGACAGTTGCTGTAGCATGATAGTGATAAGTTCCATCTGGATACTCTTCCGTAACATGAGTATGTCCATTTATCTCGTCAAGATTTGTTGGATACTGACCATCAGATTGATTTGTAGGTCCATAGATTGGAAATCCATCTAATGAATACCCTACTAAAATTGATTTATCTTCAGAGGTCAAGTATAAGGGTTCCCAGTGATAATGATATTCACCAGATTGTTGTGGATGCCCGTAATAACTGTCAAATGAAGCTATTTCATTATCTAAAGGTTGATTATTTGGACCACCGTATTGATTGAAAAATGGTACTCCACTCAATGATACTCCAATAGATCCAAGAGGTGTACTAGAAACTGAACTAGCAACAGTTGGTGAAAGAGGAATATAGAATTTAAAATTTTGAGCAGTAATTATGTTTGGATTTACATTCATGCCAGACTGAGGAGAAGAATAATTTGGATGACCGGCACCCCAATAAGGACTACTATGGTTTGGTACTCCAGTGGTTTCTACGACGACATAATCTCCAGAAACATATACATCAGTATAAGCGTCTATAAATTTTGAGAATCCCATAGGTAGATCGGTATTATTATCACCTGAGTTACTGCCACCATTATTATTACCACCTGTTCCAGAACCATCGGAATTGTTATTAGTTCCAGATGTTCCCATGGTAGTTGAAGCATCACAAGCCATTAATGCCATAATACATAAAATTAAAATATTTTTTTTCATATCAATCTTTATCCCCATTATAAATTTCTGCTCATATTATAAAAATATTTGATCACAACTTAAAGTAGAATCTCTACACACCCATCAACGGAGCCGTTGGTGCTATAGCACTCTCAGCTACCCCAACAAAGAATGAGGTGAATAGAATAAATAAAGATAATGCTATCAACATTACTACAAAAGCTACAATACATACTCCTACAGCTCTCACTGTGGAGGTGAAATCTAATGCTTGTCTAACCGCTACTGTCATTGCAGCTAGCTGTAGAATAACTACTAGTGGATCTATAAAAACTCCAATAATAGGCAGGAACTTAAATACGATTAGCAATCCTGGTGCATATGCAAAACCTAAAGTGCGTAATAACTCACCAGTATCAGATTCTGTTTCTGGTTCTGGCAATATTCTTGTTCCAACAAATGCAATAAAGAATGCCCAAATAAACCATCTAATAATACTTCCTAATACACCTTGTGCTAAAGCGATAGGTGCAGCTATACCAGCAACTACCAATCCTTGTACGACAGAAACTAATGCTACTGTCATCATTGCTTGCCTAGTTAAAGACTTATCAGCCTCAACTGATTCATAAAATTCAACGTTAAGTGTAATAGCTTTATATAATCTTTCGGCGTAACTCATTTTTTCTTCTCCTTGTAAAATAAAATAAATGTTAAAGCGGTTGATATGAATATTAACCATCCAATAATAATATGCTCTAAAAAAGGTTTATTACTCTCATTCAAAGGTAAATCATAATATAGATAATCGTTCATAACAAATATTGCAACTCCAATTATAAACCATCCAAATAAGATATTTTTAAGGTGTTTCATAATAATATGCTAAAGTGATCCTTCTATACAAGTCGTATCAAATCCACCTCTAGTATTATAAATAGTAGTGATCTTTATTTTTGATGTCCCCAAAAGTGTGCTAAGATCATCATATATACGCTTAGTAGCTGCTTCCTGATAAATACCAACATTTCTAAAACTCACAAAATAATATTTTAATGATTTTAATTCTACACATTTTCCACCTTCTGGAAAATACTCAATTATTACATCGGCTAAATCTGGAAGGCCACTAAAGGGGCATACCGCACTAAACTCTCTTGTCTTTGTTACGATATACTGTTCTTTGCTATCAAAAAGGAATGATTCAAGAAAACCAGAGTTGATATGATCTTCGCTGTCAAATGTAAATTCTTTTCCTTGTGCCTTTGCCATAATTATGCTCCTCTATATGTACATGAATAGCTGGGACCCTCACTTACAGTAACCCCAGTTAATCCAGATAGTTTTGGTTGTATTTTATTCCAAATCCATTTTGCAATATGCTCTGTAGTGGGATTAGAAAGTTCTTTAATGTCATTTAAATATTTATGATCTAACAATGTATGGATTTCATCTTTATAGATTCTATCAATATCATAAAAATCGACAACCCAACCCTTAGATGGATCTATATCTCCAGATAATTCAACTACCACAGAAAATGTATGTCCATGTAATTGATAACATGGATGATCTATATCTACGAGCGTCAACTTGCGCGCGGCATGAAATTCATATTTCCTTGTTAATTCAAACATATTATTTTATTCCTATTATTTTATGTGTTTGTAAACTTAATTTCCATAGCGGATTTTCGACACAATAAGCTACACATTCCAAGATATTTTTTTGTAATTCTTTTCCATCCATGGGTTGCACATAGAAATGTTTGAAATTAAGATCTTCAAATTGTTCAGGCGGAAAATCCAATTGAGGGCAAACTAGTTTTAATTCATCACCTTCTAAAAGTACAAGTTTTGCATTCTTTTTTGGACTTACACAAATCCAATCAATATTATCAGGAGGTAACAGTGTCCCATTTGTCTCTATTGCAATTTTAAATCCCTTTTTATGCAGTTCATCAATTAATAATTGATCTAGTTGGAGTAAGGGTTCTCCTCCTGTGAATACTATCAATTTTTCATCCAATTCTTTTGGCCAGCATTCTTCAATTTTTTTAATCAAATCATGGCATGATGGATATTTTGCTCCATTTTCTCCATCTGTTCCAAAAAAATCAGTATCACAGAAAGTGCAAGTTGCCTTACTACGATCTTGTTCTCTTCCTGTCCATAAATTGCAACCAGAAAAACGGCAAAATATTGCATTTTTTCCTGTTTGAAATCCTTCTCCCTGAACAGTAAAGTATATTTCTTTTATACTATAGCTCATTGATAAAGTGTAGGGTCAGTAATATTTGACATAGTGAATCCTTTTTTTCTTAATATACAAGCATCGCATTCTCCGCAAGCTAATCCCTCATTGGAAGGATCATAGCAAGAGTGTGTATCTTTATAGGAAACTCCAAGCTGATGTCCTTTTAAAATAATTTCGGATTTTGTCATATTAATAAGAGGGGTATGAATTGTAATTTTTTTACTTCCTTGAGTAAATTTTGTTCCAAGATTTGCCATTTTTTCAAATGCACCTATGTATTCAGGTCGACAATCTGGGTATCCACTGTAGTCCAATGCATTTACCCCAATAAAAATATCATAAATATTATTTACTTCTGCATAAGCCAATGCATATGAGAGAAAGATAGTATTACGAACAGGGACATATGTTATGGGTATATCATCTCCGATTTCTTGATTTTTTGGAACAGCTATCTCATCTGTAAGTGCTGATTTTCCAAATTGCTTTAAATCGATAGTGATAGTTTGAAAGCTATCCACTGCATTTTTTTTTGCAATTACTTTTGCAGCATCAAGCTCAAACTTATGCCTTTGACCATAATCAAAAGATAATGCAAAAATATGAAAGTCTCTTTTCGCTAATGCCAGAACTGTAGTTGAATCTAGACCTCCGCTTAATAATACGATACACTTAGGCTTTAATGATTTCATATCCTAGCAATTCTCAAGCGTTTCTTTTGCTAGCATATCAACCACTTTTTTAAAATCTTTTGTTTGTTCGTACATTTTTAATTGTCTATCTGCGCTTGTGCCTTTTTCAAGCATTGTATGAATGTATTCAATTTCTTTTTCAGTCCCCAATTCCTTGGCAGCGTCTTTTACTAAATCCAGTAGCTCGATAAATAAAATTTTAGTATCAGTTTCTTTTACAGCTCCCAGATCAATCATTTTCCCGTTGATACCATGTCGCATTGCTCTCCATTTATTTTCTGATATAAGTGATTGTCTGTAATCTCTCCAGCTAATATTACGCTCACGATTATGAATCATTGTTGCAACAAGAGCTTGTATTAATGCAGCAATTGCAATTACTTCATCAACCTTTGTTGTTGAGTCGCACATCCTAAATTCTAATGTAGGAAATTTATAATGTGGTCGCATATCCCACCAAATTTTTGAGGGACTATCTATAGATTTAGTTGTAATTAATTGATTTACAAATTCTTCGTATGCTTTAGCAGAGTCAAAGGTTTCTGGTGGACCTGTTCTGGGCAAATCCTCAAAAACTATTCCTCGATATGATTTGAAACCAGTATCTTGTCCTTGCCAAAAAGGAGAAGAGCTTGATAAGCTTAAGATGTGAGGAATAAAATATCTCATTTGATTCATCACATCGACTCTAAGGTCTTTATTTGGAATACCAATGTGAACATGCATTCCAAAAATTAATAATCTCTTTGCGACATACTGCATACTATCATACAATCCATGATAGCGCTCTTTATCAGTAAGCACTTGATCTTTCCAGTGTGAGTAAGGGTGGGTTCCAGCAGCAATAATCTTGCAATTGTTTGCTTCGGCATAGTTTGATGCAAGCCTTCTCAAACGAATGACCTCCGCTCTTGCCTCCTTAATGTTTTTGCAGACTTTGCTAGTAACTTCTAGTTGAGATTTCAAAAATTCAGGAACCATGCTATCTTTTACAAGCATTGCATCTCTCTCTAAGAATTCAGCAATATATGATGTTAATTCACCTGAATCAGGATCAATAACCTGATACTCTTCTTCAATCCCAACTGTTAATTTTTTTATATTCATCATTACATCTAATTTAAAAAAAAATAGCTTATAAGATTCATGATAAATAATTTGAGGTAAATGAACAAATTGAAATATAAAAATATCAAATCTTTTTATTACCTAAGACATGTTTTAGCAGCACTAGTACCTAGAATATTTTATCGTTTACGACTGAAATCAGAGCTAAAAAAGATAAAACACTACGATAAAAAGTATATTTTTTCGCGATTGAATTACTATCATAAAAAAGAAGATGGATTTAAAGTTTCAGAAAATTCCATGACAAATAAAAACTTTCTTTATCGACAGTTAGGTAAGATTAAAGAAAATATAATTAAAAAAAATCAAAAGGTTAAAAAGCATACTACTTATTTTTTTGATTTGTATAAGCTGTTCTCATACTTCGATAATAAAAAAAAGTTGGATTTTATTTTTGGTGACATTACAAAAGCGCAAACAATCCCAACTATTGTAAAAAGTAGGCCAATTATAGATGGTGATAATTCTATAATTTTGAACTTAAATAAAGTTCGACATTTCCACTTCATCAATGATCATAAAAACTTTATAGATAAAAAAAATAAAGCAGTATGGCGAGGCTACGGAGAAAACTCTGAAGCTAGACAATACTTTTTAAAAAATTATCACCATATATCAATATTTAATATTGGTCAAACTGGTCCATTATTGGAAGCACCTTGGGTTAAAAATTTTATGCCTATTGCTGAACAACTTAATTATAAATTTATCTTTTGTATTGAGGGAGTTGATACAGCAACAAGCATCAAATGGGTGATGTCTTCAAATTCTGTATGTGTCATGCCTAAACCAAAATATGAAACATGGTTCATGGAAGGCACTCTTAAGCCTGATGTACATTACATTGAAATAAGTGATGACTTCTCAAACGCGGAACAAAAAATTAAATACTTTATTGAGCATCCTAATAAAGTATTAAAGATTATTGAAAATGCAAACGAACATGTAAAACAATTCAAATATTCTAGAAGAGAAAAATTAATTTCATTGATGGTGTTAGATAAATATTTCTCTTTATCAGGACAAAATAATGAATGACAGAAATATATCTATTCTTTTTGACGTTCAAGAACTGTACTATTTACCCCAATATCTTCCTGTTTATCATGAATTTTTAAAACGTAATCAAGGTAATGCTTTTTTTGTATTTCATCATGGTAAATTTGATACTATAATAAAAAGTGTTATTAAATCAGAGAACTTGAATCATACATGGGTTAAAAACAAATCTGAGGCAAATAATTATTATAAAAAGGAAAAAGCTGATTGGATATTTTTTGGCAATACATTCCCATATCTTGATGAAGTGCATAATGTAAGTAAGACAGTTCAGCTTGGTCATGGCGTAGGTCCAAAGTCAAGTTATTATACCAAATCAGATACTCCAACTACAGTAAGATTTGTGGAGGGAAAATATAGAACAAATCGCCTAAAAAGCATGTATCCTGATAATAATTTTGTTGATGTTGGATTTGCTAAACTTGATCCTATTTTGAATGGCAATGCACCAACATTTGATTTAGAAAGCTTAGGATTAGATCCATTAAAAAAAACTCTATTATATGCCCCCACTTTTTACCCAAGTAGTATTGAAAGAATTCCAAAACAATTTCCTGGTGACTTTAAGGATTTTAATATAATGATTAAACCACATTACTTTTCATTAAGTCAGGAAAAATATAAGAAGCAACGTCAGCTTCTTGAATATTGGTCAGAATATAATAATGTGTATCTAGCAAAAGTTTCGGACTATTCACTTGTCCCTTTTTTGGCAACAGCTGATCTACTTATGAGTGATGCTTCATCAGCAATTATCGAATTTGCTGCTTTAGATAAACCGGTTATATGGTGTAATTTTCTACAACTACGCTGGAATTACAGAGGAATTTTTGCTTATAGATTCAAGAATCGTATGGATAAAGATTATGATGAATATTCTAAAATAGCTGTTCAATCTGATTCATATGAAGAATTAAAACATAATATCAAAGAACAGATATTAAATCCTACCTCTCTTTCCGAAACACGACTACAGTATTCAAATAAATTAGCTGGCTCATTGGATGGAAAAGCAAGTCAAAGAATAATAGATTATTTATTAAAAAATAAATAAGTATTTTACATCATGATGAAAAAAATTGGATACACAACAGGTTGCTTTGATTTATTTCATATTGGCCATCTAAATATTTTAAAACGAGCTAGATTAGAATGTGACTATCTTATCGTTGGGGTTACTAGTGACGAACTCTCAATATCTGCAAAAAAGAAGAGGCTAGTTATTCCATTTCAAGAAAGAATGGATATTGTTGAATCTATTAAATTTGTTGACGAGGTAGTACCACAAACTAGTTATGATAAAATGGAAGCTTGGAATAATTTAAAATTTGATAAAATGTTTGTTGGAGATGATTGGAAAGGCACTGATCAATGGAATCAGATTGAAAAAGAATTTTCTCAATATGGAGTTGAAATAATCTATTTTCCTTACACCACTCATACCTCAAGTACTGTTCTAAGAAAAATACTTTCGAAAAGCTAATTAATTTCAAACATTTTCATAACAATACTAAATTAAAATGTTAAATGAATATTTTATATGGTATCTCTGCTACTGGTAATGGTCATATTTCTAGATCAAGAATTATCATATCTGCGTTAAAAAAAAGAGGACATAATATTACAGTACTTTTTAGCGGTAGAGATATAAAAGATCTATTTGATACAAAAGAATTTGAACCTTTCATTGCCAAAAAAGGATTTACTTTCAAAATCAAAAATGGAAAGGTTCAATATTTTAGTACTTTATTAAATACAAATATATATAATTTTTTTTACGATATTTTTAAAATAAACAATGATTATGATGTTGTAGTAACTGATTTTGAACCTATATCAGCTTTTGCGGCTAAAAAATTCAATATTCCATGTATTGGCGTTGGTCACCAATACTCTTTCAATACTAATATACCCATGACGATAAAAATGAAATTTTTTAGTTTATTTTTTCCAAAATTTTTTACCCCAGTTGATAAATCAATTGCATCACATTTCTATCATTTTAACCAACCAATCTTACCACCGTTTATTGATGAAAAATTGCAGAACAGCAATAATGCTAAACAGAAAAAGGATGTTATTTTGGTTTACTTGCCTTGGGAAAGGCAAGATAAAATGCTAGATATTTGTTCAAAAATTAAAAGTAAAAAATTTATTTACTATACAAACATCGATGAACAACTTGAAGTCAATAATGTTTTACTAAAACCCTTTTCAAACGTCAATTTTAAAAAGGATTTAATTGAATCAGAAGGTGTCATAACCAATGCAGGATTTCAGTTACCTTCCGAATGTATTTTTTTAGGGAAAAAATTGTTATGTAAACCACTTCTAGGGCAACCAGAGCAGGAGCATAATGCTAAAATTCTGTCAGATTTAAAATTAGCTACAACATGTAATAACTTAACTACTTCAACAATTAATGATTGGATTAAAAATAGTTCTAGTAGAAGAATTCAATATAAAAATCCTGTTGATTTAATGATTAAAATTATTGAAAACCCTGAGATTGATTTTTCAAATGAAATTATTGATATTTGGGATACAAATGATAATTTATAATACCTTTCCGTACGCTGAACTAGATCATGAAAAATATGAAATAGAAAAAAGACGTCTTCAAGTTGAATTATTAAAACTTCAAGAATGGGTTATAAATAAAAATAAAAAAATAGCAATTATTTTTGAAGGTAGGGATGCTGCTGGTAAGGGCTCTACTATAAAACGATTCATTGAACATTTGATTCCTAAAAATGCCAAGGTGATTGAGCTTGGTATTCCAACAGAAAAACAAAATAAACGATGGTTTAAGACTTATGAAAAACTTTTACCTAAAAAAGGAAAAATTCATTTCTTTGATAGATCATGGTATTCAAGAGCTTTAATACAACCAGCGATGGGTTATTGCAATGAAAAGCAATACAAATACTTTATGAAAAAAGTAAATGAATGGGAAGAAAAACAAGTCCAAAATGGATTAATTTTAATAAAATTTTATCTTTCAATTTCCAAAGACAGTCAAAGTTTAAGATTTAAAATAAGGCAATCTCATAAACTAAAATATTGGAAGTTTTCAAATAATGACCTTATTGCTATGAGTAAATGGGATATTTTTTCACAATTTAAAAATCAAATGTTTCATCATACTTCTACAGCAACCAATCCATGGGTAGTAATCAATGCAAACAATAAAATGATTGGCAGGCTTAATGCAATGAGATATGTTTTATCTTCAATTCATTATGATAATAAAAAGGAGCTTAAACCTAAAAAATGGTCTAAGGATTCTTACAAAAATAGTATTACATTTCATGGTGTCACATTCAAAAATCTTACAAAAGAACAATATGACTTATTATACAGAATCCAATCCAACACCTAAGTTTGATACTGCTGGGGGCATTGTTCTTTGCAATAAAAAATTGTTGTTTATCTATAAAAGAGGAATGTGGGACTTACCAAAAGGCAAAATTGAATTCAATCATACCACAGAATCAACAGCTGTTCGAGAAATTTCAGAAGAAACTGGTCTTAAAGAAAATGATTTAACTGTCATAAATAAACTTCCAAAAACAAAATACTATAAAAAGGTTAATGGTGAAGCTTTTTTAAAAAAAAATTATTGGTTTATCATCAATTATACTGGAGACCCTTTAACGACTTTAGTTCCTGACCAGAGTGAGGGTATAACAGAATGTAAGTGGGTTGATCTTAATAATTTGGATTCTATCATTACAAATACTCATGCAAGAATAAGTTATTTAATTGACTATTTTTTAAATGATCCAGATTTTGAGAATTATTTGAACGGCTCAGTATTAAACAACTGAACAAGATCTTCAAATCCGCCAATAGGTAAATCATTAATTAAAATTTGAGGTACTGTTGGCCCCTTAGTAATCGAAGCCATCTGTTCGCGTGACATATCGTTCTCTTCAATGTCAATCTCAGTGAAACTATAACCTTTTTCAGATAATAGTCTTTTTGCCATTTTACAAGGCCCGCACCAGGATGTGGTATAAATTTTAATTGTAGTATTTTTTGGAGTCCTTTTTTCCATGCGCAAATATAGTATTTTTTTCTAAAAACAAACAAGTCTCTAACACAATACTAATTTTTAAGTGCTTAATTCTATGATGTCAAAATATAAATCTATTTTTATTTCAGACATTCATTTAGGGTCTCGAGGTTCAAAAGCAAAACTATTATATAAATTTTTAGATTATATAGAAGATGATGTAGGTACTGATAATTTATTTATTGTTGGAGACTTAATTGATATTTGGGCATTAAAAAGAAAATGGAAATTTCCGAAGTCTCATTCTAATATTGTTAGGAAGTTACTGGGAATGGCCAAACGAGGCATTCATGTCACTTACTTACCTGGAAATCATGATGAAACATTTAAAGAGTTTTCTGGCAATAAATTTGGAAAAATAAAAATTAAAAACTTCTGCACCTATAAATCTGTAAATAAAAAAAGATATTATGTATGTCATGGTGATGAATTTGATATCTTTATGACTCCAAAATTTAGCTGGATATCTCATTTAGGCGGAGGTATATATGAAAGAATTTTATGGATGAATCAAATCCTTAATTGGTGGAGGAAAAAAACTGGTGGTAAATATTGGTCGCTATCAAAATATGTTAAAAGAAAAGCTAAAATAGCATCAAATGTCATTTCAAAATATGAAAATGCTTTAATTAATTCTGGAGAAAAAAAAGGATATGATGGAGTAATTTGTGGACATATTCATCATGCTGAGAATAAAATAATTAATGACTTTCATTACTTAAATTCTGGAGACTGGGTTGATAGCTGCACTGCATTAGGAGAGGATTTTGATGGAAACTGGCATATTATTGATTGGGGTAACAAAATTTTTAAAAATAAACTTTAATACTTTTCAACTCAGATAATAATATTTAATATTCGATATGGAATTTGGATTATACTATTGCAACATTGAAAAATGTATCAAAAAAGTTTATCATTTTTACAAACGTTGAACATATACAAAAGATTGAAAATATTACTTTAAAACCATTTTCAAATAAACATTTTAAATATGATCTAATGACATGTAGATCTTTGATTACTAATGCTGGATTTCAATTGACTTCTGAAGCATTATTTCTTGGAAAACCAATACTTTGTAAGCCTGTTAAAGGTCAGCCTGAACAGGAACATAATGCAAAAATACTTCATGATCTTGGATATGCCACTGTATCGCAAGAGATTAATGCAACTACGATTAAAGATTGGCTTAATAAGAGTAAAAATATTAAAATAGATTTTTCAAATCCAATTGGTGTAATAGTAGACATCATTGAAAATAGAGAGAAGGATTTTTCAAATGAAATTAAGAGGTTATGGAAAATAGAAAAAATTTATTAGGCTATTCTGAAAAAAAGCTTGAGCAGTTTTTTCTAGATATAAATGAACCCTCATTCAGGGCGCAACAATTATTAAAATGGGTGCATCAGCAAGGTGAATTAGATTTTTCTAATATGAGCAATTTTAATAAACCGCTTAGAGAAAAAATGAAAGAAATAGCTGTTTTAATACCTCCCAAACTGAAGAAAGTGTTAGTATCAGATGATGGAACTAAAAAATATTTAATTGAGTTAGATTCAGGTTCGTCTATAGAAATGGTGCGTATTCCTGAAAAGAAAAGAATAACTCTATGTATTTCTTCTCAGGCTGGTTGTGCACTAGCCTGCACATTTTGTGCTACAGGAGCGCAGGGTTTTGAGAAAAATTTAACAGCTGATGAAATTATTGGACAGCTCTGGTTAGCAAACTTTCATGATAAGGAAGATACTCCAATTACTAATGTCGTATTTATGGGAATGGGAGAACCACTTTTAAATTTTGAGCCTGTAATGGAATCTGCTGAAATTATGCGCGATGAATCAGCATATTTTTTGTCTAAAAAAAGAATAACTATTAGCACATCTGGATTAGTACCACAAATTAATAAGCTGGCTGAAAGAACAGATGTCTCACTTGCTATCTCTTTGCATGCGGCAGATGATGATTTGAGAGATATTATTGTTCCGATTAATAAAAAATATCCAATTGATGACTTATTAAATGCATGTAAAAACTATCTAACTGTACATGAAGATAAGCGATATGTTACAATTGAATATATTTTAATAGATGGTATCAATGACTCTATGTCTCATGCTAGAAATCTTAGTAAAGTATTATCTGGACTTGCATGTAAGATTAATCTCATTCCTTTCAACCCATTTGATGGATGTGACTACAAACGATCTAATAATAGAAATATTGAAGCATTTAAAAAGCATTTATTTGATAAGGGATATATTACAACACTTAGAATAACCAGAGGTGATGATATTGATGGGGCATGTGGACAATTAGTAGGAAATTTAAAAAAGGCAACTAAAGGGAAAAAAGTTGTAGACCGTCAAGCTATGGCTTAATTATTTTAGTTGTCAAAGAGCTGCAATAAATCTGTAAAACCACCAATGGGAATTTTATTAATAACAATTTGAGGGACTGTTGTTCCTTTTGTCATTGCCGCCATTTCTTTTCTGCTAATATTATGCTTTTCAATATCTATCTCTTTAAAAGAAAATCCATGTTCTGTTAGAAAATTTTTTGCCATTTTACATGGACCACACCAAACTGTGCTGTAAATAGTTATTTCAGTGTTTTCTGGCCTTAACTTATTCATGAAAGAATATACCTAGGGTCAATCAAGAAAGAAAAAATATTTTTATTTCTTATCATATATATTAATAGCTAAAATAGCATATGGAATTTGGATTATACTATTGGGGAATATTTGGAGGAGTAATACTATTCGTATTTCTTGTCTCTTTACTTTTTAATCCCTAAAAAAAGACACTATTATGGAATTTATACAATCATTTGGAGAATACTTAATTGCTAACCCAGCAGCAATGATTGCTGTATCTCTTTATCAAGGGTTATGGTCAATGCTTGGAGTATGGTTTGCAGCAAGAAATGATCATAAGATTTGGTTTGTTGTTATAGCACTTTCAAATACTATGGGTATAATTGAAATCATTTACTTAGCAAAAAAGACAACATTTTTTAAAAACTTTAATATCAATGGGTAATAGACACTTTCCAACTATTATAGCACTTATTATGCTGGTAGCAATGCTAGGATTAATGAGTAATTGTCAAGTAAAGACAGATGTCCCATTAGAGTATAATGCTCCAACTGATATTAGCGAACATCTTGATGAAAATGGTGAGCCAATGAAAAAACGTATTGTGTCTTATGAATTTCAACGAGATAAAAAGAATCCTTGAAAAAAATATTTTCGATTGGCGTTTCACTTGCCTGTCTTTATCTAGCATTCCAACAGGTTAATTTATTAGAAGTTTTTACAGCTCTATCGAACACAAATCTTTCTTATATAATTTCAGCTTTAATCGTTACAGCTATCACTTTTTTTCTTAGAGCTTTAAGATGGAAAACTCTTCTAAAAAGTCCAAGATATCTTACTCTACAACATTATTCGTCATCCACACATATTGGATATTTCTTAAATAATATTCTCCCTTTTAGGGCAGGAGATATTTTTCGCGCCAAATTATTATCAAACCATGATAAAGATATAAAACTAAGCTATTTGATTGGAAGTTTAGTTGCAGAAAAAATTATTGATCTTTGGGTTATTGGTCTCTTTACTATCATATTAATTCTGTTAGGATATACTAACTTATTTGGTTTTCAATTTATATTAACTGTTATTGCTATATCTTTTGTTAGTTCTTTAATTATTTTTGGACGACAATCCCTATCTAATAAATTACTTGTCTCATTTCCATCATTAACAAATTTTGTTGCAGGATATAAGCTGGTTTCAGAGAATAGGATTCGTTTATTAAGCTGGTCTATGCTTTTATGGATAAGTTTTGTTGTATATGTTATCTTTTCATTGAAAGCTATTGGAGTCAACTTAACACTAGAGCAGTCTTTAGGGCTGACCATCATATCTAGCATTGTTACTTCTCTGCCTATTGCTCCAGCTGCCATTGGAACATATCATTTAGCAGTCATTTATTGTCTACATAATTTATATGGTTTTAATTTAGAGTTAGCACAAACGGGTGCTATTGTTATGCATAGCATTTTTCTACTGTACAGTATTATAGTAGGTTATATATATTTAGTATCTGAAAATCTTAATATTGGATCAATAGTAAATGACGACAAAAACTAAAGGATTGCTTACCGTATTATTCGCCTACACTATAGCAATAGGTTTAGGATATCTTTCTATTTCATACACTCTTCACTTAGGAGATATGTTACAAATATTTATTGCTGATATAATAGCAACATTTGTGATTTATGGTTTCAGTGTTGCATATAAAAACTCCTCATTCTATGATCCGTATTGGTCGGTAATTCCTCCTTTTATTCTTTTATTTTGGATATGGAAACAAGACTTTGTATTAAGCGGGACTTCGAGCTTATTAATCTACGCTATGTTATTTTGGTCCATTCGCTTAACAACAAATTGGATAAAAACGTGGGAAGGTTTACATCATGAAGATTGGCGCTATATTGATATGAGGAAAAATCTAGGTAGCTCTTTTGAGATTCTAGGAAACTTTGGCGGCATTCATTTCTTTCCAACATTAATTGTATTTTTTTGCTGTATGCCAATGGGAGCAACTCTTTCATTGCAGGAAATTATCCCAGAGACAAGCATGCAAGCCTATGCTGGATTTTTTATATGTATTATAGGTGTCTTATATGAAATTATTTCTGACGCCCAATTACATCGTTTTAGAGAAGAAAATCCACACCAAAAAGGGATTATAGAAACAGGTTTATGGAGTTATTCAAGACACCCAAATTATTACGGTGAAATCTTATTCTGGTGGGGGATATTCTTATTTGGTAATGCATTTACCGGAATGACATATTTGATTTTTGCTCCCATTGCAATGACATTAATGTTTTGGTATGCTAGTATTCCTTGGATTGAAATCAAAATACTACGTACAAGACCTGCCTACAAAGATTATCAAAAAAGGGTTCATATTTTATTTCCAGAAATCACTATATTAAAGCGCTTAATAGGTAAATAAAAAATATGGATAACAACACAATAACAGTTTTAAAAATTTTTGGAATAATTACTGTAATTCACTTTATTTTTTTTATGCTGGTAATGGTCCCTAATAAAACCTGGTATTTTTTCGGTTAATATTTCCTTCAGTGCTCAATCAAACTTTCTTCATTTGGCTTACTCTGGTTTTTATTTGGAATTTTGGATATCCCACGGCATCTCCAATTGAAGATGTTATGATTGCTGTGATTTTAGCAGCACTATCTTATCGATTAAATAAATCCAACTAAGTAAAATTTAATTGTAATATCATCTTTCATTTTTATAGTCAGTAATGAAGGACGTTTAATTTTATAATCTGATAAACTGACAGAAAAATCTGCATCTACGATAATTTTCTTATCATCTAAAATAAAGTTTACCGGAATGGTAATTTCCTTTTGAACGCCATGAAAAAATAAAATTCCAGTGATCAAATACCCATTATCTTCTTTTGTTATTTGTGACGAAGTGAAACTCACTGTAGGATAAAAATAGTCTTCAATAACATCTAACATATTGGAATCACGATTTGAATTTTTACTATCAAAACTAAATACAGGAACAAATAAGTCTACATTAGAAAAGGTAGGGTTATCTAAATCAAAAACAAATGAACCTTTAATCTCCTTTGATACGCCCGTCCAATTATGTGCAGGGTGCTTGCCATCATAAGAAATAAAGCTTTGCTCTATATCGATTGTCACTGGCACTCCTTGTGCAAATGTAGCTTGAAAGAACAGAATGATGATTAGCTTTCTCATTTAAAAAAAGTAATTCCTAACGCATCAAGGCTTAGTGCAAAAAACGCTACTGTGCCTGCTTTTAAATGAGCATCCATCAAATCATTATATCTTTTACCGTCCGCTACTGCTGCTTTAGCTAAGAAAGGTTGTGCCATCATTGCAGAAAAGTGAAGAATTGCCATTGTTCTGTGAAATTTAATTGAAGAGAAATTATTATCGTACTTTCTTGCGGGAGGCGCAAAGATTGAAAGGGATGCACCTGTCATGTAAGTCGCATAGGTAAAATATCCCATCGCTTTATGTCGATCGTAATGTTTATCCCAATAATCACTATCATCTCCATCATATAATTTTTTTCCTACATCATATTGATAAGCTAGACCAGCTAAAGTCAACATACCTATCCATTGATGATGTTTTAACATTTTACGTCTGAGTTTCAATTCTTCTATTCTTGTCTCAGGTCCAATATCTAGTTTTCTAAAAACTCCTTCTTTTCCCCATATGATAGATTTTACATAAGGCATATTATCTGGTAATCCAATTTCTTGAGGAGTAAATCTGTTATCATAGCTTTCCTGAGTCACAACAGATTGTGCTTTTATTGTCGAGAATAATAAAAAAATCGATAATATTATAAGTTTTCTTCTGAACAGCATATTTTAGTAGTAAATTTTAACACTAAGTATGAGCAACTCTAAGTTACCAAAAAAAATTGAATCATGTGGATGTGATTGTAATGTGGAAAAACCTTCCGATCCATCACGTCGTGATTTCATGAAACAAGCAACCACATTAACCATGATTGGAAGCACAGCTTTTATTTTACAAGCTTGTGGAGGAGGAGGATCACCCACAGGACCTGAAGATCCTGGTGGTGGTGATAATAATGGTGGTGGTGATAACAACGGTGGTGGTGATAATAATGGTGGTGGCGATAATAATGGTGGTGGCGATAATACGGACACAGGATACACTTATAATGCTGCTACAGGAACAATCACAATTGATACCTCAATGATTTATACTACGCTTCAAACTGCTGGAAATGGTATTCAATTAAGTGGTAGTGACACATTTGATTCAAGGGGAATAATTGTACTTAGAACTAGCAATACAGGGGTTAGAGCTTTATCAAGAAGATGTACGCATGCCAATAATACTGTAAATATAAATAGTGTAGGAAATAATTTATTGTGCCCAAGTCATAATTCAATTTTTGATTTAAATGGTAATGCAGTTTCTGGTCCCGCAACCGGAGCACTAACAAGCTATACTTGTTCTTTAGATTCAGCAGGTACAATTATTACTATTCAAAATTCTTAATTATTATTCTCAAATTCTTTCAACGCCTTTGTAATCATTTTCTCTAATTTTGTTGTTTGAGTTGATAGCTCTTTATTATATGCTTTTTCTGTTAAAGTTGATTTGTCTTTTGATTTAAATGGAGGAAGAATTTTAATAGTAATATTTGTAGGTCTCATAAAACTCTCTCCTTTAGGCCATGCTTTTTCAGTACCAACAATAACTGCAGGCAAAATAGGAATATCTAATCCCATTGAGAATTTTACTGTTCCCTTTCTAAAGCGCTGTAAAACACCAGGCTCTCCCCTTGAACCTTCTGGAAACATGATGATGTTATTGCCTAATCCAATAAATCCTTTTGATAAAGTAAATGTATCTTCCAAATCAAGTGATTCTGGATTTTGTTTTCTGCTTATTGGAATTAGATTAATAAAGTTTTTAAAGAATTTTTGTCTAAAATTATTATCAAACCAATAGTCTTTTGCTGCTAAAAATCCAAAGCGTTCATAACCCAGTCGAGTTGAATATGCTAATACAGCAATATCCATATGGCTATTATGATTACTTGCAAAAATAAAGGGGGTATCTTTAGGTATATTTTCTCTTCCTATCACCTTAACTGGAGTATAAAATGTCAAAACTGTGTTAGCATATAAATCAAAAACAAATGATAAAATTTTAAATAGAATTGATTTAGGCTTTGCTAAATGACGATATCTCGGATCTTCTAGAATAGAATATTTCATATATGCTTTGTTATGCGTCTATTCTTTTTGCTAAAAAGAAATATATACTAGGAAAAAATCTATGGACAAGGACTCCAAACCATGCAATATCACCCCATTTTGAAACGATGACTTGTCTTTTTTTATTCTTAATAGCTTTCAGAATGATTTTTGCAGCCTTTTTTGATGATAATCCAAAGGGCATTAAGGAATTTCTGCCAAAAGGGTTTCCCTTAGAGTCTAATTTATTTTTTCCAAAGTTTGTTATCACCTTACCTGGTGCAATAATAGTTATATCTATATTATGCTTTCCAACCTCTAGCCTAAGAGAATCAAGGAATCCATGTAATGCAAATTTTGCAGACGAATATACCGTTCTTTTTCTTGAAGTAATTAATCCAGCTACACTAGTATTTGTAGCAATTTGACCTCCTCCATTATCAATCATATGTCTTAAAATAGATTTTGTAAAGTAAACGACTGAAAAGTAATCTACTCGCATTACTTCATGGAATACGCTTAAATCTATGTCTTCAAATAAGCTCTCTGAGCCAATACCAGCATTATTAAACAGAATATCAATCGGACCTTCCTTTTTAATAATTGTACTTACAAATGAATCAATTTTATCTAATTGCGATAGGTCAAAAGGATATATTACGCATTGACTTTTATTATAAGATTGGAAGGATGCTTCCATCTTTTCTTTACTTCTAGATACCAATATCACTTTTGCGCCAGATGACAAAAATGCTTTGGCAGTTTCCTGTCCAATTCCAGACGAGGCTCCAGTAATAATTACGGTTTTATTCTTAAAAGACATAAACGGAATGTACTAATTTTTATCCTTTGTGTTAAGCCAGTAATAAAAAGGAAGAGCAAACAATAAACTGCCTAGTAAAGACAAAATAATTAACCAATACCATTTATACTTACCGATAGGATGATGCTTAAAATAATAGGCAAACAATAGCATGAGCATAAATGCCTCGATAAATAATGCTATACCTATCGTATTATCTAGGAAAATAGCAAAATCGAATTCAAAGAACTGCCAGTAGAGAAAGAGATTATTCACTACCAGTAATCCTGTTGCTGCAAAGAAAAATAATATTTTCTTACTCATTATATATCAACTTAAACTATTGATCTGTATCAAAGAAGAACTTTGTTAATTGCACCCATACCACTATTCCCACTAAATAAGATACAACCATAAATATTGCTTCATTAGGATAAGAATTAAACGCACCTAATTCATTACTTGAGAAAGTGCTAATAATTCTTTCAAATAACACCATGAATGGTATCAACATATAGTTATTTTTAATAATAAATTTATATATTAAAAATAATAAAGTAGAATATAGTATAATCGCTATCAGTGATGGTCCAATAGTATATTGCATTTCAATAGTACCGCCATAGACAAACATCGCTAGCAAAACTCCGTAGATATTAGACTTTACTGTATTAGCATATCCATCTGTGATTTCGAATAGCGTTTTAGCAAAGAATAAGCTGAATGCTACAGCAACAAACCCGCCATAAATATTAAAAGTATCTATAATAGGATAATATAATCCTGACAGATTTATTCTAGGAAAATTGGGATTAAGATCTAATTGGAATGACCCAGCTATCATAGCAAATGTTGTTGCTAATAATGCAGCAATAAATCCTCCAACGATAGAATCAGAGATTGAACTACGATTTAAAGTTGGCTTTAACATGGTACCTAAACCACCAAAAAATAAGACTTGAGCCAGTGCAACCACCAAGAATCCTATCATCGCAGATATATACATTGTTGTCATTAAATTTCCTATTGGTTGATCTGTAGGTAATGTCATAAAGAATGATGAATCATTGAAAAAGGCAACAATAGCACTAACAAAAATTATTGCACCAAAAAATACTCCTTTTCTCAAATTAAGCTTACTATCCATCAACATCTTGAACGAACGAATTAACAATAATCCACCGATAAATAAACCTCCCGGAATAGAAAATAACATTGCAAGCATTCCAGAAAATCCTTCTCTGTCTCGTATCATTCTTGACCATTCCTCGGGAACATAAATAGATTGTGAAAATCCAGCAAGCTGGTCACCTGAAACAGTGATGACGCTTTCTAGTTGTGAACCTTCATAACTTACATTCTTATCTTCCTTGTAAGTAAATATCCAGTCTAATCGTTCAGGCTTTTGAGATTCAATTGCACTGACTAAGCTTACCATACTTTGGTTTAAATTAAAGTGATCACTCAGAGCCTGATCTGCTATTATTTTAGCTTCAGCTTGACTTAAGATAGCTCCTGCTTCATTTTCAGGAAATTTGTTGTAAAAGCGAATAGGTTTTCCTTCAAAATCCACTGAAACAACTACTTCTCTTGCTCTTGTTTCTACTTCGCCGTCAAATTTAGCAAAACGCACTTTCCATCTTGGACCTAATACATAAGAACCTAAAAGATCATTGAAAGTATCTGAACCTAACTCTTCCCAAATGAAACGTGATCCGGGGTAGGTAGTGGTAATCATTGCATATCCTTCATATCCCGCAGCTAGCTCTATATCATTTGCAGAAAGAAATTCTTCTGCAATACTAATAGCCTGCTCACGATCTATGCTTGGCGAATCTATAGAAACATCAGAATCGCTAAACTTCAATGATGTCATTCCTATCACAATAAATATTATCGACCCTAATAAGATCTTTTTATTTAATGGAGATCCATCCCGTACAACAGCTTTTGCCTCTTCTTTATGTTCTGACATCTCTGGAGGGGTTGGTTTAAATCCTTTATTCAATGCCTTGTCATCTAATTCAGACCATCCGTTTGCTTTCATTCTAAAATATAAGATCACAAGCAAAGGGATAGCTCCACAAAGCACAGTCATAAATTTATCAACAACATAGCCACTTGAATACCATATCGGTAATGAAAATAGTAGAACATCATATAAGTAATGTGTAATTGCACCAAAGATTACTCCTAATTTCAAATACAACATCCCATAAACAATTATAGATGGTAAAAACAATTCTACCACTCTAGCATAGGAAGGTTGTGCAGGGTAATTAGCATGTCCTGCTCCAAAAATTAATGCCTGTAATACCATTGCAATAGCAAGACCAGTAAAACGCATATTATATCTTTGTCCAATTAAAACTCCTGCACCAATTGGAACAGCACGAAAGAGCATTTCTTCCCAGAATCCTGCCTGAAGTGAAATAGCAATTCCTGTATACCAAGGGAAAATAGACGCTAAATAATTTGGATCAGCCATACTACTTGCTGGAGACCAAAATCCAAAATATTTTTCCATAAGAATATAAAATGCACCGACAATAGCCAGCTTAATTGGTACAATTAGATAAGCAAATACTGTATCATTTAATACTCGCTTTGAATTAGCAACATTCATTGTCCATGTTTTCCATAATTGAATATGCTCTGGGAACGCTCTTCTTGTTAGCGACTCCGCAATAACAAAAGTTGCACCAAAAAGTAAGAAGTTCACTACGCCATTAGCTAACATCGCTAATAGCCCTTCAATCATAAACTGTGACTTACTAGTAGCGGTATCATAAGCCATCCACATAGTAGGAAAAAAGTTTAGCTGTACTAATGTGCTAGTTGTAGCAATAAAGGCTGCAGCTAATAATGATGATTTCCATCTTAACCAACCCGTACGATAGAAAATAATGATTGATCCCACACCAATTACTAGCATATAAATACCAAGGAATGCAAAATTTGCAAACATTGCAATGGTATCGTTATCTGATCTTATATTAGCAAATTCACGATTGAATGATTCTGGAATAAAAGCACTTGGGGATACAGAACTTACCATTGATCCTGATACATCAACATTTAATCTATACTTCGCATCTCCAATATCTTGTAGTTTATGCTCGAATACAAAAGAATGGTCAACTCTACTATTAGGCATTTCCTCAAAAGATGATTCAATTAATGAATAGTCTGCAAAATTTCCAGACCAATGATCATTAATTTTTAGAGTTGCTAAACTGAGGGCGTCTTCTTCTGACAAACTATCTGAATCATGATCTTCTGGAATTTTAACACGATAACCATTTGAAGAACCATCTGGCTTAAATGCAAAAGTTGCTTCAGCTACTTGTCCCTCTTTAAATATTCTTACAACCCAATTGTATGGGGAAAAAACATCGCTATCAATAATCGATTGAAACTTTTCACGTCCACCTTGCTTGAGTTCTACATAGTCACGTAAACTTGAGCTAAAAGAATAGGCTGCTGCCTGATCAAGGTTGTCACCCAGTATTTCAAAATCTTCAGATGCAGCTTTTGCTTCTTCTAAGGCAAGCTCTCTATCCATAGATACATTAACACTCAATCCACCAAGAAAATCATCCCAGAAGTAAGCTAGTCCTAAGGTACTTGCAATTGCAACAACGCATGTAATAGATAAAATTTTATTTGTAGTCATTTTTCCCTCTTTTTTTCATTTTGTAAATAGGTAAAGTAAACTTTACATATTTTAAAGTCAATTATACACATTACTTTCGATTTATAACTCAAAAAAGTTCTAAAAGTATAATTATAAAAAAATATGTAAAATACAATACTAAATAATAGAGGGAATTAATTATGAAGAAAGAAAATTTAACAGAAGAACAAATGATATTTCAGGATGCTGTCCGCACCTTCATGGATCGCGAATGCAAGCCGAATAATGAACAATGGGAAAAAGATGGAATAGTATCCCGTGAAGTCTGGCTCAAAGCTGGAGAAAATAACTTTTTTGGGATAGATGTACCTGAAGAATATGGTGGAATGGGTATTGATGACTTTCGATACAATACAATTTTAATTGAAGAAAGTGTAAGGGCAGAAAATCCCGGATTCGGACATTCTGTTCAGAATGATTTAGTTGTTCCTTATCTTATTAGACACTGTAATGAAGAACAGAAAAAACGCTGGCTTCCAAAGATCTGCAGTGGAGAAACTATTGGTGCATTAGCGATGACAGAGCCAGGTGGAGGTAGTGATTTAGCGGCTATTAAAACAACTGCAAAAGATATGGGTGATCACTATATAGTAAATGGAAGTAAAACATTTATAACAAATGGCTTATTAAGCGATTTAGTGATTGTAGCATGTAAAACAGATTCAAAAAACGGTGCACATGGTATTAGTTTAATTGTTTTAGAACGTGGCATGGAAGGATTTGAACGTGGCAATAAACTTCATAAAATAGGTCAAGTAGCACAAGATACTGCTGAACTGTTTTTCAAGGATGTTAAAGTTCCTAAAGACAATCTTCTTGGCGAAGAAGGTAAGGGGTTTTACTATATGATGGAAAGTCTTCCAAAAGAAAGGTTATCTATTGCAGCTGGTTCAATTGCAGTCATTGAATTTGTCCTTGAATTAACAATTCAATATTGTCATGAACGTAAAGCGTTTGGGGAAAAAATTGGTAGTTTTCAAAATTCAAAATTTAAGTTAGCCGAAATGTCGACAGAGGCAGAAATTGCACGAACATTTTATGATCAATGTGTTTTTGAGTTAAATGACAAAAAACTTACTCCAGAAAAAGCAGCAATGGCTAAATGGTGGATTACGGAGCTAGAGCTCAAAGTTGTAGATCAATGCTTGCAGCTGCATGGTGGATATGGGTATATCTTAGAATATCCAATTGCTAAAGCTTATGTAAATTCACGAGTACAAACAATTTATGGCGGTACCACTGAGATCATGAAAGAGATCATTGGGAAGTCGTTAGGATTTTAATATGGGAAATAAATTAAAAGGAAAAGTGGCATTAATTACAGGTTCAGGCCGAGGTATTGGTCGTGAATTAGCCTTAATGCTAGCAAAAGATGGTGCGCATATCGTCGTCAATGATCTTGATGCTGATCCAGCTCATCAAACAGTTGAAGATATTACTGCAATGGGAGGAAAGGCGGTAGCGTGCGTTGGCAGTGTTACTGAAGACAACTTTGCAGATAATTTTATTAATACAGCATTGGACACATTTAAAGGAATAGACATTATTGTAAATAATGCAGGCTATACTTGGGACAATGTCATTCAAAAAATGGATGATAAACAATGGCAAGCTATTTTAGATTGTCATCTAACTGCTCCTTTTCGAATCTTAAGAGCGGCTCAACCTCATATCAAACGACTATTTCTTGAAGAAAAAGAGAAAGGCATTATAAACTTCAGAAAAGTAGTCAATATTTCTTCAACTTCAGGAATGAATGGTAATGCTGGACAAATCAACTATGCAACTGCAAAAGCTGGTGTAGTAGGAATGGCAAAAACTATGGCAAAAGAATGGGGACGTTATAATGTCAATGTAAATGCTGTAGGATTTGGTCTTATCAAAACACGCTTAACTGATGCAGATGCAGAAAAAGAAGAATCATTGATTGATATCGAAGGAAACAAAATTAAAGTAGGCGTTAATTCAGCTGTATTTCAATCAGCAAAGACAATGATTCCCCTTGGGCGCCCAGGAACTCCGGAAGAAGCTGCTGGAGCAATCTATATGTTCTGTATTCCTGAATCAAACTATGTCACTGGGCAAATACTAATGTGTCATGGTGGTGGTTTTGGACTATAGGTCAAAAGATTTAGATCGCATCATTGAAATGGCCTGGGAAGATCGTACTCCTTTCGAAGCTATAGAATACCAGTTTGGATTAAAAGAAAATGGAGTGCGTAAAATAATGATGGCCAATCTAAAAAGGAGTTCTTTTGAAAGATGGCGAATAAGAGTGAAGGGTCGAAAGACAAAACATAGCTCAACTTCTACCTCAACACGCTTTAAATCAGCTGACCAAAAATAAAATTATGAAGTATTTTTCTCCGTTATTCCCGTTTATTCTAGGCTGGGGACTGTTACTCTTTTCAGAAAATTTAACCTCAATTAGCTTTACTAATGGAGTACTTCAACTACTATTATTTGCATTGGTAGTATGTTTACCTACATGGCGTACTGGACGTATGTCCTATGTTGATATTGGCTGGCCATGGGGTGTTGCTCTTATTGGGATCATCACTTGGCTATATGGCGAAGGTGATAGTGTTCGAATAGCTACAATTAGTATCCTTTATATTTTAATTGGAACTCGTATGGGAATGGGTGCACTCAAAATGTGGAGACTGGGGATGCTCAAAACAGAATTTCCACGTTATGAATATCAGAAAAAACGTTGGAAGAAAGCAGGTAAAAATAATACCATGCTCGCCATGCAAATTGATGGTATTCTTCAAGGCTTAGCCAATGCTTCTTTTCTAGCAATGCCTGCGTTTATTATTGCAACCAATTCTAATACAACGATTTCAATGCTTGAAATAGTAGGTGTTTTTATTTGGTTGGGCGCATTTGTCATGGAATCAATTGCAGATATGCAAAAAATCTCCTTTTTAAAAAAAATGAAGGCGTCGGGTGAAAAAAATAAAGTCTGTAATGTTGGATTATGGAAATATACCAGACATCCTAATTATTTTGCTGAATGGATGGTTTGGAATGGATTAATAATTGCATCAATTCCATCGTGGATTCTCTTATATGATACAGAATCAATGACTATATGGATATTGCTAGGACTAGGTCTATTATTTACTTCTAGAATGATGTATACAACACTAGTGCATCATACAGGCGCTATTCCATCAGAATACTATTCTTTAAAAAAACGTCCCGATTATAAAACCTATCAAGAAACAACAAATATATTTTTTCCTGGACCTAAAAAATAAAAAAATCTTAAATATTATTCGTCTTCGCTATCAATATTTACTATATCATTTCCATTAATATTAATGCGAATTTTTACATTTTCATTTTTATCCCCATCTAAATTTTCAAACTCTTCGATATCAATTTCAAATTCTTGATTTCCATTGATAATATCTTCTCTAAGTTTATCAAATTCTTCTTGGGTAATAATACCTTTGTCAAGAGCAGTTTGTAAATCCATTAGTTCTTGACCCGTTGTTACATTTTTATTGATGTGCAATTCTGCCGTGCCTTTATTGAACGATCCACATGCAGAAATAAGTGCTAAGAGCACAATTATACATAATCTTTTTTTCACAATATTCTCCTTTTTGACTATTAAATTTATTTATTTATCAAACTATCAATGACACTTGGATCTGCTAGAGTAGAAATATCCCCTAAATCATCTGTTTCATTTTGAGCAATTTTTTTCAAGATTCTTCTCATGATTTTACCAGATCTAGTTTTAGGTAATCCATCACAAAATTGAATAACGCTTGGCTTTGCATGAGGACCAATAATCTTTGTAACTGTAGCTAGAATATCTGTTTTAATATCATCGGATGGTTCAACGCCAGTCATTAGAGTTACAAAAGCATAAATACCTTCTCCTTTAATATCATGAGTATATCCGATGACAGCAGCTTCTGCTACTCCTGTTGCAGCTCCAATAGCTCCTTCAACTTCAGCTGTACCAATACGATGTCCTGACACATTTAAAACGTCATCTACTCTTCCAGTGATCCAATAGTAACCATCTTCATCAATGAAAGCTCCATCCCCAGTAAAATAATTACCAGGTGCTTGAGCAAAATATGTATCTTTAAAACGCTGATGATCTCCATAGACAGTTCGCATTTGTCCTGGCCATGATTGTGTCATGACTAAAAATCCTGTTGTATTAGGCTCAGTAATTTTATTTCCATTCTCATCTAATAAAGCAGGTTCAATTCCAGGTAATGGTAATGTAGCTGATCCAGGTTTAGTTGGAACACAACCTGGGATTGGAGACATTAAGACTCCACCAGTTTCTGTTTGCCACCACGTATCAACGATTGGACATTTTTCTTTTCCGATGGTTTGAAAGTACCAATGCCATTCCGGTGATTTAATTGGCTCTCCTACTGTACCTAACACTCTTAGGCTTGATAAATCATATTGATTTGGAAAGTCATCTCCCTCTTTCATTAATGCACGCAATGCTGTGGGTGCAGTATAAAAAATATTTACTTTGTGTTGCTCTACAATTTGCCAGAAACGTCCAAAATCAGGATAATTTGGTACACCTTCAAAAATAACTTGGGTCACGCCATTGGAAAGAGGTCCATAGACAATATAAGAATGGCCTGTAATCCAACCAATATCAGCTGTACACCAATAAATATGATCTTTATGATGATCAAATACTATCTCATGTGTATGAGAAGTATATACCATATATCCACCCGTAGTATGCAACACTCCTTTTGGTGTTCCCGTTGATCCAGAAGTATATAATATAAATAAAGGATCTTCCGCATCCATCACTTCAGGTTCACATACCGTATCACATCCTTCTATAAAATCATGCCAATAAATATCTCTTCCTTCTTGCATTACTACATCATTACCACATCTATCTACCACTACAATCTTTTCAAGAGAAGGACATTCATCTGCAATATGATTTGCATTTTCTTTCATTGGAATATCGTGTTTTGTACCACGCACTCCATTATCCTGAGTAATCAATAGCTTGCATTCTGAATCGTTGATTCTATTTTTTAAAGCATCAGAAGAAAATGCTCCAAATACAACAGAATGTACTGCTCCAATACGCGCACAAGCCAACATCGCAACAATAGCTTCTGGTATCATTTGCATATAAATACATACACGATCTCCTTTTTGAATATTTGCTTTTTTTAATGCATTTGCAAACTGAGAGACATGTACTAATAATTCATTATAAGTAACATCTTTGCTAACATTGACATCATTGGATTGCCAGATCAATGCTGTTTTTTCTCCTAAGCCATTCTTGATATGTCGATCAATACAATTATAAGATGCGTTAAGTTTTCCATTGGTGAACCATTCTATATGTGCATCATGATAATTCGTTTTATTAACATCGGTCCATTTTTCAAACCAGTCAATTCTTTCTGCTACTTTTGCCCAATATGCTTCATTGTCTGTATGAACATCTGTTTTAAGTTTTAGATACTCTTCGAGGCTATTATAGCCAGTTAGGGATGAGAAATCCCCAGGTACATTGTATTTTTTTTTCACAATGTTAAGTTAAAAACAATCCCCCTAAAAGGTGAAGTTAATTATTGGTTACTGCTTAGAGTACCACCAACAACCGCCAGCTACTACTAATAATAGCCACCACCACTCTGTTAGAAATTCCATTTTTTTTCCTCTACTTAGTTACTATAATAAAAAAGGCAACATTCTATGATGAGAATAGAATATTGCCCCCTTCAATTTCACTATAATGTATTAAAAAAAGTAAAAACAAGCGAGTTATACATAATTCTTTATTAGCAAAAATGTATCTTAGGATGGTAAAACATAAAAAAATATTGAAATGAAATGACTAAAACTTCCGCCCATAACAAAGAGGTGCCAGATAAAATGATTGTATTCAATGCGCTTGTCCATTAAGTAAAAAAAGACTCCAATCAAATAGGATGCACATCCTATTACTAGCCATAAGAGACCTTCGTATGATAATAACTGAAATAGATCCTGCATATAAAAAACACAAATTCCTCCCATTCCAACATATAAAAATGTTGAAATAAGATTATATTTTCCGACAGTAAATAATTTCCATATAATACCAAATAATGCGATACTCCAAATCATACTAAATAATATCCATCCTTTAGTTCCTTGAAGTAAAACAAGGGCATAAGGGGTGTATGAACCAGCGATCATTGTATAAATAGCAAACATATCTAACATTCTATATTTATTACGCTTAATAGGATCCTTAGATTTATGATACATAGTTGATGTAATAAAAGTCAACATTTGCGCAATACCAAAAACAGCCAAACTAAAAATATAGATTGGGCTCCCGTTATTAATTCCTTTTATCACAAGGAAAATAAAGCACACAATGCTACATAAAAAAGCAAAACCATGACTTAACACATTAAGTCTTTCTTCTTTTTCAGGGTAAAAATATGTTGAATAAGTGTCTTTATGATTCATTATTATAATTGTGAAATTGACCAGTTAAACCTACACAAAAATTATGGCTTTTTTTTGAAAAATCTTTGTTTCTCTAACTCTTTAACATCTCTTTTGGATCGCTTTACTGCTCGAATATGTGGCATGTTAGTATTATCTCCTCCTGAACAATTTTCTCCAAGCGGTTTTTCTTTTATCCAAGAATGATACTGATAATTTGCAAACCATTGTTTAAAAGAGTTTTTAAAAGTATTTATGATGAGTGGATGCAGTGCATCAATACTATATGTGTCTCCTTTTTCTGACATAACCTCCACTCCCACAAAGAGAGCTATCAACTTACGGATAGAAGTATATCTCCTATAAATTTGAATTTCAAAATGTTTGAAATGCTTATTCTTTACCTTCCCAAAACGCTTATTTAGCCAATTTCCTCTATACTTATTAAAGTGAAGAGATTGAATTAGTGCTATATGATTTGGGTTGTCTTTGATATCATAAGAAGGATGATTCCACAAATGCTCCATAAATTTACTAACCTGGCTTTGGGTAAAGTCTTTTGTTGATTTTATGGGTGCAAGTGGATGTCGCTTTAAATACATTTCTGCAATCAATTTCATATCTTTTAAGTTATGCTCTTTTGCAAATTCATCACTATCTACCGAAAACCATGGTGCATCATTTAAATTCTCTACCCCTCTAGAATCAATAACAGGTTTATAATACTCAAATCCATCTAACTCAGTAATATTAATACCATAATTATAAATACTGCGCTCAATCCATAAGAGACTTCCAAGGTAATATTCAGTTCTTTGGCTTTTATCTTTAATAGTGAGAAAAAAAGAATACGTAGCATGCCACTCATGCAATAAATCCTTTAAAGCATTCAAATTAGCTTTATTTGTCATCAGTTTTTTCCAATATTCTCCAACTAGGTAGCCATTTATTACGATTTTGAAGTTCAGATTCGCTTACTGTTACCTTTATTTTCTTTTTGCATACAGAAAACAACTCAAGTTCTTTTGTTTTTTTATTAACATTTATTACTTCAAAATGTCTCCACCCTTCTACCTTGCCTACTGATGTCCACTTGGAATGTTGATAATTTCTCTTCATATATAGTATTATTTTAAAACTATTTTTTAATACACTATAGCAATTAATTTTTAAATATTTCAATAAAAGGGCTGGTATGTTCACAGTCCTTTCTTTTAATTTAAAAGATGAATCATAAGCCTTATAAAAATCTTAATAATTCAAAAAAAGAACAGATAGTCACAATGTTTGATCGTATTGCCGAGACATACGATCAATTAAATGGGCTCATTACTTTTGGAATGGATAAAACATGGCGTAGACGTGTAGCAAAAATGATTGCTGCTAATGATCCTGAAACTATACTAGATGCAGCAACAGGAACTGGAGCTTTAGCAATTGATTTAGCAGAATACTCTTCAGCAAGAATAATAGGCGTCGATATTTCAGGAGAGATGCTCTCTATTGGTAAAGAAAAAATAAAACATCTAGAACTAGATCATAAGATTACTTTGGAATTAGATGATGCTGAAGCATTATCGTTCAACCCTGATACGTTCGATGCTATTAGTATTGGATTTGGTGTAAGAAATTTTGATAATTTAAATAAGGGGTTATCTGAAATATACAGAGTATTAAAACCAGGTGGGCAATTGGTCATTCTTGAAACATCCGTTCCAAAATACTTTCCCTTTAAACAGGGATATTATCTTTTTTCACATTGGATAATTCCTATGCTAGGGAAGATCTTTTCTAAAGAAAAATTAGCATATGAATACTTATCTGATTCTGCTAGTATTTTTCCCTATGGAAAAAGATTTAATAGAATTCTTAAAGAGAATAAATTTGTTTCTATAGCGAATCATCCTCAAATGCTTGGTATCGTCACTATATATACAGCATTTAAATAACTAAAAATGTGTCATTAGCGAAAGGAAGGTTTCTTTCCCATTTCCACCAAACTCTACGAGATAATTTCTTTTTAGTATTCGAATAACAGGCATTAAAATCTCATTATTATTATCATCAAAGCTATAATTGGTATACTGACCTATCAACCACACTGCAGTTCCTTTATAGTCAGTAATTTTTGGTGTAAAAGCTAATCGAATACTATTCTTTATCGATTCATTAAATGAAGAATACTCTATCATATGCATTACCATGAATCTTCTATTTTCCCAATCAGCATGAAGACCAATATGATACATAGATTTTTCAGAATCTATATTTAGGCCAATACTTGATAAGGCATAGATATTTGCTTGATAACTAGAGGCATTCCATCGTTTGACTAATAAATTATTATTCGAGGAAATATAAGATTGATCGCCATATTTATCATTAAACAATCTAATACCAGAATAAAATTTCTTTGTGAATGTTTTACCAAATCTAATCTCAGTTATATCCGGAGAATCAATCAACCAAATTACTTTACCACCCTTAAAAACAACGGGATGGGCTTGTAATAGGGATAGAAATATTGCTAAGAGAATGATACATTTTTTCATAAACAAGGATATCTAGCCAACTAGTTTAGGAATAGTCTTTTTTTCGATTTTATTGCCGTCAAAATTAGTGTAAATAGCAACGGTATCATAACCAGCATCATTAATAATCTGGATTGCTTCCCATTCATCAATTTTTTTAGATAGATCGATGGGTATGTAAATCATTTGTGTGTCTAAATCTATATTAATACCATCATCCTTATATGCTTTTTCATTTAGAAAAGAAAGCTCAGATAGTCCTTCTTGAATGCCAAATGCACACATAGCACATACCATTCCAGATACTTCAACGACTAATTGATCTTTTTCTACTTCAAGATTACTATCTTGACTGAACACAGATGAAAAAAATAGTATAAGTATTAATAGGTTTTTCTTCATAATAGTAAAATTACTATACAATAATAAAAAATAAAATGATATTTCATTAAATCTACAAATGTGGCATAATATTAAGTAAAATTACCTATAAACGGTTTCCATCTCTATCTAATAATACAGGTTTACCAAATCCAAGATTTTCAATTAAGTCTAATTGAGTTTTTGCATCTCCAGCAACTACATATATCATACTATTACCATTTAGGTATTTGTTTGACAATTCCTGGACATCTTCCACTGTCATATTGGAAAGCGTATTTTGACGTTCTGATATATAGTCTACAGGAAGATTATATTTACTAATATTATCTAACATGTCAATTAAGCTACCCAGTGTTTCAAAACGTAATGCATTACTTTTAATTAATTTATTTTTTGTAACATCTAAATCACTTTGAAAATATGTTTCACTATAATTAGAGATTAAATCTCTAAAAATCTCTAATGACTCTAGAGTAACATTAGTTCTAACTTGTGAGTATGCATAGAAAGGAGTTTGAAATTTATTTGGTCGTAAGAAAGATCCTGCTCCATAAGTATATCCTTTTTCAAGTCGTAATGTTCTCATTAGTCTTGCTTCCATTCCACCACCTAATCTATTATTTGTAACATTAAGTGGATATGTTAATGGGTCGGTACCAGGAACAGTAAGAGTACCTACTGTAATTGCGGATTGTTTTGCGTCTGGTATATCAATAAAGTAAACAGTAGGCTTAGCCGGAGGATTTACCATTTCAATTTTAGGCAAATCAATCGATTGTCCTTTCCATTTTTTATTAAAACTACTCAACACTTTTACTGATTCATTTTCACTGATATCACCAACTATATGAAAATGAGATACTTTTGGAGAAATATAGGCTGCAAAGTATTCCTTCAAATCATCCATGGTTATTGAGTTTACACTTTCAGTTGTTCCACCCAATGGGGTTGAAGATGGATGTTTCTCTCCATAAAGCTTCTTATTTAAAGCATTAAATGCTAAAGATTGTGGACTACCTTTTACTTGTTGAATCGACGATAGTCTTCTAGTTTTTGCAATTTCAAATGCTTCATTATCCCATCTTGGCTCAGTTAAAATTTCATTTACTAAATCCAGAGTTTTGTCAAGATTTCTAGTTAAGCTATTTCCATAAATACTAATACTTTCTAAGCCAGCATTTATTGATATTGATGATCCTAAGAGATCAACTGCTTCTTCTAATTCTGCTGGAGTTTTTGTTTTTGTTCCTTCATTCATCAGATTAGCAACCAGACTAGCCGTTCCTTTTTTACCTTCTTTATCTAATAATTGACCTCCATCAATTCGTAAATAAAATTGTACTAAAGGCAATTCAGAATTCTCTATTCCATAAAGTTTTGTTCCGTTGGATAAATCATTAGTCCATACTGTGGGGATAGTTAAAAGAGGTAACTCGCCTAATGCGGGCTCAGATCTATCATACTCTGTTTCAGTTTTTACAAAAGGCTTATTCTCTTGCCCGTATTTCATATCAAATTGCTTTTCTTTTCCACGAACAACTTGTTCCTCTTTAATAAAAGCCTCTTTTGATTCATTCAATATTAGTTCAGGTTGAGATTGTGGAACAACGCTTAAAATAACCTTATTTTGATTTTTGATATATTTATTATAAACGCGCATTACATCTTCTTTTGTCACAGCTAAAATATTTGCAATATCCTGAGAAACAAATCCAGGATCTCCTGCATATTCATTATAGAATCCAAGCTGTCTAGCTTTATTTAAGTTTGTAGAAATGCTATTATAAAATCCTGTTTCTTGACCAGCTTTAATACGTTTTAAATCATTATCACTTACTCCATTCTGCTCAAAGTTTTCCAATGCCTTCATAATAGCATCATGTACATCATTTAAAGGAGTTTTAGGATTTGCACGCACAGTAATTTGAAATTGTCCTGCAATTTCTGATGAATAATTATATGCATTTGCTGCTGGAGCTAATTTTTGTTTCTCAATAATTTCTTTGTAGAAAACAGAATTTCTCCCATCAGATAGAATTTCACCTAAAGTATTTAAAGCATAAGAATCATTACTATATTGTTCAACTGTTGGGAAAGTCATAGAAATTTGAGGAAGCTGAGCATACTTATCAAGGTGATATAGTTTCTTTGTTTCTGAAAGCTTTACAAGTCTTACTTCTGGTTTTTCAATAACATTTTTGTTGGGCTTAATTTCACCAAACCATCTTTCAACTAATTGCTTGGTTTCTTCAAATTCAATATCACCTGCTATAACGACAGTAGCATTGCTTGGTCCATAGAACTCATAATAAAATTCTTTTACGTCTTCTATGGTAGCCGCTTGTAAATCTTCTAGCTCTCCAATGACTGACCAGCTGTAAGGATGGCCTTCAGGATATAATGCCTTTTGAATAATTCCACTACTATGGCCATAAGGCTGATTATCAACACGTTGTCTTTTTTCATTTTTTACCACTTGGATTTCACCTTCAAGTGTTTCAGCATCAACTGTATTAATCATAAAACCTAGTCTATCAGAATCAATCCACATCAATTTCTCCAATGCATCTTTTGGAACAACTTCATAATAAATTGTGTAATCAAAACTTGTTCCACCGTTTCGGCTTCCCCCCCAAGTTGGAATTAGAAGTCTGTTTGCACCTCTAGGAGTGTTTTCAGATGCGGTAAATGCCATGTGTTCAAAAAAATGAGCAAATCCAGTTTTTCCAGGTTTTTCTCGATTAGATCCTACATGTACTATAGTTGATATTGCAACAAGCGGGTCGGAATTATCTTTATGTAAAATAATTTTGAGACCATTATCTAATTCATATTTTTCGTATGGGATAGATAATTGATTTTCTTCTGTTGAGGTACATCCTAATAGAAATAATATAGTTAAGATATTTATAAAATTGATTTTTTTAGACATTGTAATGCTCCACTATTAATTTTTTACATTTAAGATTGTAAATCTAATGCTTTAATCGTAATAAAAAAAGGCTACCGTAGTAGATTTTTTTTTGTGAAATTGCTAGTGGATAGGCTAGTGAGAAAAGAAGAACCATCAATCAGAATTATTATATTTCTCTTAGCTGCTTGGCTAATCATATTTATCGTACTATTAATTTCATTAGCTATCTAAAAAATAGTCATCTTAATTTTTACTACTAATCTTCTATCAAAGAATTCCTATATTTTATTTTCTTAAAATAATACATAATGTTCGGTTTTCCCCCGAGAACATAGTCAAAAGGGCTGCATTAGTAGCCCTTTTCATTTATTTAAAAATCTTAAAATAGATAGATAGTATATAATTGGAGCTACAAACCAAATTAATTGTGGTATCAATGTCAAATCTTTTCCATTAATAGATATAAATATGGGGTTATACCAATTTTCTAAAAAAACCCATAATTTTCCACTGCAATTTAAATCAACTAGAAATTCTGAGATACTTCCCCATATAATCATTATTAGAAGTGCATTACTGTTAAAGGAATAAAGATAGCTATCACTTTTTAGAATCGTATTACATAAAAAAATACCTATTAGAAAAATAAGACTGTCCAAAAAAGCATAATTAATATTACGTACTAAGGGAAGATCAATAGGCCAATCAACTAATATTAAATGGAATGAATCTCCTGCTAAGGCAAAAGGGATTTCCCATGTTAATCCAACACATATTCCAATAATAAATAATGAGATAATTTTTTTGGATACATATCCTAGTTTATACAATAAAAAAAAGACAATGGGAGAAGATGAACCGATAATAAAAGCAGTCCACATGATTTGATTGGCAGTGAGTGAAATCATTTATTCTTTTATGATAGTTGTGCCTGCTTTTCCTTCAATTGCTTTTTGGATATTCGCAATATTAGTAATAACTGCTTTTTTACCATGATGCTTTAAGAAATGGATAGCTGATCGAATTTTTGGCCACATACTTCCTTGTTGAAAATGTCCTTCTTTTTGAAGTTTTTTTGCTTCTCTATCTGTCATTTGACGGATTGATGATTGTTTTGGTGTGTTAAAATTTTTGTATACTTGATCTATATCCGTTATGATATAATATTCTTGCGCTCGAATAACTCTTCCTAGTTTTGCTGCACTTAAATCCTTGTCAACAACAGAGTCGACACCTTTCAGCTTATTATCATCCGTGTTATAAACAGGAATTCCACCCCCTCCTGCAGCAATGACTATAGTACCAGACTCTACTAAGGTACGAATACTATCACCATGCATTACATACTCTGGATCAGGTGATGGAACTACGCGTCGCCATTGACCAGCTTCTTGCTCTTTTATATCCCAACCCATATTTCTTGCTAATTCTTCGGCTTCTTCAAACGAATATCGTTTACCAACAAATTTTGTTGGATTTTGAAATGAAGGATCATCTTTGTTTACAATCACTTGAGTTACCATAGTAACTACTTCTTTATCAATATTTTCATCTCTTAAAGCGTTTTGAAATGTTTGTTGAATCATATATCCAATAGTGCCTTGAGTACCTGCTACACAAATACCTAACGGAATAGGTGGAACCACATCACGAGTAAGATCCATGCGTAATAATTCATCTCCAACTTGAGGGCCATTTCCATGAGTAAGACAAATATTATAATCCTCACGAACGAATTCCATAATTTGTTGAAAGGAGTTTCGAGTATTGTTGAACTGCTCTGACATAGTTCCTGCTTCTTTCTTTTGAGAAAGTGCATTTCCTCCAAGAGCGATGATGGCTGTTTTTTTCACCAAATAATTTACTAAAAAAAAATTAACTAAGACTATGTTAGTAATTATTTGTAAAAACTATTCATTTTAGGGAACTATGTAGTTTTATGCTTATTTCTTCTGCATCTTTCACTACAATATTTTACAAACTCCCAATTTTTTTTCCATTTTTTTCTCCATGTAAAAGATAGGTTACATGTAGGGCAAATCTTGGTTGGAAGATGTTCTTTTTTCTTTATAAGGCTTTCAAATGTTCAATTTCCAAGGAAAAGCTTCCTGATTGCTTATCAGAAATAAGTATTCCTAAAGAATTTATTTTATGAATTTTGAATCTGGGGGCTCTAGTTTTTCTACCAAAATAGTATGGCTTAAAATCTTCAATTGGAATTTCTATATCAACCCACTCGTCTTTTATGGTAGAAAAGTCTGCTGAATAATTAGCATAGCTTCCACCGATTCTAAAGCGAAGCTTATAAATATTTCCATCTCCTTTAACGCGTAATAAAAATTTTGTACTGCCCTTTAATTGGCTTCCATTATATCCCATTCTACAAGAAGCAAATCCTCCGTTATTCTCAAGAGAAACATTTCCCACAAACTTAATATTATTAGCTTTGTTAAGATAGATTGATGATTGAGATATTCCTCCCATTACACCATCGTTGACAATGTTCCAATTATCAATCCCGATATTTTCAGATGGTTTAATAATTACAATATTTTGAGCAAAAATAAATGTATTAAAGAATAAAGCTACTAGAGCAAAAATATATTTTCTTCTTAAATATAGCATAATGAACCTCTTTTTTTTATTAATTAATAATATAATCTATATACAACTTAGTAAACATTGAATAGGATCTTAACTAATCAGAAGAATGTTGGGAAAAGAAATTCCACATTAACTGCTCCATAGAATTCCCATTATAAGATAAATTAAACCAGACATGATCTCCATTAACAAGTTTAAAGAGGTCGACTGTTGAATTATTATCCCCATTCAGGTAAGTATAGTTTTCAATATTGCCAACTACGTTTGTTTGAGGGGATGAATCTGTATTATTATACTGAGACCAATAAGCTACAGTCGAATCTACAGACATCATATACCCTTGAATGCCATTATAAGGTCTACTTCCGTCATTGGTTCCATTAAAGATCATTACTGAAGTAGGATGATTGGGTGAACATTCAGATGATGCATCATCCATGGGCATCAATCCTGATACTGGAGCAATTGCTGTTACCAGCGAACTTTGATAACATGCCATTGAATATGAAAAATCAGCACCATTTGAATAGCCAGTTAAAAACACTCTATTAGAATCAATTGTATAATTACTAGAAATTTCAGACAATAAAGCTGCAAAAAATCCTATATCATCCTGACTACATTTATTATCTCCACCTGGTGGATTAGTATTCCATGTAGTACCATCATTACATACAAGCCCTTGAGGATAAACTGCAATAAAATTAAATTGATCTGCTAGAGCTCTAAAATCAGCAGTATTTATAAAATACTGGTTGTATCCACCAAAACCATGAAAGGCAAATAAGAGTGGTGTTACTGAGTTAGGGTCATAGCTAGAAGGAATATAGATTAAATATTCTCTAGTTTCGTTATCATAAGACATAGTTTTACTTAGTAAACCTGTTTCAGTAGAAGTATCTGCCTCAATTATTGATATAGCATTAGTTTGGGTATATACATCTTGTCCTCCCGGTCCAGTAACTGTTAATGTTACATCATATGTTCCTTCATTTTCGTATCTATGAGAAAATGAAGAATATGTGCTTTCAATATCAGCATCATCATCAACATTCCATAGCCATGAATTGACTTCTCCAGTTGATGTACTTGTAAAGGTAATATCGATAGGAGCTTCTCCTCCATTTGATGAAATTGAAAAACTTGCTACAGGTTCAGGGATGATAACTCCTCCCCCTGAATTTCCTCCTGATGTATCATCTCCAACATCTTCAACTGATTGAGTGGAACCTCCACTAGAGCATGCGACTAATAGAAAAAATAAAGTAAGATTTAGGCTGGATTGTTTAAACATAAAGTTCTTTTAATACTATACTACAGTGACAATGATTGGATAATTTTTCCTTGATTATCTTTTAAATTCACCGTTAATGTATTTGTTAATTTATCGAGAAGTATTTCACCGTAATTCTCTTGAACAAACGTTGGACCTGAACGTAAAGGCCCATCTTCTTCGTCATTAGCAAATGCAAGATTTAAACTACTAGATGTCATTTCAGATATAACTTTACCAGACTGTGTTGAAAATTGATACAACCCTCCTCTGTGACGATCTCCAGAAATGAAAAGAACCTCCGAAGAAGACTGATCAACTAAATCAATTAAACGTTGGCGTTCATGCGGCAATGTTTTCCATGCCTCCCATCCATGACCCATAGCTAAAAATTGAATAGATGTTACAATAATTTTATGGTCTACTTCTTTGTCTAATTGCTCTTGCAACCATGCCCATTGATCTTCCCCAAGCATAGTTAAAGAAGTATCTGTATGAGGAATGTAGCGCTCTTTTCCTGGAGCTCCTCTTTCATCAGTAGGTAACAAGGCATCTCTAAAAAATCTTGTATCAAGAAAGATCATTTGTATTGAAATACCGTCAATCTCTTGAGTTTTTTCAAAATATAACCCAGGCCTAGCTCTGCGTATATCGTCTTGCGGAATATTCCAAAAATCAAGGAATATTTGCTCAGCTTCTACCTTGTATATATATTCTTTTCCTCCATCATTCTTACCATAGTCATGATCATCCCAAATTGCTTCAAAAGGAAAATTTAAGTTCAATCTATCAAAATTTTCACGTTGCTGTTCATATGCATCTCGTAACTCAATTAAATCATTACTATCTGTGTCACCGTACACATTATCACCAAGCATTAGAAACAAATCATAATTTTCAGACTTGATTGCATTAAATATTGGCATTGGTTTTTCCTGCGTTAAACAAGATCCAAATCCAATACTATATACATGGGGTGGCTTAATATTTACTGAAGGCTCAGTGTTTTCACATGATACTAAAAAGATTAAAGCAATAAATAATAAATTTTTCATGGAAAAAAGTTATATCTTATTTTTTAATAACGCAACGAAGTATAATTATGCTTATAATTGCATCATGCTTAAAAATATCGTATTTACTGTTATTGCTTTGGGTACTGTTCTTTTATCACAAAGCCTTCCTGCTAAAGCTCAGTTTGATAAAAGCTGGAGTAACCCAACAAAATATCCCGATCATATTCTTTTAAATTATTCTGATGATCCAGCCACGACTATCAGTGTAACTTGGAGAACAAATAAAGATATAAAAAAAGGGTTCGGTGAAATTGCTATAGCTAAAGGAGATCCAAAATTTATATTAAATACAGAAAAATTTACTGCGAAAACTTCAAACCTTAATTATTCAAATGTAGTTAATCACTATCTAAATGCTAAAAAAACTTTTAGTAATCTAAACCATAATTACCATTCAGTTACTTTTACTGGGTTACAGCCTAATACTGTTTATGCATATCGCGTTGGCGATGATAAACACTGGAGCGAATGGATACAGTTTACAACAGCACACAAAACCAATGAACCTTTCTCATTTCTATATGTTGGTGATGCTCAAAACTATATTTACGATTTATGGTCAAGACTAATAAGAGAAGGTTATAAAAAAGCTCCTGAAGCAAGTTTTATTTTACATGCTGGAGATTTAATTGATGATGCACATAATGAAGAAGAATGGCATGAATGGTTTACTGCAGGAGGATGGATTCATAGAACTCTTCCCTCTTTAGCTATACCTGGAAATCATGAATACAGACCATTATACAAAAAAGATATTTCAAGAAGAAAAAAAACATTATCTATTCAATGGAATCATCAATTTACTTTGCCAAATAACGGTGTTAGTGATATTCTTGAAACCAATTACTTTTTGGATTATCAAGGTGTTCGATTTATTGCATTAAACAGTAATGTAAAAATTGACGAGCAGACAGAATGGCTAGAAAATGTATTGAAAAATAATCCGCATAAGTGGACTGTTGCTTTCTTTCATCACCCTTTATACTCAGCAACAACAAAAAGAGATTATCCTGAAAGACGTAAACGTTGGAAACCTTTATTTGATAAATACGGTGTTGACTTAGCGCTGCAAGGCCACGATCATGCTTATGCAAGGGGATCAGAAAGCTTGTATGAGGAAAATTTAATCACAGGAACTAATGTTAAAGATGCTACTGGCACTGTATATGTTGTTTCTGTAAGCGGTCCAAAACATTATGACGCTAAGCCTAATTGGGATCAATATGAACCAACTAGACATAAAGCTGGAGAAAATAAACAGCTCTTTCAAGTAATATCAGTTGATGGTAACAAGCTTTCCTATAAATCGTATACAGCCATTGGAGACTTGTTTGACTCTTTTGACTTAATTAAAAATGAGAATGGAATCAACTCTTTAATCAATGAATAATCTCTACATGTATTGATTCTTATCATTTTTGATAAATCTGAGATATGCTTCATATAATTATTGTTAATGAGTGTGATAATTTTCACCATCATGGCTATGACCAGCAGGTTCTGGACTTGAAACATCTGGCTCATCTGAATTATGATTTTGATGTACTGCACCATCATCGTGAATATGAGTATCTTGTGATTCCATAGATTCTGTATGAATTTCCTGATGCTTATCTACATGATTTTTATCTTCGATATATCCTGTAATTTGAAAGATAAATAATCCTATCCCGCATAAGACTAAGCCAAGATTAGTTACTTTAGAAAATAAATTATTTTTTGACTTTTGAATGATTCGTATGATAGGAAATGCAATTAATAAAGCTAATACTTGTCCAAATTCAACTCCAACATTAAAGGAAATAATTGAGAGTAAAAGGCTTTCATCCTTTAACGGTAATTGTTGTAAGCGAGTCGAAAGTCCAAAGCCATGAATTAAACCAAAAAATAATACCATCATGATAAGATTTGGAGCATTTCTATTAAAGACTTTCTTAAATCCATCTAAGTTTTCAAACCCTTTATAGATCACACTTAATGCAATAACTGCATCGATTAAATAATAATTAGCTGTTACTTTATAAAATGTTGCAAATATTAAGGTGATACTGTGACCGATGGTAAAAGCAGTAACAAATTTGACAATGTCCGAAAGCTTAGTTAGAAAAAAAATTACTCCAATTAAAAACAAAATATGGTCATATCCAGTGACCATATGTTTAGCACCTAAGTACATATAATCTAATAAACCACCATCAACCATTTCAGCTTGGTCAGCTTTGGTTAGTTCATGAGCAAAAAGATTACTTACCATTAAAAGAGATGTTAAAAATGATTTCATTGTTATGAATCTACAAAAAAAGGACTACCGAAGTAGCCCTTATTTTGTTGTTAAACATAGATTGCACTTGAATTTTTTTAGAATTTTTATCTTTATTGTTAGGTTTTATCACGAGATAAGATAAAGAAAAGGGCTAACATTGTGCTAGCCCTTTTTACAGATAGTAATTATTTATTAGCTCCAAGCCAGTTGTTGAACAAGCCAATGTCTTCATGACGTCCTGGTGCCCAATACTTAGCATATGCTGCACCTTCTTCTTCTGAGAATGCTTTTTCAAACAATGCTGGATTATCATCACCTGCATTATCTGCGTCTTCCATTGAATTATATTCAGAAATAGTGATGACCGGGAAATACCCATCAACAACTTTTCCTGACCAAAGATGCGTTAATATTTTTTGGCTAACAATTTTAGGATTATTAGCAATTACTTCTTTTTGGAATTTTTTCAATAATTTATAACGTTCTTCTGCAGATCCATTTTCAACTAAACCCATTGGTTGAAAATATCCTACAGTCACAGTGACAATAGTTGAGTCTCCAAATCCACCAATTCTTTTCTTTTCAAGAGCTACATGATTTTCAAAAATATGAAGATCTTCATGGTAGTTTTCAAAGTATTTGGATTGATGATTCCATGCCGCTCTTCTTTCTTCTTGATCAGAAAAAGCTATTTGACGAATTTTACCAGCAGTTCTAATTGCTTCAGTTGCATCTTCAACGCTTGCATATTCGTTTACGATATGGACATCTTCAACAGCGCCAGTCCAATAGTGATACAGAAACATACTGCTCTTTAGTAATTTGTTTGCTTGGTTTGTTCTAGAATACCAGGTATTTACAGCTTGGTTTCTATCAGCAGCTGAACCACCGTCTACTTCAGACATATTTGTCCATTTATATTTGCCCCACATTACAACAGTATTATCAGTACTATTTGAATTATATTGTGCGAACGTAAATGAAGATAGAATAGCAATTAGTGTTATTAGTTTTTTCATTTTATTCCCTCTTTTAATGTTTATTATCTACCAATTTTAAACATTCTTTGTTTGATTTGTATTTGTTTTTTTGCTATAA
>JBJKZL010000002.1:0-21143 GCA_045560295.1 Fidelibacterota bacterium
CTATGAGGGTAAAGCCACTGGATGGCCACTTCTGATGCTAGTTCGGAATTCTGATGCTAGGTCATCCGACTACGCTTTCCTACCCGATCACCCTCGCCCCGGGCATGCAGACATGGTGGAGGAGATTAGATCCTCTGGATCCAGCGATCTTCGTGGAGGTGGTTCCCAATCAGCCAGACTCACATTGGGCCTGGTGTCAGCAGGAAGTCAAGTCCGGACAATCTTGGAAAACGCCGGATGGTCTTGTCATGCTCATCTAAGCAGGGTCGGGGATATCTCTGCAAGACCACTGATAGAACTGGAGAAATCAGAACTAACTGATGACGTGCCAGAAATGTCCAGACTCAATTGTCGTGATCCCGAAGCCGCTCCAAGAATGGCAGATTTGATGAAACGCATTCGGAGGGAGAGGGATTCTATCGGATCCGTAGTTGAGTTACTGATTCATGGATTGCCAATAGGTGTTGGAGAACCTTGGTTCGATGGCATCGAACCGTCTCTTGCCAGGGGCCTGATGGCAATTCCCGGAGCCAGGGCAATCGAGTTCTCGAACGGTGTAGAATCATCGCAGATGAGGGGCTCCGAGAATAATGACATGTGGATTCCAGGACGCGAGTCACCGCAGTTGGAGGGTGCAGAAACCGGTGAAGCAGATGGGGCTCTGGGGGGGAGATCTACAGGATCCCCGATTAGAGTATTGATCCACTTCAAACCACCGAGTAGCCTTCCCAGAGAGCAGTTCACGCTCCACCTTCCAAGTAATGAAACCAAACCCCTCAAGGTCGGAGGCAGGCATGACCCAGTTATCGGGCCAAGAGCCGCTCCTGTCGTAGAGGCGGTTGCAATGCTTGTGATTGCAGACCTTGGTTTGATGGGTGGATTCCTATGATTAGGACTGCCCCTCAAGATACTCTTGAATCCTAAGAGGAAGATTGATTGCGAACATAGATGCAATCACAATGAAAACTAGAATTGTTCCTAGGGCAACACCGTAAACGCTGGTCAACTCGACACTCTCCTCGAGCCTATTTGCAGCCACAGGATCAAGAATACGAACGAAAAGAGGGACAAAGAAATTGATGAAGAGAGTAAGGGTTGCCACTACTGCTGCAACTGCAGGGGTATATCCCAGAGCCCTGTTGTACCTATCAGTGATGCTTTTCACGTTCATTACGTAAACCTCCCCTGTCCTGATGGAGGTATCCAGCATGGAGAAACGAATTACTGCGCTTGATATCTCCATGTATACAACAAGGAAAACTGCATAGAGGATTAGAAGCAGTTTCTGGATTACCTCATTCTCCGGCAGGAAACTCAGGCCAAACTCAACTTTGCTGCCTGCAAACCTGATTGTCACTAGAATCAGGGTTACGTATGAAAGCAGCATTGCTCTCTGATCCCTCTGCCAAACACCCCAGAAGCCAGATATCAGTCCGATAAGAATCAGTAGCAGATGAAGCCATAGGCCTAGGAAACCAACTCCAACCAAGTTAGTCAGGGCAAACCATGCTGTACCGGAAACTGGAGTGAGCATGAATGTTAGGAAACTTAGGACTAGGAGGGATCCAATAGCTCCCATTTGGAGTGTTAAGACCATCCTATTTGGTGAAACGAACTCTCGGTTAACCAGCACCGGTCCGCCGAATATGGCATCAATCCAATTCGGAATCTCGACATCTGGAACTGCATCGTCAGGAATCCCGGAGTCCGCCTTCAGGGTTCCTGCAGCCTTCTTCCTGCTGGGTGCGGAAGATCTCACAACCTTCCCGTCATACAAGTGAGAGGTGTCTACTGGTCCCTTTCCTTGTTCTGCCATCTATCCACCTACCTCAGAAGCCCCTTGCACCAGCCAATGCCGTGAAAAGCAACATGTCAGGCTCCCAATCCATCACATAAGCACCGAGTCCTCTAAGTTCGGTCATCAGGATGTCCCTCTCAGTTTTTAGGACCTCATAACCCGTCCTGTCTATCCTCCTGGCATCGAATTCGAACTCAAGGCTACTTGGGGACAGTACGGTAACTTCGAAGTTCCTAGCCCTGAGGTCTCTGACTGCATCCACTATCGTTGGATCGTCTTCTAGAGGTGAAAGAATGATTATCGGGCTTCCCCGGTGAATATGGGGCATTATTCTCGTGGTCACAATCTTGAGAGGAGTATTGCCCTTTGCCATGGCTCCGGCTAACTTGGTCAAGATGACATACAATTGCTTCTTTCCGGTATCCCTGTCTACAGAAACAATTTCATCCCCGTATACTACCAGTCCAACCGAGTCCCTCCTCGAGAGGAAGTGCTGAGTTAGGCTGGCTGCGGCTCTTGTGCTGTAAACTAGCGAATTCCTGCTCACAGGGCCAGTTTCGCTAACTGATCTGCTATCTACTAGGATGATTACATCGCTCACAGCATCCCTTTCGAACTCGTTCACCATCATCTTCCCATCCTGCCTTGCAGTGGCCTTCCAGTTAATTTTCCTCATCGGGTCACCTGGCAGGTATTCTCTTAGGTTGTAGAAATTAGAACCCTCGCCGGGGTTTCTGATGTTCACTGCTCCAGTGAAAATCTTAGGAACCCTGCTCTTTATCATCGCATCCTTGATGTCTTCCATCTTTGGGAAAACCAAGAAGTCATCGTATAGCTGAACCTCTTTCTCATTGTGGAATAGGCCAAGCTCATCCTGAACTCTGATACAAACTGGGCCAATCGTGTAGAATCCTCTGAGGGGTGTCTCGATGGTGTAAGATATCTCAGTCTCCCTCTTCGGCCCGATTTCCATTAGGACGTAGTTGGATCCCTTCTTGATCCTCATGACCTCTGGAACCCTGTCTCGTAGTTCGAGCACCTTTGCCAAGCCTGATCTATTCTGGATTCTCAGGGTTACGTCAATCTCCCCATCCTCGAAAACTCTGGAGGTCGAGGTCTTCCTCATCGCTACAATACTCTGAAGTTGTACCCCTTCGTCCATAATTGCCTCTTCCACCCTCCTTCCCGAGGAAGCAACATCGCCATGGGCAGTTCTCAGGGCCGCCCATGTCAGGAATGAAAGCAGAACCACTGCGACTGTCACCAGTTGCTGGTTACGCAGAACTAGGCCAAGGAGATACATCGCTACCGAAAGCGATGCGAACATCGCTGATTTTCGGCTCCAGGCCACCTTTCCACCTCGATATCACTCAGACGGTCGGGACATTCGCTGCATTCTTCCCATGTAGAATATCTCGGATGACCTCTCCGGTTTCCAGTCCCTTAATCTGATGCTCTGGCTTTAGTATGATTCTGTGCGCAACTGCCAGTTCTGCAACTGACTTCACGTCATCTGGGGTTACGAAGTCCCTGCCTCGCATGGCTGCAACAGCTCTGCTGGTCTTCAATAGTGCCTGTGACCCTCGAGGCGAAGAACCAACGAGGACTCTGGGGTCTTCCCTCGTCCTAGCCACAATGTCCACCATGTACTCTCTGACCGACCTGTCGACATACACCTCCTCGCAGGAATTCTGCATCTTGACTACGATGCTTGGGTCGGTGATGCTGTTTACTTCCACATCATCGGTCTTACGATTGATTCTTCTCTGGAGTATCTCGTTCTCGTCAGCCCTGTCCGGGTAGCCGACCATCATCTTCATCATGAACCTGTCAAGTTGAGCTTCTGGCAGGGGGTATGTCCCCTCTTGCTCGACCGGGTTCTGTGTAGCCATAGTTAGGAAAGGAGAAGGGAGTTTGTGCGTGACAACCCCTATTGTCACTTGCTTCTCTTGCATGGCCTCTAGTAGAGCAGCCTGAGTCTTCGGAGGTGCTCTGTTGATCTCGTCCGAAAGAAGGAGATTGCAGAAAATAGGTCCAGGTTTGAAGGTAAACTCGCCCTTCTTGGCATCGTATATGTTGGTCCCTGTAATGTCAGCTGGAAGCAAGTCAGGGGTGAATTGGACTCTTTTGAAGTCGCATCCCAGCGCATCTGCGAAGGTGTTGGTCATCAGAGTCTTCGCTAGGCCGGGGAAATCCTCGAACAGAAGATTTCCATTGGACAGGATGTCCACCATAACGTTGTCAATAACATGCGATTTTCCAATGATTACCTTCTGGACTTCTGTGCTTATTGCAGCTCCCATTGCTCCGGTGGCCGCTAATACCTCGTCTTTCTTACTCGATCCACGTGCCTCCTGTGCCTTCTTGGCCAATACTGCATCATGTGCACCCGAACCGGGTGCCTGCATCCCTTTTACTGGTTCTGTTTCACTCATTTTTTTCACTCCATTTGTTAGTTATTTTTTCCCCATCGGCGAATGGTTTGCATCAACTTGCGCAACTCTTGAGGCGTGTACGCCCGGCTTTGGCTATAAGCCAATTCCACGAGACGTGGATCCCCTATCATCGCCTGAACTTCTGGCGGAGGCCTCATTGCCATCTCGTCCCGAGTCAAATCATGGTGAATCCTCACCTTGGTAAGAAGCGCCCTCCTCACTCTGTCCCTATACGTTGCCGGGTCTAGCTTATCGGGACGCTGGTTGAATTTTGTTAGGTCGAAAACGTGCCTCCAGTTCTCCTTTTCAGGAACTACCATCATGGCTACGAGCAGAAGAAGGGCTACATTGAGGACGACTAACCACTTCAGGAACTGGTTGGATGTAAGCAGAACGACCGTGCCCATAGTCTGAACAAATGGTTCCGAGAGAACCCCAGTAACGTGCCTGCTCTCATCAAAAACAACTTGGAAGTTGGCCGGATCGGATCTTATTGGGGCGTTAAGCTCTACATTGTCGAATTCCATCATGTCGTAGACTAGGAGCGTGAAAAACCTCTCATTACCCCCCCAATCGTTGTTATTCAGAATCTCCTGGGTCCAGCAGTTGTTCCGAGTGTAATCTCCGATAGCCGAGCAGTCTTGGCTCAGTCCTTGATCCTGAGCAACCCCTAAATCCCATAGCAAGTTCGAGAAGGCCTCGTCATCAGAGACGAAAACTATGCTGCCAGTTACTTCCAATTCCCCCACTCCAGCTGAGAATGCCCCCCTGCTCTCATCAGCAACCTTGTCGAGGACCTTTATGCCCGGATAGTCGAACCTCATCATTAGCCTCAGATCGCCAGTAGCCGGGTTCGCTGGGTTTGTAGGATCGCCATCTCCGGCTCTGTCAATAAAGGCGGAAGGAGACGCTCTGCCCAGAGTCATTATTTTTCTGTGCCCCGGATCTTCAATATCCCTGTCTGTAGGCTCGAACATCATTCCAGTTGGGCCTTTGTACATCACTGGTAGCCTGCAATCATTCAAACCATCTGGGTTCTGGATTTGGAATGATGTACAACCCTGCATTAGTGCTCCTGGGGACATATCGTCTATGTTCTGATTTACTGGAGATGCGCTCCAGACGTTCCCCCAGTCGATGAATTGTTCAGATTGTTCCGTGAAAACCCAATGCTGCTTGTCGTCTTTCAATGGCGCATCCATGTACCTGACGCCGAATAATATGGCAAGGTTATGCGCTTGCGTGTTATCAGCTGCAACAATCACTTTCCCTCCCTTTTCCGTGACAAAGCGGAAAATCTCATCCGCTTCCGTTTGATCAATCGGCTTTTCAGGTGCGATTATCGTCAGAAGTGTTCGATGTGGATCCTTCCAATCATTGACGAGCATAGGTGTGGACATTGTATTGGCGACATAGTATCCATCGTCCCTGTTCTCCACGTACTCGCCTTCGAAACTCTCCCTCATATCGGATAATTGCCCCAGTCCGCTATCATCGTACGCCGAGTAATTTGTTGATTTTCCTACTACGAAGAACATGGGCAGAACTAGGAGCATAATCGATGTAATCACTAAGGCATACATTACATTCCTGTTAAATCGATCTTCGCCATCCACTTCATCTGGCATTCTTCAAACCCCTTTCCAAGTAGGACCACTGGCCCAAGCAGCAACTGTCGGACAATCAAATCACGGTTATATGTTGCTGAGCGAAGTTCATTTTACTAGCCGGTATCGCGTTTTGCTCAAGATTTTTTATTCCCCTTCCCCTCTACCGAAGAATAGAGCCGCTAGAAACCCTGAGACGGCCATCATTGCTCCTGGAGCAGGTAGATTGGACTCAACTGAGTCCTCAGTATCACTACTTCCCCCTCCCTGGTCGGAGGAACCAGAATCTCCTGATGGGGGGGGCTCAACCGTGACTCTCACCTCTCCCTCTGCGATGGCATTCCCTCCTCCTGACATCTCTCTCTTTGAGGTCACTGTTACTGTGATGTCGCAATGCCTCTTTGGATGGCTCTCCGAGGCCGTAACTTTGAGGTCAGCATCCTTTTCCCTACCTGCCTCGATGTTCCCGCTAAGTAGTGAGTCCAGGCCATTATCGGTGGACATTAGAGGACAGTCGTCCTTGACATCGACTTCCCCGACTCCGTCCTGAGCGTTTCCATTATTTGTCACAGTGACTGTGATGAATGTGTCCGAACCTGCATTCATGGGTCCGAAGGGCTCAGTAATTTCTACTGCTAGATCGAAAATAGATGGAATCTCTAGATCTCCTTCCCTGTTCTGCGAGGAAGATAGAGGGTCAGGAACTCCCTGCCTTGCTGTTATGGTCGCAGTAATCGAGAACTTCTCCTTCTTTTCCGCGTCATGGGATAGAACGTCTATCCCGCTTATCTTGAGTTCGAATGACTCATTCGAACCTGCAGATATGGTCTCTCCCTCGGGGGCCTCGAGATCTCCACTGAATGGGATGTTGAATTCGAACTCAACAGTTATTTCCGTCAGTCCGGAGTTTTCTACGAAGAACTCAACCTTGGCAGAACCCTGATCCGATAGAAGAAATGAGTTTGTTGAGTCTTCTCCGGGGTAGTTAATACCCAATTCCCAAGAATCTAGCTCTTGTGACGAAGCTGGAGTAGTCGCGAACAGAGACAATGTCAGGATGGCCCCTAGGAGAATTGAGGCAGACCTCGAAACCATCAAACCACCAGTAAGCCCCTACAAGCCCTCTTCGTTAAGACCTTCACCATCTTTCTTCTATATGGCGGGGAGAACCAAGTGTTCTGCACCGGCTTTACCGCCTTTCTGATAGACTCCGCGAGGTCTTCGACAGTTTCAGCACCGCACCAACTTGATACGGCCCTCTCAGCCTCCTCCGAATGAAGACTAGGGATGGACTCGAGACCGGTCGTCGCAACTCGTAGATTTTCAGGAGCTCCACTCGAACCTCCCCTCCAAAGTACGGCAACGCCTGCTTCGGGGAAGTCCCATGACTCTCGTTGCCTCAGTTTCTGGTAATCTCCATGCCATTCTGAGGAATCTTCTGGGATGGTGATGTGAGTCACCAACTCACTCTTTTCGAGTATATTTCTTTTCATCCCATCTAACTCAAAGAACTCACAAAGGGGAAGAGATCGAGTCCCTGCTGGCGAGGCAAGATGTATCGTTGCATCGAGACACATCAGTACTGGGGCCAGATCTGCTTGATATGTCGCGACACACAGGGTGTTCTGATTGGGAATGACCCTGCAATCTGCTCCTGTTCCACAATCACACTTGTGACACCAGTCGATCGACTCCCGCCATGTCTCAGATTGGTTAATCCAATAGCACCTCGTATCCAAGCAAATGTTTCCTCCAACTGTTCCAGATTTTCTGATTAGAACGCTGGCAATGGAATTTGCTGCCTTGGCTAGAACTGGATGGGTGGACTCGCCTCCCGCCAATTCAGCCACGCTAACCATTGCGCCTATGTGGTTCTCACTCAACTCTCTTAATTCTGGAATCGAAGATAACGAAATTACATGGCTCTTCACATTGATGTGCCATTTGTAGTTGGGCAATAGATCGGTCCCCCCGGCAATCCAGTCAAAATCCTCCCCAGATTCAGAAAGCTCTTTTGACATATCCAGAGCCTCATCAAGGCTCTTTGGCGATAGTACCTTGAATGGTGGCATCTTCATTTTGAATCCTCCATATGACGCCTCTCGGTATGCTTCCAAGCACTGCCTGCAAGGCGAGGAGAAGTTAGATATTCTTCGTCAGGAGTTACTCTGACCTCCCATCTGGGGTCTACTTCATCAGGTGGGGTGGAGGGGTCCAATCCGAATAGTGCTCCATTGTAGTAATCTGTTCTCTCATCATCCAACCTTCTTTCCTTGTCCCTTAATTTATGCTCGGCGCTTCGCTTTTCGAGAATTGTCTGCAGTTCTGAGTGCACAAGTGACGGACATTCAAGATCTGTCGGATCTGAGACCCCTTCAGACCTGCATCGCTTCTCAATCATTTTGAAGACCCTCTCTGGGGTCATTGGGAGCTCCGAGGTTCTGACACCTACCGCATCGTAAACCGCATTGCAAACTGCGGGGAGAATTGGTAGAAGCGGACCCTCTCCCGCTTCCTTTGCTCCGAAGGGCCCTTCCGGATCATTTGACTCAACAATTATCGGCACTACTTCGGGCATCTCATGAACGCTCGGTATTTTGTAGTCAAGGAGATCGGGATTCATCAGATTACCACTTCTCCCATATCGCATCTCTTCGGAGAGGACTTGCCCCATTCCCATATGGCAGGAACCGATTATCTGCCCCTTCACAGCCAGTGGGTTTAGGGCCTTACCGCAATCATGAGCAGCCCATACTTTGTCCACTTTGGTCTGTCCTGTCTCCACGTCAACCGTTACTTCTGCAACATATGCCGAGAATGAGTATGCAGGTGCTAAACCAGCGGCTGCTCCCTTGTGGGTTTTCCCCATAGGTGGCGTCCTATATGCGCCAGATGACACCAGTGCCCCTCGATCCTCTTGTGCCTTGTGCAGTGCCTCTAGGTATGAAACGCCGACTGCTGGATCGTTCTTCAGGAAAATCCTCCGGTCTCCAATCACCAAACCCTTCCTTTCAGCCCCTGTTATCTCCACTGTTGCATCAAGCAATTCGTCCCTGATTTGTATCGCTGCAGAGATAGCTGCATTAGCATTCATGAAAGTGACTCTTGATGAGTAAGACCCCAGATCAACGGGAGAAGTATCTGAATCTCTGGACCTTATTCGAATCATGTCAAGAGGCAATCCCAGGACCTCTGCTACCGATTGTGCGACAACTGTATCTGAACCCTGGCCAATGTCTGCAGCACCAGTATGCACTGTCACACCTCCGTCCATATCTACTTTCAGATGGACAGTTGCATGTGGGAATTTATTTGGGTCCCAGTGTATGGGTAACCCACTGCCGGAGATGAAGAAACCACAACCTATCCCAATCCCTTTGCCCAAAGGTTGTTTTCTGAATTTCTCGTCCCAGCCGCTCTCCTTCTTAACCCTCTCAAGGCACTCTCTCATGCCAATACTGGTTACCCTAAATCCAGTAATTGTCGCTGAGTGAGGGGGCAATAGATTCGCCAGACGGAGAGTTATCGGGTCCACCCCAAGATCCTCGGCTAGATCATCCATGCCAACTTCAACTGCACATCTCGAGTTTACCGCCCCATGGCCCCTCATGGCACCACTGGCCGGTTTATTCGTCCACACCCTTGCTCCGGTGTAGTGGAAAGCCCCAATCTCGTATGGTGCTGTGTGGAGTACTCCATTGTAGTAAGTGGTCACATGTCCGAAAGAGGCAAACGCTCCGCCATCAATTAGTGCATCAGTCTCAATCCCACAAATCCTACCTTCCTTGTCAGCATGGAGGTTCATCTCAATCCTAGATGGGTGACGACCTCTGTTGACCCAGTAAACCTCCTCCCTGTCGAAAGTGATTCTCACCGGCCTGCCAGATTTTCTCGCAAGAATGGCTGCGCACATCTCATGTGGGAATGGATCCGACTTCCCTCCGAAACCTCCTCCGACAAATGTCCTATGCACATTGATCTGATGCATTGGAATTTCCAAAACATCAGCCAGCGCTCTGTGAAGGTAGTGAGGAACTTGTTGTGGAGTGTATAGGGTCAGTCTTCCGGATGGATCCCAATCCGCAACCACCGCATGTGGTTCCGTGAACGCATGATTAACTCCCGCAAATAACCAGCTTTTCTTGTGACTGGCGACCGAGGTTTGCGTCATCCCATCAATGTCTCCGAACTCTTGGAAGACCCTCTTCTGGATGTTCGACTCACCGATGTGGTAGTTGCCACGATCATGAATCGGCTCTTCGCTATCATCAAGACCCTTGCGCATGTCATGAATTGGCTCCAGAATCTCGTATTCAACCTGGATTAGCCTTTCTGCCTCTCTCGCTGTGCTCTCATCGACTGCAGCTACGCAGGCAACCAAGTCACCAGCATGTCGAACTTTCTCGACTGCCATTGCATGCTCATCCTTCGTAACTGGGAGTACTCCGAATCGGTTTTTCGCGTCATCCCCCGTTGCAATTGCAATCACTCCAGGCAATTCAAGGGCCTGGGAGCAGTCTATCGAGAGGACCCTTGCATAGTGATGTGGGGAGCGAACAATCCTGCCAATGAGCTCCCCTGGGAGACGAACATCGTCCCCGTAATGGGCCCGACCAGTAACTTTCCAAGAACTGTCCACTAATGCGGTCGGCTTTCCAATTATCTGGCCACTAACTAATTCGTCATGTCTGTGTGGCCCCCATGGTTGCTTCAATGATCCACCCTGTGAACTGGGAATCATTTCTGGATTAGTTGACTCGGAGAATCTATTCTTCCCACCCGAACCAGGTCTAGAAAATGGGAGTTTTCCTGGTTGTTGCCGATACCCGATAATCTCATCATCGCTCGTCGTTGCCTCCTCGTCCTTCTTTTTCTTGGACATACTAGTTTCCACCAAATCCTGGATGAGGGTCGCTCTTGGCTCTCGTCGAGTCTTCAACACCAGTTCCCGAGACAAGGATATCTGATGCTGCTTTCACTGAGTCTACAATCTGCTGGAAACCTGTGCACCGGCAAAGATTTCCCTCAATAGCACCCTTGATTTCTTCTTCATCGGGTTGGGGGTTGTCCGAAAGTAGAGCCGAGATAACCACTAGAAATCCGGGGGTGCAGAATCCGCATTGACTACCTCCAAATTCAGCGAACGTCTGTTGAATTGGGTGTAGGTGATGCCCGTCAGCCAATCCTTCAACTGTGGTTATACGCGTCTCATCTGCATCGATTGCTAAGGTGAGGCAGGATAATCTAGGTTCTCCATCGATGAGGACAGAACAGCACCCACAAGTCCCCATGTCGCATCCGCGCTTGGTTCCTAGACTCCCTACCCTGTCTCTCAGGACATCAAGTAGAATTGCATTACTTTCGATGAAAATTGAAGCGTCTTCTCCGTTCACGACAGCATTCCACTCGACCTCGTCGGGATGGGGGAGCATTGGGAGTCGGAACTGCACCACATTATGACCAATCGTGCTCATCCTTTGAGCATTCGGTTTACCGACATTACCTAGTTGAAATCACTGACGGCCTTCTTTACAACCTCTGACTCGGCTCTTTTTAGGTGCTCACCGATGGTGCTCCTAGCTATTCCCAACTGATCTGCAAGTTGTTTCAGAGTGACTTCCGAACCATCTTCGTAGTAACCCCTTCGAACGGCTAACTCTAGAACCTCCCTCTGCTTTTCCGTTAGAAAATCCAAGCTCTTCTCAGCTCCATTCTTTATTGTCTGGACGCTTATGTTATCGGGTGGCATCACAGTCCTGACGAATTCCAAGAAACTTCGTATAGAACTTGAAATTCCAAAGATTCTGAACTCCAATCCATTTTTCGAGTCAATTCCATATGGCGGATAGACATAGATGTTTGACAGCTCAACTGCAGATATTGCCAGAGGATGAGAACAATGAATACTGACAAGAATTCCGCTTTCGTCTTCTTCGTGTTTCTCTAACACCTCAAAGCTATTTAATTCTGAGATTTCGGAAAGTTCACGCCCTTCCTTAATTTTCAATTCGACTAGTTGGGTAACACCATCGGATTCCGTTGAGAGATGACCAAGAACCTCAATTCTTTCACAGATCTCCATTAGAGTATCGATCTCGTCAATTCCGCTCAGAGAGGAAACCTTCCATCTTAGGAGAACCTTCCTCATGGCTTTGCAAGTTCTTTTTTCTATATAATTGCCAACCCTAGTTCCAGTATGCTTCTCGAATATCCTGATTCGACTCCATACAAATTTCGACATCAAATGGTCTTTGTTGAATTGCATTACTGCCATTCAGGTGCTCAATAATTGGCTTGACGTTACTTTCGTTCACAACTCCCCAGCCAACCTGTGTACACGGGGCTACTGGGGACATCGGAGTTGTCCCTGAGAGGGGGTCCCAAGTTGTGAAGGAAGGATACCAAGCAGAGAGATTCAGAGCATCTCGCAGATCGTCATTTGTCAATGTGAAATTTGTCCCATTAACTATCAAACCCATTCTTAAATTCGGATCCGCTCCAGAAGATAGGTCTCCAAATTCGGATCTTAGACTCTCTAAGACCTCCGAGAGTAGGCCAGCAGTCCTAGGCGTGGCAAAAGAAGTTCCTGATGTCCAATGATAGCCGTCGATATCATCGTGATTGGGCAAGAACTGAGTCCAGTCTGCCGCTATGTCGGGGTATGAGCCACTCATAGTCTCCTTCTGATCGTCGTCTTCTTCGGCGTAGCCGGAAATTCCAATGCTCCAAGGAGGACCTGCAGTGGAATCTTGAACCGCCGGAGAAGGGGAGTTGTCAGCGGCCCCAGTATGAATTTTCTTTTCTTGAACTACGGCCACCTTTGTTGCATCCTCAATCCCTGGCACTGGAACTGAGAGGATTGGGCCGAAACTAGTTGTAATAATGTCAACCAATGGTTGGTTTGCTGCTGCTAGAACAGCAGCATCGCTGAATCCCTCGACGAAGAAAATTACCGCATCAGGATTTGCGTTAAGAACCGCTCCGGTTACTGCCGTCCCATGCCCGTCACTAGGATCATCCAGAATCGGAATCTCGGTGTTATCATCGGGCGTGGTTCCGATTATTCTGGAACCTCTAAACCAAACAATATCTCCAGATTCTATCACATCCCAGCAACTTTCCTTGTCAGCCTCATACCTCTCTTGCCAAGTCCCATTACTGGTGATGTTGCACACCATGTTCACCCCTAGTTGATCAAGAAGCCACTGCGGGTAAGACTCGTTCATCGAGAAGTGATCGTGATAAACGTTGATCCCGGTGTCGATTGGCGCTACCACGCTAAATGAACCGAATCCTTCGATAATCTCGATTTCTGTTTCCATTCCCTTATCCTGTCCGCCAAGACACCCAACCAGGGGCGCCGATAGCATCAGCACGACAATGAGGGCAGCGACTGTCTTCACAGTACCCTCGCAATTGACCATGAATTTCATACTTAGGTTGGGCTGATCGCCCTCTCCAATGAAAGAATCTCCGCGCAAACGGCTATTGCAATCTCTTCCGGCGTATCTGCTCCTATTTCCAAACCAATGGGGCACCTAACAGAATCCAAGATTCTCTTTTCGATTCCATTTTCGACCCCGGATCTTTCGAATTCTGACCACTTCTTCCTTGAACCAATTGCACCGATCCTAGGCCTCTCGATTTCATCTGAGGCCCTAAGTAGGCCAATCAGTAAGTCTTCATCGACTCCCCAGTCATGACTCAGGAGAAGTATATCAGAGAATCTTCGAAGAGACTCCTTATCCTCTACACTAAGAAAATCTTCTACAGAGCAACATATTACTCTCTCAGCATTAGGAAAACGTTCGGAATTGCTGTAATCCCCTCTGATATCAAAAACACTGTATGACCAATCCAGGTTATCGCAAACATTTGCTATTGCGAATCCCACATGTCCACCTCCAGCAATCAAGATGTGAGGCCTCGGATCAATCACTTCCATAGCCACAGTCACGCGCCCCCCACATAGGCTGTCCAAGGCTGTCACCTCTTTTCCCTTCCCATCTTTGTGCAATAGAAAAATCTCCACAGAACCACCTTTCTTCCTATTCGAGCCATTCTCTGAAGATAGCATATCTTCCAACCTCTGACTCACCTTCATCTCGAGTCCAGCACCGCCCACCGTCCCGAATATAGTGCCAGATGAACTGATTGCGAGCTTCGCACCCGGCTTTCCGGGAACGCTACCCTGAGCCTCGATTACTGATGCAATTGCAACTCTCTCGCCACCTCTCAGCCTCTCTAGTGCCCAAGACAATACGGCAATACTCACGCCCACCTGACAGGGCACTCTGCCTTTGGAGTTACTATTGCTAGCCCAATGCTACATCTAGCATCATCATAATTGTGAAACCAATCATTACTCCCATGGTTGCAATGTCTCCATTTTTCCCCCTATGGGCCTCAGGTATCAACTCTTCAACTACTACGAAAATCATAGCGCCAGCAGCGAATGCAAGCGCATAGGGGAGAATCGGATCTGCATAGACTATGGTTGCTGCACCCAATACGGCCGCAATTGGCTCTACCATTGCGGATAACTGGCCCCACCAGAAACTCTCTTTCTTGGACAAACCCTCTCTTCTTAGTGGGACTGAGACTGCAGCCCCTTCGGGGAAGTTCTGAATTCCTATTCCGATAGTCAATGCAATCGCTGCTCCAAAACCATCCCCAGTTGCAGCAGCCCCAAAGGCGACTCCTACTGCTAATCCTTCTGGTACGTTATGCAATGTGATGGCAGAAATCAGTAGCTTACTCCTATGCCAACTGGTCTTGACCCCTTCAGTCTCTTCTGGAGGGGCTCCCGGGTGAAGGTGAGGGAGGTAGGCATCGATAACCCTCATGCACACGCCACCCATTACGAATCCGAATGCGGCCGGAAGTACCTTCGCAAGGCCTTCTCCGTCTGTTTGATCGATTGCTGGACCTAGAAGCCCGAAGCAACTCGCTGCAATCATCACACCTGCAGCGAAACCCAGCATTCCATCCAGTGCCTTTCTGTGTATTTCGTGAAAGAAAAATACCAAACCTGCTCCTGCTGCGGTCATGAACCAGGTGAACATACCCGCCATCAATGCCTGCTCAATAGGGCTAAAACCGTCGAGAAACTCTTCAGGACCCACGGCCATGGTCTGAAAATATGCTTTTCAATTTTCTTCAATAATCGAATCTATTTTACTCTTCAAGTCCTCAATATCTGAAGGTGTGTCAATATTCAGATGGAGGTTTTGGTCAATTACTTCGAATCTGACTGGGTCAACGATTTCTCTCAGAGGAGAATCCTCGGGACCCTCCCTCACCCTTCCAACATCCATAGGCGATAATAGCAGTGGATGCCCCCCTCTGCCATCTCGCATTGGACAGCAACTCTCTTTAGAATCGATTAGCCGTTGAAGTGTTGAATCTGAGAATCCTGGCCTATCTACAGGCACTACCAGCAATCTGTAGTTCTGCCCCTTTGAGAAATCAATACTAGAAATTCCTACCTTGAGGGAACCAGTTCTTCCATTCTGAGGTTCTATATTTTCAATCACACTAGATCCGGGAATTTCAGCGGAAATCTCTGTAATGTTCGTCTCGTTTGCCACCACGGTGACATCGACTCCCCTATTGGAAATCCTTTCTGCCAACCACCCTACCAGAGTGCTATTTCCTACTTTGATTAGCGCTTTATCCCGCCCTAGTCTAATGCTCGAACCAGCTGCAAGAATCACGCACTCAATCCGAGGTAACTCCATGAAGTTCCGTTAAGAGGCTTCGTAATAGTGCTATACCAATCCGTTTAGTATTCCGCTGAGATAAGTCATGTAAGAAACATAGGCAAGGATCATCAATGAACCAACAGATCTTGAGAAGTCCTTCCCTCTGAGAAATGCAGTAACCACAAAACCAGACGTTGCGATAACTACTAGGATGTCTCTGGAGAATTCGCTATCAACGACAATTCCGCCCCCGAAAATACTGGCAATACTAATTATTCCCATGATATTCATTACATTGGAGCCTAGAACGTTTCCTACAGCCACCCCGCCCTGTCCCCTGAGGCCTGCAACTACCGTAACAGCAAGCTCTGGTAATGATGTCCCTAGAGCAACAATTGTCAGACCTATCACTGCCTCCGAGACGCCAAAAGTCTCAGCAATGTTAGTTGACCCACCAACCAAAAGTATCGCTCCCAACCATATCATTGCCCCACCAATTATGCAAGCTGGTATTGCTGCAGATGTTTTCCTTGGAAGCCAAGAGTCTTCGAACTCATACTCGTCATCTCCAGCTATTGCTTTCGAGTATGTGTAGTAATAGTATGCGATTAGACAAGATAGCATTACAACACCTCCTGATAGGGGGACCTCTCCTCCAAATACGAAAACAGCCATGAAAGCAGTAGCCACTATTACTGCTACAGAATCTCTCCTAACGTCCTCTCCACCTTCAGACCTTGCACCCAGTAATGCTGCAGTCCCAAGTACAAGCATCACATTGGCAACATTGGACCCTAGTACCCCTCCAATTGCTATGTCCGGGGCGTCATTTCCAACGGCTTCTATTGCGACAGCCAACTCAGGTAGCGAAGTCCCTACTGCCACTACGGTGAATCCAACAACCAGAGGAGAGATACTAAGATTCTGCGAAATCCTGGTCGCACCTTGAACCAATGCTTCCCCGCCCCCCATTAGCAATGCGAAACCAGAAAGAACGTACAGAACGTCTATTATGGTCCCATCCATATCTCGTTCCCGGAACATTTCACAAATTACTGTTTGCTAATTCTGCTATGGAACCACATCAAGTACAAGCTCTCTCAATATGCCTAACAACTACTCCTACGCTGGGAATGGTGTGATCCTCCAGAGTAGGTGAAAATGGGACTGGCGTATCCAGGGCCCCAATTACAATCGGTGGAGACTCCATCCTCCAGAAAGACTCTTCAACAATTCTACTTGATATCGTGTGCCCAAATCCCCCAGTCCATTGCGACTCTTGCAGAACGATCAGACGACCCGTCCTCAATACCGAATTGATACAGGTCTCGGAATCAAACGGAACGAGAGTTCTGAGATCGACTACTTCGACTTCAGTTCCCTTTTTGGACGCCTCTCTAGCCGCATCAAGGGCAACATGGACCATCGCCCCCCATGTGACAATTGTGATATCTTCCCCTCCACGAACTATTCGAGCAGACCCAATGGAAATATTGCCACTTTCAAGCCTCTGATCGACCGATTTCGTGTCAACGATTTGGTTGATTGACTTGCCCCAGCCAGTCATCCCGCCCCTCAGTCCGTATAGCCCAATATGCTCAAGGTACACAACTGGATCAGGAAGATGATGTGATTCGATAAGAAGATCATAAGCATCTTGTGGATTGCTTGGGAAGACGATTACCAGACCCGGGTCATTTGTAAGCCACGACTCAATCATATTCGCGTGGAATGGCCCACTACGGGTCTTTGCCCCAAGTGGAATTCTGACAGTCATAGGTACTTCAGCACCCCATCTCCATCTTAGCTGAGCTGCATTATTTACCAATGGATTCATTGCTAGTGAAGCAAAACCGCCAAATTGAATTTCTGCTAGTGGTCGCATACCCCCCAAGGCAGCCCCCGTTGCAGAATGAATGATTATTGCCTCGGAAAGTGGCATATCCAGGAGTTTTTGTTGGTGCCCTTTTGCTCTAAGTCCAAGATTCATTCCGAAAGCACCAGCCACTTCCATATCTTCCCCCATGAACAACATCTTCTCTCCAAATTGTTCAGCCAGTGTCGCCATGGCATTCTGTATGGATCTACTGAATGTCCATGAGTTTGGAGCATCTGAAAACTTGATTCCATATTCTCCAGATCTTAGAATAGCTTCCGGTACCTCTGCTTCTCGGTCGATTCTATTTATCTGCTGCTCATGGCTTGTTGCATCAAACAGTGAGGTCACTCCTCTTACTACAGAATTCCCCTCGGGCCACTCCATTTCTTCCAAATCCCTCCTGGCTCGATCAATCACCTCTTCCTCTTCCTTCAGTATTCGATTCAGCATCTGTTCACCCACTCCTGATTTAATCAGCAATTCTCTGTGGTTTGGAAGTGGATCCTTCTCGGACCAGTATCGAAGCACATCTCGATCAACATAACCAGGAGGATTCCCACTTGAAGATCCGAGATACAGGTCGTCGTGATGATGTGCATGACCACAACCCCTCATCGTTTCCACGTGAATCAGAGTGGCACCACCACCTGCCATGGCGAATTCTCTAGCCACTGCTGAGGATGCGTAGAACATCCCTGGATCAGATCCATCAATGGTCCATGAGGGAATTCCCATTGCATGACCTTTGTCACCAAAAGTCTCCGCTCCAGATTGCGCCGAATTGAATGTGTCGAGGGCAATCTGATTATTCTGAATCATAAAGCATATTGGAAGTCCACGTACTCCAGCGAAATTCATCGCCTCCCAGAACTCGCCACTGCTGCTACAACCCTCTCCAACCGGAGCTAGATGAAACCTCTTCACACCAAGTTGTTTCGCGGCCAATGCCACTCCCGTTGTAGTTGCACTTGCTATCGGAAGGGGTGCTGTTGGGGGTAGTACTCTCTTATCCCAATTCCCAATGTGCAGGTCACGCCCCCCGCCTCCCTCGATTCCTCCATCCATGTATGATTCCGCCTTCCCCATTTGGGCTGCAAGAACTTCAATCGGAGTCTGCCCCATTGCTAGAGCAAGACCCATATCCCGAATCATAGGTGCCACAACGTCTGCATTTTGCCTCTCTCCCTCGGGGAGATCAATCGCTCTAATCATTGCAGAAGCACAAGCTGCCACGCCCTCTTGCCAAGTAGATCTGAAACCCTTCCCGCCGAAAGTACCTCCATCTGGTGTTGGCAATCCAGATGCAAATAGATCCTTTAATTGCTCATCAACTAATCTGGTTCTTATCATCCATCTCTGCCATTTTAGCCTATCTTCTACTGTTATTGAGTGGTAATGGGCTATCCTCCTCAGACAGATTTTAACATCGACTAGGAACCTATCCATCCTTCTTTCAAGGAACACCTCGCCCGATCTTCTAGGGATGATTTCGGTTTTGCCCAAAGATGAAAGATTTGGGCCAAGAAGACGGTCTGCCAACTTAACTTCCAACTCATAAACCAGCATTTCTGAGAATTCGTGAAATCCATCGCCGTCCAGGTGATTAGGCATCTTCAGATTGTCCCAACAGCCCGAAACCACATCCAAATGACCATCGTGTCTTTCTGCAATGAACCCCAATAACTCATTTCTGACCTCATCAGTAGGCACTCTATGTGAGAATTTTAGCGGAAGTTCCGCTTTCCACCCAGAACCCCAAATCTTCGGCAATAGAGATTGGGGGCCATCATTTGACAGAGCGATACCAGGAGTTTCTTCCTCCAAAGATAACCCGGCGTTTCTTCTAGAAACCTCTTCTTCGAGAATTCCAATCTTAGCCCGCGGGTCTCTTTCCCAAATCTCCACACTCCTCGTCCTCCCCTTGCCGGAGGATGATCTATCTAGCGTGGTCCTGACTCTTTTTTCGCATTTGGAGCACTTTCTATCCAATTTATTCGCATTACTAGACCTAGTTTTCCAGATCTGGTGAAGGCCGCATTCAGGACACTTCCAAATCCCTATTCTCGGCAATACCATGATTGCCCGAGTAGGTATAGTACAACAATATTGGCTTTGTTTTTGATGATTTAACCACAATTATATATCTAATGTGGTATTTCTGTTAAATAAATTCTATATTATCTTAATTTTACCACATAAAAAAAGTATATTATTAGTAAAAAAACCACATTACACTTAATTATTTGCAAAAATTAGTAAAAAGTGATAATTTACCATATTAAAGCAGTATACTATAACTAATAATACCACATTAATATTTCACTATTCTTGGATCTACATTGTCAGACCAAGAGAGTATCCCTCCGGTCAAGTTGAAAATCCGTCCAACTTCAAAATTAGATTCTATGATGAATCTAGCCACAGCAGCCGATCTTTGTCCACTTCGGCAGTATACGACGATGTCAGTTCGCGTTGGCAGCTCAGACAACCTCGTAGGAATCTCAAGATGCATTATTCTGGCATCAGTACCTTCAATCGAAGCAATAGCCTCTTCATCCGCTCTTCTAACATCAAGAAGGAATGGTTTCCAACCGGCCTTTCTCCGTTCGAAAAGATCCTTCGCACCAATTTCTCCAAAATCTCTGACCACTGACTCTCCTAATCTTGAGACTCTAACTCTTTCTGGATTTTTCGAAAATGATAGTGATCTCATTTCCATCGTTAAAGCATCAATTGCCAGCAGTTTTCCACTCAGATTTTCCCCAATTCCTAGGATTACTTTGAGTGCCTCTGAGGCCTGAATTGTTCCAACAATTCCTGGCAGTACGCCCAATACACCAGCTTCCGAGCAATTAGGTGACAATTCTGGAGGAGGGGGGGTGGGAAACAGATCACGATAATTTGGACCATCGTTGTGGTTGAATGTGGAGGCTTGACCCTCGAATCTATGTATGCTGCCGAAAATCCAGGGTTTATCCAGAATCTCACAAGCGTCCCCAATAAGATATCGAGATTGGAAATTATCCGTTCCATCGATAATTACATCATAACCACTCAATATTTCTAATGAATTTTCATGAGTTAGCCTGTCGTCCATCTCAACGACATCAATATCTGAATTAAGTCCCTTGATCCAGTTAGAAGCAGACTCAACCTTGGATTTGCCAACCCAGGAAATATTGTGGATGATCTGCCTCTGTAAATTGGATGAACTAACCGTGTCATTGTCGATAATGCCTATTCTTCCAACTCCGGCTGCAGCCAAATACATCAATGCTGGAGAGCCCAGACCTCCGGCTCCAACAACCAGGACCGATGATCTCAGCAATTTCTCCTGGCCTTCTTCTTCGACCCCCGGGAGAACAAGGTGTCTTGCGTACCTCTCCCTCTGCTCTGGACTCAGGTAGCCTGACATTGTCACCGTGAAAGGGCGCCCAATCAAGGTACCTTCGGTCCTCAATCTTGCTCTTCCAACCACTTTTCTGCGTCTATTGCTGCCTGGCATCCCATTCCAGCAGCAGTAATGGCTTGTCGATATCTTTTGTCAACAACATCCCCTGCGGCAAATACTCCCGGGACAGCCGTCATTGTATTCTCCTTGTGGACTATGTATCCTTCTGAGTCTGTTTCCAACTGATCATCGAGGAAACTGGTAATCGGCTTGTGCCCTATTGCGATAAATGCTCCAGAGCAACCAATCTCCTCCTCCGAACCATCCGG
>JBJKZL010000003.1:0-67259 GCA_045560295.1 Fidelibacterota bacterium
TCACCAGAGCACAGCAAGGCAGGGTTTCTAACTGTAGTCCTGTACATGTATCCGTTTATATCTTTAGGTGGTTTAGGGATATATAATGTATCATTTTTAATTCCTGAGTATGTAAGGCTATCAGCAGAGGTGATATCTTTCCAAGTCGTGGCAGAGTCACTACTTACCTGCCAGTCGAATACTCGTTTCCACTTTCATCACCTTCTAGTGTACCCGAGACACTAATATCTTTTACTGACTGGCTATTCCAGTAATTTCCGGTAGAAGCTGTAAATCCAAAGTTTACCTGGCTCATTCCAAAAACTTCTGAGACAATATCTGAGGTTGCAGAGACAATTTCAATTCCTCCTATTGAGACAGCGAGCTTGTTAGCATCTGCATCCCAAGAAACTGAGATGTTTTTGTATGTGTTATCTTCAAGCTCTGAAACATTTTTCGTGGATAATACTGTCCTAGCACCATTTTTAAGAGATACTATCGCGACAAAGTCTTCAGTCTGGCCGTGAGTATCAAACTCTACAGCAATTGCATTACTGATATTTCCAGCTTTATATCCAAGGTTTGCGTAATTAGATCCATATGCTGAGGTACCATTTGGCTGGAGGACAAACGCCACTCCCTCACCTCCGTTGCTACCATAAGAACCGAAATTAATTTTTGATGAGACAACAAAGTCTCTGTCAATATGTATCTTCTTCTTGTTCCATAACTGACCATCTCTGTAGCTGGTACTTGTCAAGTAGAAGTAAGATGTCTGCCAAGAAGCGTTATCTTGAGTGACCCAGTCATAGTAGTTGAAAGGATAACTATTCATTGCACCACCTACCGCAGTTCCTTTAGCGACAAAGTATACTGCTGTACCTTGCGTTCCAGATACTGTGTCAGGGCTTGACACAAGAACTGCCAGAGTTCCGAACTCAAGGAAGTCAAAAGTACCCGAGTTATCGTTATCAGCTGGTAATGTGTAACCATCAGAACCAGAAGTTACAAGTCCGAGGGTGTCAACAGTAACAGGAGAGTTTCCTAATAAACCGTCGTCATCACCGTCAGTGAAATCCAGCCTCTACAGCGTCAAGACATCCGTCACCGTCAGAGTCGAGGTCGAAGTGGTTAGGGATTCCGTCACCGTCAGTGTCTTCGTCTGTCTCTAGAGAGTCTAAAATTCCGTCATTGTCATCGTCTAAGTCAATCTCGTCAATTATTCCGTCCTTGTCATTATCAAGGAAAATAGCAACCCTGATACAGTCTCCTCCAGACTCTGGAGAACAAGCATACGCAGGATCAATAACTGCCCTTCTGATCCTCACACCGTCTAGTGTAGCAGTCGCGTTCTTAAGAGTAAGATTATCAGAGTCAACATCTTCAAATGTCGGAGCACCAGCAAAACCTCCTACTGGGAATGGGTTATCCATCTCAGTATTGAAGCTAGAACCTAGAGAACATCCCCTACAAGTCTTCCAGTCGTTGACGTTGAAAGATGAGGAGTATATCCTTCCGTCTTTCCTATATGCCCATCCTAGAGTATAATCCCAAAGCTCTCCCGAGCCGTCTTTCCCTGGTGTGCCAAACACGTCCACAATACTGTCGTTTTTGTAAAGAACTATTGCATCGTCACCGTCAAAGTTATTATACAGAGACTGCTGTGAAGGATTATCTCCGAACCATGACTTGTAGTAGAGGTCATTTGATGACACGGTGTAGAACTTACCAGAGTCTAGAGATACTGCGCTGAGAGAGTACTCTTCTCCGTCTGAGGCAGCACCGTCTCTCGCTATCTCTATACCGTATATACTAAGGTCAGCAATGTCTTCGAGTGCATAGAATTCGATAACTGAAGGCTCTATCCCTCCAATATCTCCCCTGAATATACCTGTCATCATAAGTCCTGGAGACTTCTCGATGATTGTACATTCTGAGCAGTCGTCGTTACACATCTGCCATACCACGTCACCAGTTCCATCGTAAGTTACTGATGTTGTGAATGTGGTGTCAGAACCCTCTTTTACAATGACTATGTCGTCGTCTTCGTAACTGTCAGAGAATTCAGGGACATCTCCAGCCTGCTTGAAGTCGTACATTCCGTTGTCGTCAAGGTCATTAGGTTCCTTGTATCCTTTATATATAGACTCTTCAGAAGATGCATCTATCTCGCAGATGCTCTTGATATACACTCTCTGCTCTTGAGCAGAAGTATAGTTATCTGAGGTGAATCCGAAGTACGCCAGGTTAGATCCGCTGAGCACGTCTTTTACTATATCAACCTGGTATGTCATGAGAACTTTACCATCGAACTCGACAGTTACAGTCTTAGTAGATGCATTCCATGAGAACACAAACTCCCTCCACTGTCCGTCTTCAATATTTTCCAATGTCTCGGTGATGATTGGACGCTGTGAATGGTAATTATATCCATAACCACTAGTTGTAGTTACTCCAAGAGTAGTTGTTCCAGCAATATTATTACCATTTATATGTAAAGAGGAGTGGTCAGCTTCTGGGTCATAAGCACCATCGTCTCTCGTATCAAACTCGACAGATAATGCGTTACTATACTGCATTGCCATCTGTCCATAATTATATAAAGAGTATTGGTTATTATTTTTTGTGATATTGAATGCTATACCTGAACCACCATTACTATCTTTATCTCCTAGGTAGAGGTCGGCCTTTATTACAAAGTCTCCTCTTAGGTCCACCCTGCCGTTATTTGGAGACCCATTCCTGAACACAGAACCATAATTGTACGTACTGGCATTAGTTAGTCTGTAGTAACCTGGTGTTTTTTCAGAGTCAGCTACATATCCCGCATGTACTCTTGGGTTCCAAGACATGTTTGTGTAAGGGTCATCATCACAGCTTGAGTCTGTCTACGCACACAACCTTACCTAAATCATCCACGACAACTGGGCTAGTACATAGTAACCCGTCTCCGTCTAGGTCTTCGAATCCAGCTTCTTCCACGTCGAGACACCCGTCATTGTCTGAGTCTAGATCAAACCAGTCTGGAATTCCGTCACCGTCTGTGTCTATACCTGTCTCTACAGAGTCTAATATCCCGTCGTTGTCGTCATCTAAATCGATTATATCTATTATTCCGTCTTGATCGTTATCACCAGCTAATATAGCTGAAACAACCGCTGAAGGTGTGTCTGGACCACACTTGAATGAAGGAGTGCTCGCAACCAGCCTGTACTGATACTCACCCATCGCAAACGTCACATTTGTTATGTTTAGCGTAGTGTCTGTCTTTCCTGAGAAGTAAGATGTGTCCTGACCAATTACAAGAGTATCTACCACGCTATTCCAGTTACTTCCGTCGGTACTGTACTCCCACTGGTAAGTAATTACTCCATCAGCCGTAAAAGATGCTGTGAAAGATGCATTTTGACCTGCTATTAAAGTATCGTTTACTGGGACTGTGTTTGCCACTGCATCAGATCCAAACTCTAGAAGGTCTAAGACCCCGTTTTCATCAATATCATCTTCTGGAGGTTGGTATCCACCATGACCTATCACAGTACCCACAGAAGTTACTTCAAATGGAGATGTTCCAAGGAACCCGTCGTCGTCTCCATCCTCGTACCCTGCCTCTACAGCGTCGACACATCCGTCTCCGTCTGAGTCGTTATCTTTTGAGTTAGGTATTCCGTCATTGTCTGTGTCTACGTCCTCACCCTCACTTATGTCTATGATACCGTCATTATCATCGTCAATATCAATATTATCTGGGATACCGTCTTCATCCCAATCCTCAGAGTTTATAACCATTACAGGAACAGAATATACCGTGTCACCACAAGCAAACGCTGGAGTTGTGAGCATGACCCTAAACTTGTTGGCAACGTAGTCAGTTATATTGTCAACATTGAGAGTGTCAGTAGTAACAGTAGAGAAGTCTTCCGCATTAACTAAATCAGTCCAAGTTTCTACTGTGGTATCCAAAAGTATCTGCCACTGGTATCCAATAACTGCATCCGAAGAAGCCTCTACAAAGAACTTCACCTTCTCTTCAAAGTATATCAGGTTATTAGGTTGATTATCTATTGTAACTTGTGACCCAGCCTCTTTGTAGTCCATGACTCCATTTCCGTCAAGGTCTAGTGCAGATGGCGTAGAGTACCCACCCTGGTTAAGGACTCTACCCTGGTTATCTACAGATACTGGAGAAGTTCCCAAGTATCCGTCATTATCAGGATCAGTGAATCCAGCTTCGACGGCATCGAAACAACCGTCACCGTCAGAATCTAGGTCAATGTAGTTAGGGAATCCGTCACCGTCAATATCAGTAGTGTCTTCGTCTACGTCTAATATACCATCATTATCTGCGTCAAGGTCTAGCTTATCCACGTAACCGTCATTATCGTAATCTGGAAGGAATACGTTTAGAGTAGATACGTCAGTCGAAACATCAGGGTCACAAGCAAATCCTGGTGTTTGTAACTCTAAATTAAACTTATATCCAGACATTGAGAAAGGAATATTTTCAATTCTTAAGCTGTCAGAGTTAACACCTGATATCATTACAGATGTCCCGAATGATGCTACCGGGAATGAGTCTGAGCCAGCAGATAAATTAGTAAATTTGTTATTTAGACATTCATCACAAGTTGTCCAGTCCTGAGTCCTGAAATTATTAGATACTTGAGTTGTGTCTTTCTTGTATCTCCATCCCTTATTATATCCATCTGTGTCACTTCCCTCAACCCTGTCTACCTCGACCCATTTTGATGAAGCATAACCCTCAGGTGCATATTCTAAGGTCACATTATTTTTTCCACTTAGTTGAGTATTAAGGTTATTTACCTGGTGGTATTTATAGTTATTTAAGTTGAAATTATTATTTGAACCAGATCCTGCTAAGAAACTAACCGCTTCACTAGAGTTGTATACTATGTAGTAGAACTCTCCCTTGGTAAGCGTCACACATGATGATGTGGTGTTACCCAGTACATACTCTGCAGTACCAAACTTAACCTTATAATCTCTTAAGCAGTCAACATCTCTCAGAGCCTTGAACTCGATAAGTTTAGGCCTCTGAACATTACTACTTCTATTTGCCTCCATTACACCAGTTATGATAAGAGAAGGAGTGTTCTGAAGAGTTCTGAAAGTAATTCCTCCGTCATCACTCTGCTGCCACCTCTGTGTAATGATACTTGGTGAATTTCCAGATCCTACGAGTACCGTGTCATCTAATAATAAAACATTTACAGTTGCTGGGTTTAAGGTTATAGTAACCGTGTCACCTGCCTCTAGGTAGTCATTGACTCCGTTATTATCCAGATCGCTAGGGTCAGAGTACCCGTCAATTCCACTTGTTACAAGTCCATTAACATCAACAAATACGTCCTCAGGGCCAAGGAATCCGTCAGCATTTTCGTCAGTAAATCCGGCCTCTAATACGTCATCACAACCGTCACCGTCTGAGTCTGAGTCTAGACAATTTGGAAGTCCGTCACCGTCTGTGTCTATATCACATCCCTCGAAGAGGTCAGGTATACCATCATTATCTGAGTCTAAGTCTACATAATCTGGGACGCCGTCTCCGTCAGTGTCTGACATCGATTCAACCTGGAGATTAGCACAAACTGAGACCACTGTCGTGTCACACTTGAATCCTGGAGTAGTGAGTACGACCCTAAAGTTCTTTTCATCGTAACTTAGAGGAGTCCTCAATATCTTTAACGTATCACTTTTAACTCCTTTGAATTCTGAAGGACCAGAGAATCTAAATAGTGGATAAGCGTCCTGGACGATGTCGTTACCGTTAGTGCTAGTTCCTCCTATCAGACTAAATTCTTTCTTCTTTATATTCCAGTCGTCAGCGCTATAAGTGAGAGATGCCCCCCTACCATTTTTTCTATACGCCCATCCTTCTTCTACGTCCCATGCTGACCCATCTGCTGAGGCTGAGTGGTCACCGTAAACGTCGACTTTACCCCACTGATTACTAGTATTTTTCTCAAACAGTGTGATATTAAATCTGTTATACCTCACCATATCATAAGTACCATATACCGACTGAGATTTATAAGTCGATGAGGCCTCATTACTAAAGAAGTTTGTCCAATTGTTATTATAGTATAACATGTAGTACTGACCCTTCTTAAGGTCTGTATTTGCAAGAGCATAACTTGGGCTACCCCCTGAAGTTCCTGCGCTTGTGGTTATCCCGTAATTACTTAGGTTGTCGATATCTCTAACAGCGTAAAGCTCTATACCGTAATAATTTCTATTTTTAGTCTCAAATAATCCTGTAATCATCAGAGCTGGCGACTCACTGAGATCTGTCCATGTCTCACAGTCGTCACTAATCTGCCACTGGTAATTTATCATACCGTCAGAAGATGACTGAACAACTAGCTCCATGTCGCTAAACTCGGTCACGTTATTATTATTAGTTGGCTGGACATCAATCACAACCTGAGAACCTGACTCTAGGTAATCTTTCACACCATTACCATCTAGGTCATCAGGTGTAGTGTACCCAGTTCCAGAGGTTACTCTTCCCTTAGAATCAACAGTTGCAGCCTTATCTTTTATACCATCTCCATTAGTGTCTACTGAGTCTCCGAGGATTCCGTCTCCATCAGGATCTAAAAATCCAGCTTCTATAACGTCTAGACATCCGTCATTATCAGAGTCAGGGTCAAATGAGTTAGGGATTCCATCACCGTCCATATCGTCAATAAACTCGTCTGTGTCAAGGATTCCGTCGTTGTCGTCGTCTTCATCGAAAAGGTCTTGGATTCCATCGCCATCGTTGTCAGGTAATGCTATAAGTCTCGCGTTCAGCGTAGTATCATTTTCACCACATGAAAATCCTGGAGTACTTAAAATAGCTCTGAATAGGTTACTATTCATTGTAGTTGATATAGGATCTATTGTAAGAGAAGAATTATTAGTACCAGAGAATGCACCCTCATCTTTGATATCTGTCCAACTATCTCCATTGTCTTCACTCACCTGCCACTGGTATGCAATAGGTGATATCGAAGTTCCAGATGTAGTAAATGTCTCAGACTTACCATCAGAAGAGGTCACATTTTTTGGGTGATCTATCGAAGTTAACGGTCCGCCAGCTTCCTGGAAGTCGTACACTCCGTTGTCATCGCTATCGTATCCGTCAGTCAGACCATAATTATGACCTTCTACTTCTACCATACCAATTCCAGCAATAATTTCAGGGTCACCAGTTCCTGGTCTACCGTCTCCGTCAGGGTCATCATAACCAGCCTCTACTACATCGTAACAACCATCACCATCTGAGTCAAGGTCTAAGTAGTCAGGGGTCCCGTCACCGTCAGAATCTAAATTATCAGGAGCTTTCTCCTCCGTGTTAAGGATACCGTCGTTATCAGAGTCAAGATCAAATGCGTTGTCTATCCCATCACCATCAGAGTCGTCTTTTGCAGTAAGTTTTCCAGCGTTAGAGTACACAGGATCAGCACATACTAGTGCAGGAGTCACTACCTTAACCCTGTAGTAGTACCCGTCAATATCCTCAGAGACAGCAGTTAAACTAAGAGTATTAGTATTTGCTCCAGAGTAATATGATCCATCCTCAAGATCTGTCCACGTGAGAGTGTCGTCATCACTAAATTGCCACTGGTATGTGATAGAGGCATCTCCAGTGACAGTAACACTAAACTGTCCGTCGTCACCACCTTGTCTCACAATGTCAATAGGGTGAGAAGTTATCTCAGCCTGAGAACTCACTTGTAAGAAGTCTTTAGTACCGTCTGAATCTGTGTCTATCGGTGTGTCGTAGTCGTGACCTTCAACTTTTCCTGATGCGTCAACACTAGGTGTTCCTGAGCCAATTATACCGTCTTTGTCTCCGTCCTCAAAACCTGCTTCAAGTACGTCAAGACACCCGTCTCCGTCGGAGTCGTCGTCAATTCTGTTAGGGATTCCGTCACCGTCAGTGTCAAGATCCTCACCTCCCTCGTCTACATCAAGTATACCGTCGTTATCATCGTCAGCATCTTCTCTGTCTGGGACACCGTCCTCGTCAGTATCATAAGGAATTATAGATATTGTTGCCACGCAAGACGTATCACCTTCACCACAAGAGAATGCTGGAGTAGATACCTTGACCCTCACCTGAGCTCCGTGGTACTCGTCGTAAGATAAATTCTTTAGTGTAAGAGAAGCAGTTGTTGAACCGTTCTCAGACTGCGTTGTGTTGTACGCGTTGAGAGCATATGGTGTAGAAGAAGCTGAGTTTGTGCTAGCTGTACCGAAACAGTCATTACAAGCAGTCCAGTCACCAATTTTAAATGATTTGGATGATAACTTATTATTTTTTCTCTTTAGCCATCCCCTGCTATACTCCCAGTCTTTTCCTGTCCCGTCTTCACCCCTTACACCAACAACATCAACTACGTCAGTGTTTCCATTCCATCCTGAGTTTCCGTCGGCATCTCTGTGAACTATCTCGAACACGTCATTACCTCCCTGCATACCATACCTTAACGTATTATCAACTGGAAAAACTTTAGCGTATCCTGAGGCTGTGGTAGGGTACGTATTATCAAAGAAGTAGTAGAATTGCCAGTAGTCGTAGTATAACAGTATCTTCTGTCCTTTTTTCACAGAACCTGATAATGAGTTGTAGTTATAACCTGATGATGTATTTCCGTTTTGGTAGCCATAAATCCTGTATCTCGACAAATCTTCTATATCCGTAGTAGCCACTAACTCAATAAACTTAGGTACTCCTGTGTAACTACTTGATCTGTAAGAATAGCCTAAGCCTACAAACATTAGTCCTGACTCAGAGATGTCTGTCCATGTCTTACCAGTATCTTTAGTTATCTCCCACTGGTAGTCAACATTTCCAGCCTCGACAGTTGCAAGCGCATTAAATACACCATTTCCTCCCTCTGCCACAGTAACTGAGTCTGGACACTCTAGAGCAGTAATTGGCGCTCCCTCTTCTAAGAAGTCATAAATTCCGTTATTATCAAGGTCATTTGGCACTCCGTACCCACCGAAGCTGTTAACTCTACCATTGGTTGCAATTGACAACACTCCAAGAGAGTTCAGAGAGTCTATAAACATTGTCACAACCGAGTCTGGGCCTAACAGTCCGTCAGCATTTGCGTCCAAGTACCCTGCCTCTTCGACGTCTAGACATCCGTCACCGTCAGAATCAGGGTCAAATCTATTTGGTATACCGTCCTGGTCATTGTCCTGGTCACCTGTTCCCTCGTACGTATCTAAGATACCGTCATTGTCGTCGTCTTGGTCATCAGAATCTCTCACTCCGTCCTTGTCATTATCAGGGTAAACTGTAAGAGTAGCCTCTAAATTAAGAGGCGCGACACCACACTTGTAAGATGCAATAGTCAGTACTACCCTGTACCTGTAACCAGAAAGTTCAGCACTTGGCTGAGTAAGTATTAACTCGTTTGTGTTTGTACCTGAGTACGGGGCCTGCTCTGGAACATTAAACCATGATGCTCCATCGTCCCTACTCTCTTGCCACTGGTAGGATATTTGATCCCCAGAAGGTACGGAAGCAGTAATCTTGAAATTACCAGTTCCAGACGAAAGCATCGTAAGATTTGACTGGTTTAGTATTGCGTTGAGAACATTCTGTCCAAATTGCAGGAAGTCTTTTGATCCGTTACCGTCTTGGTCAACAGGCGTAGTGTAACCATCTCCAGGTTGACCTGAAGTGATCCTACCAAGAGAATCAACCGTGTACGGGAGGTCATCACCTAAGATACCGTCGTCGTTAGGGTCTATAATTTTATCAGTAAACCCAGCCTCTGTGACGTCTAAACATCCGTCTCCATCCGAATCCAGATCAAACCTGTTCCTTATACCGTCTCCGTCAAGGTCTCCCTCTCCCTCGTCAGTGTCAAGGATACCGTCGTTATCGTCGTCAAGGTCTACATTATTTAAGAATTCCGTCATTATCATTGTCTACATCGACATCCAACCTAGCAGGAGGAGTATATGTCGTGTCATGACATGCGTACCCAGGAGTAGTTATCCTTAGCCTGTACCTCCACTCGTCCATTCCCTGAGTGACATCGTAAATATTCAGAGTACTTTCATATACACCACCATAGGAAGCAGATCCTGTGTTAACACAAATTCCTTCAAAATTTATACCTATTCCTCTGCTGTCTGGGTCTAGTATTCCAGACACGTCTGAGTACTTAATAGTAACCGTCGAGACGCCGTCAGGGAAGGTTAGCCTTGCTGTTCCCTTATTATCGGCAGCAGACTCGCTATTATCTTTAGCAGTAAGTGTGTTTCCACTTATTGAGAATGTAGGGTTAGTATTTAGTGAGTCGGCAGTAGGGTTACCTACATCAGAGGTCACTACTATCTTATCCTTCCATCCTGCTGTCTTAGAGTCAATATCTGTGAGTAGAATTCTAAGACCACTCACTGGGTTTGTAAATGTTATAGTCGTTGTAACCTCAGAATTACCAGATCCAGACTTAGGGTCTAGGCTTAGTCCTAATGTCTGGACTCCACCAAAAGCAGAATTCTCAATTTTTGGGTATCCAACATCCCACACCACATCAGTGTTCTCAGTAATTTTTATAGTAGCATCGGTACTAGTACCTTGCATAATGTCTTTGAATGTACCTTCTAAGTTACCACCAGTCCATGTCCACGGTCCATTACCCCAGTCCGATGTGGTACACACGTCAGTGGCACCTGTAGATCCAGTTCCGTTATCCCCAGCATCAATATCAGTCCAGGTATTTGCATTATCTTTTGACACCTGCCAGTGAAGTTTAGTGACTCCAGAGGCATTATAATTGACATTAAAAGTGGCCGTGTCACTACCTTCAGAAAGGAAGAAATTACTATAATTTACTATAGTTACTGTACTACCTACTTCTAAGTAGTCAGCAGTTCCGTTACCGTCCTCGTCCAGAGGGGTATCGAAATTGTGGTCTTTAACTCCACCATCAGATTCTACTTCAGGGGTTCCTGTTCCCAAAATCCCATCTCCGTCAGGATCAGTGAAACCTGCCTCGACAACGTCAAGACACCCGTCACCGTCAGAATCTAAGTCAAACTTGTCTACAATTCCGTCACCGTCAGTATCCGTGTCTTCACCCTCGACTGAGTCTAAGATTCCGTCGTTATCGTCGTCAATATCTGTGTCATCAGGTATTCCGTCTCTGTCATTATCTCCAACCACAGTTATGGTAACTGCACAGGTAGTGTCATTATCTCCACAAACGTAACTTGGAGTACTCCCTATTGCCCTGAACTGGTATCCGTTAGCAAAGGCAGGTACATTAGTTACCACTAACGAGTCTCCCTTTGAGAAATCGTAATCAAGTACAGAAGTAGTAAATGTCTTGACCGGGAATGGTGTCGTAGCTCCTGCGTTAGTAGTAGACTCAAGGCAGTCCTTACACTGCGTCCAGTCGCTGTCGCTATAGTTAGGAGTTGGCTTAGAACCTTGCTTCCTATATAACCACCCGTCATCATAACTTAATACTGTCGAAGAAGTTCCATTTCCTACCCTGTCAACGTAAGTCCAAGTGTTATTTATATTCTTCTGTAGCGCGTAGGAATCATTACCATCCCTCATAGTAACATAAAAATAGTCTTCGTATACTGTGTGGTCATACAAGTTATCAATATCAGAACCGAAGAATGTGTTTGCGGTAGACTTATCAGATGGGTAGTAGATGAGTAGGTACTCGCCCTTCTTCATCTGGATATTTTCTTGGCCCATGACATAAGAGTAGACGTATGTGGGACCGTTTGTAATATTATCCCTTATCCTGTAATTTCTAAGGTCTGCGTCTTTTAAGGCATATATCTCAATGAACTTAGGATAACCGTCATTACTAGTTGAAGTCTTTCCATATCCTATCCCCGATATAATAATCTCTGATGATGATTCGTCATTGACGTCTGACCAGGTCTTACCGGTATCAGCACTTACCTGCCACTCGTAGTTTACAGAGGTCTCTCCCTGCCCACTCGCGATAGTTATAATTTCTACGTTAGAACCCTCTGTCGCTGTGATGTCGTCAGGACAGCTCATGCTCGTGATAGCAGCTCCAGCCTCCTGGAAGTCTTTTACTCCGTTGCCGTCTTGGTCAAGTCCGGTGGTTCCAGAAGCTCCAGAGACACTTCCGTTTGAGTTTATGGTAGGGTTTGCGTCTCCATACACTCCGTCATTATTTGGGTCTCTGTCTGTTGAAGTACCGTATGCCTCGTCTACATCGTAGCAGCCGTCATTATCTGAATCTAAATCTTTTGAGTCAGGACTTCCATTTCCGTCAGTGTCGGTGATACCATTTCCTTCCTGGGTATCAAGGATACCGTCGTTGTCGTCGTCCACATCGATCTCATCCCTTATGCCGTCTCCATCGAAGTCATCTCTCACGACAAGTGTTGTTACTGCTGAAGTGTCAGCAACAGCACAAGCAAATCCTAGATTTGTTGCTATTACCCTGTACTGGTACCCGTTTAGAGAATCTAAAACATCATTAATTGTCAGTGAATTAGTGGTAAATGTTGCGTAGTTAGATGATCCTGCTGAACCAAATGAAACCGTGTCATTTGCAGATGTTATGTCAGTCCAAGAAGTTGAGTCGGTACTCACCTGCCACGTGTAATCCACAGTTGATGCGTAATCAACAACAGTCCACCCTCCAACAGGTTCTGAGTAATCTGGGCTGCTGGTGTCTTGGTAGTGACCGATCCAAATATTTCTACTAGTTCCTTTTTTAGCTTTCACAGCATCATATATTAGCTGATTCTCTGCCGCGTCATCTATGACCGTGAGATAACCTCCAAGGTTCTCGGCCTGGGTCCTGGCTGTAGTCCAGTACCTCTGGTATGTGTCATATACGTAGTACGAGTGACCATTGTAATCGTCCATAAGTTTCGTGTAACCACTTATTGCGTCGTCTCTCGTGTAATTAAACTCCACCACGTACCAGTTATAAGAATTATTACCTTTATCGTCCCACCTACCATTACTTATATACATTTGCATATAATTTCCTGAGTTATTAGGCTCACCACCATTCCAGTTAAAGTAAGATGAGGAACTTGGAATTGCATCGATTGTGGTACTCACTACTAGAGAAGCAGAAGAATTATTAGCAGCAATAGAGGTTGTAGGTAGATCAGAAGAAATCGTAGGAGAAGATCCTTTCTCTAAATAATCTGATACCCCAGAATTATCTGCATCTGCTGGAGTTCCGTAACCGTGTCCAGTAACCTTACCGTCTGCACCGGCACAGTTAGCATTTGCACAGAGTCTTCCCTCTGAGTCATAACCACTAAACCCTGCCTCCTGCGCGTCTAAACATCCGTCATCGTCTGAGTCGAGGTCTAGTCTGTTAGGTATCCCGTCACCGTCTGTGTCAAGGTCTTTTCCTCCCTCTTCTGTATCTAGGATTCCGTCGTTGTCGTCGTCAAGGTCGACACTATTTTTTATTCCGTCATTGTCTGGATCAGATGACACTGTAAGCTGAGCAGGGAGTGAGTAGGCAGGTCCTGCAGAGCAGGCGTATACTGTAGGAGTTGCCTTCATCCTGTACAAGTTCTTATCAAAGTTTGCCGGTGCAGACTTCACTCTTAGCGTGTCGTTGGTAGCTCCAGTATAATTTGTACCGTCTGTGACATTTGTCCAAGTCGTGTCGTTACCGCTTATAACTCCAACCTCCCACTGGTGAGTGATCTCAGAATTAGGGATGTAACCAGAGACCCATCCTGTGGCATTAAATCCAGTCAGAGTACCATCATATCCTGGAGATTTTGTATCCAAGAAGTGGTTAATCCAGAAGTTAGTGTTGCTATAAATTTTTCTTACTTCCTCTCTCACGAGTTCCGCCTCGTAGTGGTCATTAATTACCACAAGATAACCACCAACTGACTGTGCGTTGCTTACCGAAGAATCAAAGTTAGATGTGTTGTTACTTACGTAGTAAGAGTGACCCCTGTGCTGGAACATGTATGTATAACCAGCTATTGTGCCGTTAGTAAGAGAGTCAAATTCTACAACAAACCTGTAAGTATTTGTCTTTGAGTTGTCAAACCAGCCCCTGTTTCGAAGAGCATTAGAGTTCATCGATGCATGGTTAGCAGTAGTACTATTAGGCTCATTATTAAAGAATAAAGTGAACTGTGTCTGAACCGTTGCCTGAGATACAAAAATCGTGTCTTCTTCCTCGTCCAAGAACACAGATGCCGGATGCGTATGAATTCCAGCCTCACTTCCTGTCTCTAGGAAGTCGTCTACTTGGTTAGAGTTAAGATCTTGAGGGTCTGAGTACGAGTGTCCGGTTATCTTACCGTCTGTCCCCACACTAGGTGCGCCAGATCCAAGTATTCCGTCACCATCTGAGTCAGTAAACCCTGCCTCTAGCACGTCTGAACATCCGTCACCGTCTGAGTCTGAGTCTAGCCTATTAGGGATTCCGTCTCCATCGAAGTCGTCTGTAAGAGTACCCTCCTCAGTATCTAGAATTCCGTCATTGTCGTCGTCGAGATCATTCACATCTCCTACGCCGTCACCGTCAGTGTCAAGGAATACAACTAACTCTGCTGGAGATGTAAATGATCCGTCGTCGCAAGCATAGTTAAGAGTCCTTACCTTGGCCCTGTACTGGTACCTATCAAAATTTCTTGGTGCGGCATTAATTTTTAGTGTGTCGTCATCGTGACCCGTGTAAACCGAAGTAGCCGGGAGTACAACCTGCTTGTAAGGGTAAGGCGTGCTCGACTTTGCGTTAGTAGTCTTGTCTAAACACCCAGAACATAACGTCCAGTCGTTTAGGTTAAACTCATTAGTTGCGTACCTGTTATCTTTCCTCTTGAAGAAGCCTTCAGGCGTGACCCAAGGATGAGCCTCATCAGTTCCATTTTCGTTAGTGTCTTCTCCGTAGACGTCAACAATAGAGTCATCAGATATTCTCCTTATCTCTATCCTATGGTCAAAGTAGTAATTACTTATGTTACTCCACCTCGCATATTTATAAGTACCAACTCCGTAGACTGTATTAATATTACCACCAAAGAAGTTTACCCATCCATTACTATTTTGTCCTGCGACAAAGTACTGACCTGCAGACAGAGAAGTATTAATATTATTTTCAACGAAGGCACCATCTTGTGCTATGAGTCGTACCTTGTACTTGTTTGATGGGATGTCAGTATTCGCATAAAACTCAAGAAAAGTGTAGTAATTATCTTCAAATACTGGATTTCCTCCACCCACTATCATTATCTCAGACTGCTCCCCCTTATTATCAAATACTTCAATGTCAGTGAAAGTATTTCCAGCGTCAGTGCTCACCTGCCATGTATATGCTAAAACTCCATCAGAAGAACCCTTAGCAACAAAAATAGCGTCACCATGTGAGGCTGTACTCACATCAGATGGACTTGAAACAACTGTAGCAGCTGAAGCAGACTCCAAGAAGTCATAAGTCCCGTTTCCGTCGAGGTCAGCAGGGAGGTCGTAAGAGTAGGTACCTGATCCTGTAGAGATCACAAGACCATTCGCGTTCACGAGCACAGTAGGTATCCCTACCTTACCGTCATTATTCTCGTCTGTGCTTAGTCCCGCCTCGTTCACGTCATTACACCCGTCATTATCAGAGTCTGGGTCTATCCTATTCGGTATCCCGTCTTCGTCCGTGTCGAGGTCGTCTCCTCCCTCTGTAACGTCAGTAATTCCGTCATTGTCATCGTCTAGATCCGTCTCGTCAGGAATTCCATCTGAGTCTGTATCTGTCTTAAACACAGTCAGCTGCGCAGCACTTGAGGTTACGTCAAGGTCACACTTGAATGCCAGAGTCTGCATGAGGAGCCTGTACTTAAATTCCGTCATCGCGGCAGTTACCGAGTCGATCTTCATCGTGGTCTTGTCAAGATCTGAATATTTTCCTGGGTGATTAGGGTTAGCAGCTGTGTAAGCAGTAATATTTTCCCACGTGTCGCCGTTATCAGCTGTTATCTGCCAGCTGTAAGTTATTGTGCCAAGATCTCCAACTGTAGAACCAGAAGCAGTAAATGTGACACTTGAGTACTCGAGTACGTTCACACTAGTTGGATCAGAAACTTTTGAGAGGTCTGAACCCTTCTCTAGGTAATCTTTGGTCCCGTTCCCGTCTAGGTCATCTATCTCAGTCTGGGTTTTGTACACAACATTTTTAACTTTTCCATCTTCTGTGTACTCAGTAGGTTCAGTACCTACCTTACCGTCAGATGGGTTGTCTAGGTCACCATAACCAGATTCTATAACGTCAAAACATCCGTCTCCGTCTGAGTCGAGGTCAAGGTGGTTTGGTATACCATCGCCATCGGTGTCTTCTTCACATTCTTCAGCTATACCTATACCATCAATATTAATATATGCAACATCTGAGTCAGGATCGACTAATTCAATTTGAAAACCAATATTATAATCACCAGATGCATCTGGTGTGAAGGTAAGAGTCTGATCTTTCCACCCTTCTCCCATGGAAAGAACATCAGTTTTTCCAATAAGTGTAGTTGAAGAACCACCTGGTCCTAAATTAGGCTCACCTGAAGTGCTATATATCACATTTATAAATGCATCATCACCACTAAGACTACCAAAATCCATTCCAAAATGAGACATTTCAAAACTAATTGTATAAGTCTTGTCTGCTGTGAGAGAGACTTGTTGATAAATTCCTTCAAGGTATCGAGAACCACCAAAATTTCTAAGACCATAAAAACTAGCCCATGTGCCTCCATCATCAGAGTTAGATGCTGATACTTGCCAATCAACACCACCTGATGAAACAATACCATTATTTACATCATTAACATCTGAAGACCAACTCGTACCTCCCGTAATTCTTTCCCATGAATCTGGTGCTTCACCTATAACAGGAATAGCCGTTAAGCTACCGTTTATAAATAAATTTTCATTAGTATCACAGTCATTAAAACCTTCATCAGTATCTAAAATACCGTCATTGTCGTCGTCTACGTCAATGTCATCGTTAACACCGTCACCATCTGAGTCTACTCCGACAGAGTTCACCGTTATCTTACCTCTCATGGCCGGGTGAAGTGTACACACATAGTAATACTCTCCAGGTGTAGCATTAGCTAGATCCCACACAACCGTCGCTACAGCAGGCTCTCCGTTATTAGTCACGCCAGTGCTGACCTTGTTAGATGCAGAGTATCCATTAGATGAATTTAGTGCACTCACAATAGCAAAAGGGTGTCCAGCACTCGATGCTGACACATCGAAAGTAATCTTGTCACCCACATTTACAGAGATATCAGGGTTATTTCCTAAGTTTAAACCACCATTAACAAAGATATAACTCGAACTCCCAGAATGTGTGACTGTGATTGTGTAGTCTGTAGCACTTGCGCTGAATGAGAAAGCAGAAAAAATGAGTATAAACCAGATCGCTAAGCGCGAAAAATAAATAAAAATAGCAGGAAATAATTTTTTGAAAATTAATTTCAAACTAATGTTGTTTAGTGGTTTATAAAAATTCTCCTTTTTTTTTTCACAAAAAGGTTGTCCAAGATACTATTTTTTTTTAAATAAAAATATTTTTTCTTTAGTGTAATTTATTTTTTAAATCATAAAAAAAATTTTGGAAATAAGTTAAATTTGTATTATATGAGTCGATTTTTGTTAAAAACATGCCTATCTCTCTGCATTCTAATATCTTGCGAAACAACAAGGCCAGAGATACCTGGATTAGATTACGAAAAATGGGAGCTTGATAAGTTTGGATGCTCTGGAGAGAGGATGAAAATGGTAGGGTTAATCTCAGCTAATAAGGAAAGTTTTTACAGGTACAGACAGAATCAGATAATAGATATACTTGGGAAGCCAGACAATATCACACTTTACGAGAGGGGTCACACATTCTACTACTACTACGTGAGGTATCACCAGAACTGTAAAGATGTCCCCTACAGGGCCGAGGAGGAGACGATGAAGCTAGAGATCCGATTCGACGCACTTAACCGTTCTAAAGAGCTCTACGTGTACAATTATTAAGAAAATCCTTTGTAATTACACACTCAAGTAGCTAGCTTGCCTATAAAACGATAACTATGAAATTCAGATCAGGAGTACTACACGGAGAGGAAGTAACAGAACTACTTAACTACGCTAATGAAAATGATTTTGCACTACCTGCGGTGAACGTAGTGAATACAAGCTCAGTAAATGCAGTTCTTCAGACTGCGAAAGAGCTAAACTCACCGGTAATTATCCAATTTTCTAACGGAGGAGGTTCCTTCTACGCTGGAAAATACTTAGATAATACTAACCAGAAGGCTGCAATAGCTGGTTCTGTATCAGGAGCGTACCACGTACACTTGATGGCGAAAGAGTACGGTGTCCCTGTGATCCTTCACACAGACCACTGCGCAAAGAAGTTACTCCCGTGGATAGACGGTCTACTTGAAGAGGGAGAAGAATTTTTTAAGAAAGAGGGTCTCCCACTCTACAGCTCACACATGCTAGACCTCTCAGAAGAACCAATAGAGGAGAATTTAGATATTTGCTGTACATACTTCGAGAGGATGAATGAGATGGGGATGACTATAGAAATTGAGTTGGGAGTTACTGGTGGTGAAGAAGACGGAGTAGACAATACTGACGTAGACGAATCAAAGTTATATACCAAGCCAGAAGAGGTAAACTACGCGTACGAGAGATTATCTAAAATAAGCCCTAATTTCATGATAGCTGCTGCTTTTGGGAATGTACACGGTGTGTATAAACCTGGAAATGTAAAGCTCACACCAACTATCCTTCAGAAGTCACAGGAGTACGTATCTCTTATGCATAATACTGAGTCGAACCCCATAAACTTTGTGTTTCACGGAGGCTCAGGATCATCTAGAAATGAGATAAGAGAGGCTATCGGATACGGTGCAGTGAAGATGAACCTTGACACTGACATGCAGTGGGCATTCTGCAAAGGAGTAAACGACTACCACACCAAAAATCAGGATTATCTTAATTCCCAGATAGGAAATCCAGAAGGTGATGACGTTCCTAACAAGAAATTTTATGATCCTAGAAAATGGTTATTAGATGGAGAAAAATCTATGATTGAGAGGCTTAAAGAATCTTTTGCTGACCTTAACAATATCAACACAAATATCTAATCTTCAAGAATTTTTTTTAACTGAGCAGGAGAATAATTTATAGATTTAAGTGTCTTCCTGTCACCCTCTCTGTACACAAGGAATTTACCTTGTTTCTCTTCGAAAAAGCTATCAGTACCTTTCTTTTCCTTATAATATTTCACTGTAGCCTCTGCCTCTTCCCTGGTCTCACATGCCTTACTCATATTTGACCTCTGAACTTCGTTAAATAGACGGACAAACTTCTCACTCATTCCAAACTCGTGTACTGCTCCTGAGAGTACGTACTGGATATCACATAATGCGTCTGCAACTTCTACTAAATCATTATTAGCTATTGCTTCCTTTAACTCGTTAAGCTCCTCCGAGATGAGCTCCACTCTAAGCTCACACCTCTTACCGTCAGGTATAGTAGGTTCTTCCAGTATAGGATGGTTAAATAATTTATGAAAATCAGCCGTCTGATTTAATGAATCTATCTTATCCATAAGTATTAAATTTTATGCTAAATTCTCGCCTGCGAGACCGTAGACAAGGATTACAAGGATTATAATTGGTATTACAAATTTCATTACAGGACCCCATATAGGAGTAACTTTTATATTTGCTGACCCCTTATTAGTCTCTTCCATAAAGTTATTAAATCCCCAGACATGGGCAACGTATACTGATATGAGAAGTCCCCCAAGAGGCAGTAAAATTTTAGCAGATAAAAAGTCAAAAAAACCAAAAATACTCATCCCGAATATCTGATATTCACTCCAAGTGCTGAATCCAAGAACATTTGGCACACATAACATGAATGTAAGAGATACACAGAGAATGACTGACTTTATCCTAGATATCTTAAATGAATCCATAGCTGTCGATATAACAGCTTCTAAGAGCCCAATAATCGAAGTGAATGCAGCAATAAAGACTAGGAAGAAGAATAGACCTCCTAAAAACATTCCAAAAGGAATTTCCTTAAATAATGATGCCATGGTAACAAATAATAAACCAGGCCCAGAATTTGGCTCAATTCCGAAAGCAAATAAGGCAGGGAAAATTACTAAACCAGCTAAAATAGCAATTGCAGTATCAAAAAAGACAACAATTCCCACACTGCCGGGTATGTCACTATCTTTTCTGTCAAGGTAACTTCCAAATACAAAGCCTGCTGTTAGGGCTATCCCTACAGAGAAAAAAATCTGTCCTAGAGCAGCTAAAATCACACTAAATGTTATTTTAGAGAAGTCAGGTGTTAGGTACCACCAAAGTCCCTCAGAGGAACCCTCGAGTGTATTTGATCCAAATGCCAGAAGTACAAACATAACAAGGAGTAGAGGCATAAATATCTTAGAAACTAACTCCACACCACCCTGGAGTCCTCTAGCGGCAACAAAAGCCATAATTGCAGAGATAATAGCACAGTACGTGATAAGTGTTGTAGGATCTCTCTGGAGCTCATTAAAGTGAGAGGTTATTGTGTCTGAAGTGTAAATGAATGCTTCTCCTGTTAGGTATTCCTTTAAATAAACGGTTACCCATGACATTATCATAAGATAAAAACCAAGAATGATTATGGTAGTAAGTAACTCCACCCATCCAAGAATATTCCAGAAAGAGGTCGGAGACGATAATTTCTTCATCCCTGCGAGGGGTGTAAGCTGTGCTTTTCTTCCTAAACTTATCTCAGCTGTAAGTAATGGAACCCCAATAATAGCCGTTAGGGCTAGATAGACGATGATAAATGCACCTCCTCCACTCTCTCCAACGATATATGGAAATCTCCATATGTTACCCATTCCAATAGCAAAACCAGCCGTTGCCATGATAAAACCGAATCTACTTCCCCAATTTTCTCTTACCATATGATTTTTTTTGAATTTGAATATAAATATTATTTATCCATTCTCTGAGTAGTCTCAGATTAAATATTTTATGCTCATTTAAAAAAAGTGATAATTACAATTAAAATTTTAATAAAAAACAGAAGAGAAATATATAATAAACTTATGAATTATGTACAATATCATAACTTACTGATATATAGTATTATATGTTAAATATTTTAGATTAAACTAAAACATAAAAATAACGAAAAAAGGAATGAAGTTTAAGGAAATTAAAAGTTCTTAAGTATATTCATAAAAAAAATCCAATCATGAAAATAAAATTACTTGTACCCTACCTTATTTATTTTATAATTTTTTCTTCATCAAACACTGATGCTCAAAATGTTTCTCCTGAAAATTTATATGAGTCTTTAGAATGGCAATTCGCAGGACCTTACAGGGGTGGAAGGTCAACAACAGTAACCGGGATAACTTCTAGACCCTACACATTCTTTATGGGAACAACTGGAGGTGGTGTCTGGAAAACCACTGACGCTGGAAATACATGGAAAAACATCTCAGATGGACAGATTGAGGTTGGTTCAATAGGTGCTGTGGCTGTAGCTCCATCCGATGAAAACGTCGTGTATGTAGGAACTGGATCAGCAGATCCTAGAGGGAATATCTCTTCAGGTAATGGAATGTATAAGTCAGTAGATATGGGAGAGACATGGGAACACATAGGGTTACCTAATGCGGGGCTAATAGGAAAAGTAGCTGTCCATCCAAAAAATGCAGATTTAGTGTACGTGGCTGTACTTGGAAACATATTTGGACATAATAAAGAAAGAGGGGTTTACAAGACAGATGATGGAGGAAAAACCTGGAATAAATTGCTTTATATAAGTGATAAAACCGGCGCAAGAGATGTAGAGATAAACCCAGACAATGACCAGGAGCTAATTGCCTCATTCTGGACCGTCCAAAGGAAACCATGGACTTTGGTAGATGGGAGTGATGAAGGAGGAGTCTTTATGTCTAAAGACGGAGGAAAAAACTGGAAAAAACTTTCTGAGGGCCTCCCTAAAGGATTAGTTGGTAAGATTGAAGTAGAATATTCACCAGTTAATTCTAAGCGATTGTGGGCAATGATACAAGCTGAAAAAGAAGAGGAAGGTGGACTTTATCGTTCAGATGACGGCGGGAAGTCATGGGATAGAATTAACAGAGATCACAAATTAAGACAGAGAGGATGGTACTATTCTCATATAACCGCTGACCCTAAAAATGAAAATATTATATATGCGTCTAACACAGGATTTTACAAATCAATTGACGGAGGTAAGTCATTTGACCAGAGGATAAGAACTCCTCACGGAGATAACCACGGGGTCTGGATCAATCCAGATAACACCAATATAATGGTTAATTGTAATGACGGCGGAGGAAATGTTACCTTAAACGGTGGCGAGACATGGTCTACACAATATAACCAACCGACTTCTGAGTTCTATAGACTAACTGTAGATAACCAGTTCCCATTCAGACTTTACGCTGGTCAGCAAGATAACTCCACAATATCTGTTCCTAGCAGAGGAATACCATCACTTACTCCGTTTGAGAATTGGTTTAATGCTGGGGGAACAGAATGTTCAGACATAGCAGTTCACCCTACAAACCCGAACATAATCTATTCAACTGGGTACAGTGGAGAGTTTACATATAAAAATCTTGAGACAGGAGAAGAATATCAAAGAACACCTTATGTACATCTAACTGAGGGTACGAGGCAAGACGATTTACGTTATAGATTCCAATGGAATTATCCAGTATTTGTCTCAAAATATAATCCTGAAAAAGTCTATGTAGGATCAAATGTTGTCCATTTGACTACAGATAGAGCTAAAAATTGGGATATAGTCAGCCCAGACTTGACAAGAAAACTACTAGAAAGTGACCCAGAAAAAGCAGACATACCCGGTGGTCCGATTCAAAATGATGCAACTGGAGTTGAAGTTTATTCTTCAATATTTGCTCTAGAAGAATCACCTCATAACGAAGGTGAAATTTGGACAGGTTCTGACGATGGATTAATTCATATAACTAAAGATGGTGGAAAAACATGGGAAAATATAACCCCAAGTAAGATAATACCCTACCAAGGGACAATTAATAAGATAGAATTATCTTCCCATAGACCTGGGAGAGCTATAGTAGCAGTATATAATTATAGAAACGACGACTTCAGGCCATACATAATTATCACAGATGATTATGGAAAATCATGGGATTTAATTTCAAAAGATAATGGAATACCTTCAAATCATTTTGTCAGAGCAATAGCGGAAGACCCTTCTAAGTTAGGCCTTCTATATGCTGGAACTGAATTTGGAGCTTATGTGTCTTTTAATAATGGTAATAACTGGAACTCCCTCCAGTTAAATCTTCCACACGTACCTATTACTGATATGGAAGTGACTCAAAATGATCTTGCCATATCCACTCAAGGAAGAGGTTTCTGGATACTTGATAAGATCAACGTTCTTCAAGAGGTCGATGTAGTTCTAGAAAATAATAAACCTCATATTTTTAGTCCAGAAGATGCATTAAGAACAAGCCTTGGAGGCGGATGGAGGTCTGGTGGACTGAGTTTTGAAAATGACATATCTTTTTATCTTCCTGATGATGTTCCTCTGAATAATATTGAAATGAGCATAAAGGATAGCGAAGGGAATGTGGTTATAGATTTTAAAAAAAACACAGAATACCTATATGATGTTAATTATGACTCAGCAAATATTTATTCGGGTGTCCATTCAGTTTATTGGGACTTAGAATACAATGCCCCTGAAATTCAAAAAGATTTTGTTTCAATGTATTATAGCGCAAGAGGTGGTTATGGCCCTGAGGCTATTCCTGGAAAATACACTATAGAGGTGAATATAAATGAAGACACTTACAGTTCCCCTTTTACAGTAAAGATTGATCCTAGGTGGGATATTCCACAAAGTGAATTAATAAAACAATTTGAGGTAGCAAATGAGGTAATAGATATGATAGAAGAATCTCAAGATAAACTGAAAGAAATGAGGGGTATCAGCAATCAAATCCAAAATTTTATAAAACTTACAGATGGAAAAGAATACCATAATGAAATAAAGAAAAATGGAGACGAAATACTAGGTAAGATAAGATCTATAGAAGAAAACTTATACCAAGATAAGATTGAGACTTCTCAAGATGAAATTAACTATGCTAGAAAATGGACAAATCATATAACTCACTTATACGACAGGATAACTACCGATAACCAAGAACCAAATGATGGTATGATTGATAGAGTTGAAGAATTAAGGTTAGACTATGAAAGATTTATAAAGCCATATAATGATATAATTAACATGGACTTAAAGAATTTTACAAAGATGTTAAATGAGAAAGGTGTCAAAGGAATAATAATAGACTAAAACATAAAGGTCTATAAACAATAAAAGGGCGTCAATTCTTATCGAATTTTTCGCCCTTTTCATTTAAGAAGTCACCGTAGTGCTTTCCAAACGTCAAGCTACAGTTAAAAGGTCCTTAAAGTTTTCGCTTAATAAATTAAGTTTCCGCTTTGAGAGCTTTCTGTTTCTTTGCTTCATGAGACCGTGATCTCTTTCAACCTTTCCACTTCCAGCCGGAACAAACGTCCCAACTTTTATATCTCTCGCTTGATGAAACTAAGTAAGACAATTACTATAATTAATTCAATAATTGAAAAGAAAAGTTTTCAACAAGTTTTCAACACCTTAAAAACTTAATAAATCTTCAAAATGTATAGTTTGAAAAACTATACCCTCATATGGGCTTTTTATTCCTGCCTCAAAAAGACAGCCAATATCACCCCCCTTTAATACTACCATATCAGAGTAAGCAGAGGGACCTGAAAATAAGACTTTAGAATTCACCCAACTTTTACCTAAATCTTCACTCACCTTAAGAGTCATATTTATTCTAGATTTTTCATCAGATGGGTTTAAAAACATCATTATATTATCTCCTTTTCCTCTTGTAGAGTACCTTAAAAGACTAGCCTGACATATGGGTTCAATTAACTCTTCATCTCCATAAATATTACCCCATGAGTTTCCTCCATCATAACTAATTGAGATTTTTCTGACTTTTTGGGTTCTGTCATAATTTCTCATATTAAGCATTAATGCACCATCCTCAATTTCTGCAACTGTTGACTCATTAACATAGTCTTGAGGTGTACTTCCACCTATTTCCCAAGTGTCCCCATAATCATCTGAGTATATGATGTGAGAAAAATATTTTTTAGTTTGAGACTCAATATGATCACACGGAATAATTAATCGGTCTTTATAATTTCCTCTACTAATCTGAATACCATGAACTGGACCCGTTGCGTACCATGTCCAATTATCTTTTTTTACTGAAGATGTAATTTCTTTGGGTTTCGACCATGACAACCCATCATCAGTTGATTTTAAGACAAACACTCTTCTAGTATCTTCACTTATCTCATTTATAATCTCTGACTCAGTATCTTTCCCTAGATTCCAAGTAGATAAAAGGTGGATTGAACCTGATTTTCTATCAACTACCGGAGAAGGGTTTCCACATACATTAATTCCATCATCCCTAACAATTATAATTTTACCCCATGTTTTTCCATTATCATTTGATCTTTTTAGAACAATATCAATATCTCCAGAATCAGAGCTACTATTTTTTCTTCCTTCAGCAAAAGCGAGCGTTGTCCCTTTATTGGTTATAACTATTGAAGGAATTCTAAATGTATTGTAACCATTTTCACCACTTTTAAAAATATAATTTAAGTCTTGAGAATAAACTGAGATAGAGTTGGTAATGAGAAAAAATATAAAGAGATTTTTTAACATCAAGATTGAAGGATAAATAGATGTGTCTATAAACAATAAAAGGGCGTCAATTCTTATCGAATTTTTCGCCCTTTTCATTTAAAAATCACCGTGGTGCTTCTCAAACGTCAAGCTACAGTTATAAGGTCCTTAAAGTTTTCTCCTAATAAATTAGGTTTCCACTTTGAGAGCTTGTTGCTTCTTTGTATCTTGAAACCGTAGTTCCTTTCTACCTTTCAGCGACCTGCCAGAAATTGCTTTCTAACTTTAATATCTCTCGCTTGAGAATACTAAGTAAGAGAATTAATCTAATTTTATCAAAGATTATTTTATAAAGTTGTTAACAAGTTATCAACAGAGTTTTACATTGCTTATCCACATAAAAAATTATGTTATTAACAAAAAATGTTGATATAGTAGAAAATTAGCTTTCTTTGAAGCTTAACATCTGCACAAATAGCTTTACACTTTCCCTCAGATAGATGTCGTTTTTGATTTTATTTAATAAACTCTCCTCTTTTACTGGGAATATCTCTGATAACTTAACAGAAGTATCTAATGATTTATTTTTTGAGTCGTTCTCTTTTTTCTCTTTTAACCTAGTATCATAGTTTAGAGAAATTGTCTTATTCTCCCTACTCTTTTTAGTTTCATTAACAAAAGACATATAATTTATAAAGGAAGAATCATTCTCTACATTTTTAATAAATTTCGAGTTCAAATGATCAATGAGAGGTTTATTTATATAATTTATATCAACATATGTTATTTCTCTTATCTTATCCCATTCCAGAGCATTAATTCTAGAGTTTTCAGTATAGATATCTCTATCATATATATTTGGGAATTCAATATGAGGCTCTACGCCAATCTTCTGAGTACTTCCTCCATTAACTCTATAATATTTAGCAAGTGTTATTTTTAACTGACCTAATTTTAAATCAGTCTTAGGAAAAAATCTCTCTAGATCAAGTAAATTCTGAACTGTACCTTTACCAAAAGTTGACTCTCCTACTATTAAACCTCTATTATAATCCTTCAAAGCACCAGAAAATATTTCAGAAGAAGATGCAGTAAATGAATTATTCAAAACTAGTAATGGTCCATCATAATGAATTCTTTTATCAAAATCTTTCTCTATTTCTATCCTACCAGAAGAGGATTTTATTTGAACTACAGGTCCTGTTTCAATAAATAAACCAGTTAAGTCTATAGCTTCTTGCAATGAGCCTCCCCCATTATTCCTTAAATCAATAATTATTCCGTCTACAGACAGATTTTTCAAAGAGTCAATACATCTTCTCACATCTCTGGTAACACTCTTATAATCCTGTACTCCTCTTTGGGCTTCCTCAAAATTTATATAGAAACTTGGTATTTTAATCATTCCAATATTATATGTTCTATTTTCATCCATAAAAGGAATTACCTCAAATGTAGCATCCTCGTCTACCACATCTACTCTATCTCTAACTAGCCTTACCGTATCAGGATAATCATCTATTTGAGATTCTTTTTTTTGGACTAAAAGTCTTACAACTGAGCCCTTCTTACCTTTTATCTTAGTTACTACATCATCTAACCTCCAACCAATTATATCTTCAAAATCACCATCATCACCTTGCCCAACACCAATAACTTTATCCCCTTTCTCTAACTCTTTACTTCTGTATGCAGGCCCACCAGGCATTACCTGATAAATTGTAGTATATTCTATGTCCTGCTGCAACCTAGCTCCAATACCCTCAAAGGTCTTACTCATATTTATTTCAAATTTATCTGCGTTTACAGGAGAGAAATAATTTGTGTGAGGGTCGTAAAGTTCAGTATAGGAGTTAATGAAAATCTCAAAAACATCCTCTGAGTTAAACTGAGAAATTGTCTTCTGGAACCTCTTGTATCTTTTATCTAATGTCTCTTTATTAGAAACCCACTCTTTACCTAAAATCTTGAGATTTAAGACTGAGTTTTTAATTTTTTTCCGCCAGTAGTTATCCATCTCAATATCATTTTTAAACCATTGAGAATTTTTTCTGTCAAAAGTAAAATCTTCATCTATAGAAAAATTAGGCTCATTCTCTAATAATGAGAAAACAAAATCAATCCTATTCTTTACCCTCTCATGGTATACGGTAAAAATTTCATATGCAGGCTCTAAGTATCCTGATATAACATAGTCGTCCATCTGACTCTGGTACTGATTGAAATAAGTAATATCAGATTGATAAAAATATTCTCTACTAGGATCAAGTGATTTAATATATTTTTCTAGAATTTTTTCAGATAAAGAATCATTAACATTTAACTTTTTATAATGATACTTGGTTAAGAGCTGATAAATAAGTTTTGATTGCTCTCTATGCTTAGAATTAGGGTATAATAATGTGTCTGATTGAATTAGATCAGCCCTATCTATGTCAATTCTTTCAACTACATCATATGAAATCAAAAAGAAACTGATAAGGATATAAGATAAAATACTAACTATTATATTCATACTTAACGATTTAAACCTTTAGAGGGTACTTTACCATAATAGGATCTAAAAAAACTCAATATCTTTTCCATGTCTTTATCAATATTACCAGATGGATTGAATTTTTCACCAAAATGAACAATTCTTTTTTTAAAACAAAATCCAACTAACAATATTGGCACCTTAGCCTTCAATGCAATGTAATAAAACCCAGTCTTTAATTTATCAACTTTAGCTCTAGTACCCTCGGGAGCTAGAGTTAGAAAAAAATTTTCATTTTTTTCGAATATCTTGACAACGCTATCAACAGAATTTAATTGTTTATTTCTTACGACAGGATAACCTCCAAGTTGCCTTAAAGTCCAACCAATTAATGGAGTTTTAAAAAGTTCTTGCTTACCTAAGAACTTTATCCTATTTTCCATCTTTAGAATAGATCTAGTAAATATACCGACAAAAAGATCATGCCATGACGTATGGGGGGCTACTATTGCTACTATTTTTTTATCATCAGGCACCTTGCCTGTAATCCTCCAACCCCAGAGATTTATAAAAAAAAACTTACTTATTAATCTAATCATTAATCACACCCATCTCAGAGAATTTATTAATTCTATTTTCTATCCTCTTATCAGATTTAATTTTTTCAAGTTCTGTAATATCTTCAATTATTACTTTTTTTAGCTTTTTAGCTGCTAAATCAATATCATTATGAGCACCTCCTAAAGGTTCCTTAATAATACCATCAATTATCTTCATTTTCTTTAAATCCTTAGAAGTCAATTTCAAAGCTTCAGCTGCTTGTTCTTTATAGTCCCAACTCCTCCATAGAATAGAGGAACAGGATTCAGGAGATATTACTGAGTACCATGTGAATTCCATCATATATACCTTATCCCCAACTCCAATTCCTAATGCACCACCTGATGCTCCTTCTCCAATAACAATACATATAACAGGAACCTTAAGTGTTGCCATTTCTTGGATGTTCTTAGCAATAGCCTCGGCTTGACCTCTTTCCTCTGCCTCGAGCCCTGGATATGCACCAGGAGTATCTATAAGACACACAACAGGCATATTGAACTTTTCTGCCATTTTCATTAGTCTGAGAGCTTTCCTGTAACCGTCTGGGTTAGACATTCCAAAGTTTCTAAATTGTCTTTCTTTTGTGTTCCTACCTTTCTGTTGACCTATTAACATAACTGATTTTCCATCAATTTCTGCAATTCCTCCAACCATTGCCTTATCATCTTTGGCTACCCTATCACCATGAAGTTCTATAAACTCATTAGTGATCTTATATACATAATCTAGGAAGTATGGTCTATTAGGATGTCTAGAAAGTTGGACTTTTTGCCATCTAGTTAAATTTGAAAAAATTTCTTTCTTTAATTCAATAATTTTTTCTTCTAGAGATAGCGCTTCTTTATCCAGACTTTTGCCGTTTTTAGCAGCTATGTCTTTCATTTGATTTAGCTTTGTTTCTAGCTCTATAATAGGTTTTTCGAAATCTAAGGACATATTATTAAATCAATTGGTCGGTAAATTTAGTGAAGATTTAATCATATTAAATAAAAAATTAATATTTTACTTTTTTTAATATAAACGAAAGGATACTTTTGCCTATCAAATTCAACCGGGGTGGTAGTTCAGCTGGTTAGAATGCCTGCCTGTCACGCAGGAGGTCGCGGGTTCGAATCCCGTCCATCCCGCTTTATTGTTGATAATTTTTATCAATTTCTTCATTTTTCTTTATGCTCAACGTCCACAATCTTTCTATTTCTTTTCAAGGAGATGACTTATTTAATAATATAACATACAGGGTTGGTACAAAAGACAGGATTGGTCTAATTGGTAAAAATGGTGCCGGAAAATCCACTATGTTAAAAATCTTATCTAAAGAGATGGAACCAGATACCGGAGAGATTGCAACTGATAAAGATTTAAAAATTGGTTTCTTAAAACAAGATATTGATTTTGAAGAAGGGAGAACAGTTCTAGAAGAAACTTATGAGGCTTTTGTTGAAATAAAAATCATAGAGAGTAAAATAGAAAATATTAATAATGAGTTAATAAAAAATGAAAATTCTGAAAGTAAAGAATATCATCAGCTACTGATAGACCTTCAAAACCTTCAAGATAAATTCGAAATTATTGGGGGCTATAGTTATGAAGGAAATACAGAGAAAATTTTAACAGGATTAGGATTTAAATCATCAGAGTTTAATAAGCAAACAAGCGCATTATCTGGAGGATGGAGGATGCGTATTGAGCTAGCTAAGCTATTATTACAGGATAATGACATCTTATTATTAGATGAACCTACAAATCATCTAGACATTGATTCTATTATCTGGTTCGAATCATTTTTGAAAAATTATGCAGGCGCTGTACTAATAGTATCCCATGATAAAATGTTTTTAGATAATGTGACTAATAGAACGATTGAAATTTCATTTGGGAAAATTTATGATTATAAAAAACCTTATTCTGAGTATTTGATTTTAAGAGAAGAGATGCGTGGACAACAACTTGCCTCTCAAAAAAATCAAGAAAAAGAGATTCAGAACACTCAAAAACTTATAAATAAGTTCAGAGCAAAAGCTTCGAAAGCTTCTATGGCTCAGTCTCTAATAAAAAAGCTTGATAGAATGGATAGAATACAAGTTGATAAAGAGGATAAAAGTGTTATGAATGTACATTTTCCAATATCTGTAAATCCGGGAAAAGTAATATTTGAAATTAAAGATCTCTCAAAGAGTTATGGTGAGCTAGAGGTATTAAATTCTATAAATTTAATTCTTGCAAGAAATTCTAAGATTGCGTTTGTAGGTCAGAATGGTCAGGGTAAGACAACACTTGCTAAAATCATAAATAGTGAAATCGATTATAATGGCTCTTTGGATATTGGACATAATGTACAAATTGGATACTTTGCTCAAAATCAAGCTGATTACTTAGATGATAAAAAAACAGTTCTTCAGACCATGGAGGATTCAGCAACAGAAAAAAATAGGAGTAAGGTAAGAGACATACTTGGATCTTTTTTATTTAGAGGAAGTGAAGTTGACAAATATGTAAAGGTCTTATCTGGAGGAGAAAGAAATAGGTTAGCGCTTGCTAAATTATTGCTTTTACCTTTTAATGTATTAATTATGGATGAGCCAACAAATCATCTTGACATAAAATCTAAAAGTGTTTTGAAGGAAGCTTTAAAAAATTTTGAAGGCACTCTAATTCTAATTTCACATGATAGGGATTTTCTTCAAGGTCTTTCAGAGATAGTTTATGAGTTTAAAGATAAAAACATTAAAGAGTACATAGGAGATATAGATTATTATCTAGATAAGAGAAATATAGGAGACATCAGAGAAATTGAAAGAAAAGAAAATAATTTGTCTCCCAAGAAGATGGATAAAGATTCTTATAAAAAGATGAAAAAAATCAACTCATTAAATAATAAGATCAAAAGAGTTGAGACAGATATAATAGAGCTAGAAGAAAGTATTAAAAAAAACAATTTGGATCTAGAACAAAATCCGTCTGATTATGTTGAGAAATTTTTTGAAGAATATGAACTTAGAAAAAATAAGCTCGCTACATCTATCTCAAAATGGGAAGACTTACAAAATCAATTAGAAAAATTAAAATAATGTTCTATCACCATTTGGTTATCCTTTTATTTTTTAAAAAAAGCGTATATTTAATTTTTACTATATTGTATTAATTAAATGATTTTTTAATTCATTTTATTTTAACATTATATAAAACTCAAAACAACACTAATATGAACAAATATATTTTTTTTACCTTATTTCTCATAAGTTTATCGAGCTGTACTATTACTCGTCAATATTATGATTTTGCACATCATGGAACAGAGTCAATTAAGACAAATTCCGATTATAAATATGTTGCAAGAAATGTTATGGGTAAAGCTAAAACAACAATTACATTAAGACTTTGGAAGAAAATGAAACAAAGCGTAGTTTCAGATGGTATGTTAGCTGATGCCAAAGCTGAGCTACCAGCTTTACAAGATAATCAGGCATATGCTAATTTATCAGTTGATGTTCTTAGAACTGAAATGGGAAAGGGTGTCCCTGGTGGTGGAATGGACATCAGAGAAATTGTAATTGAAGTTATTGTTAGCGCAGATATTATAGAGTATATAAATTAAATAGTATATACTTTTTTTTTATTATTAAATTATAATAAAATGAAAAATCTTTTAAGGTTATTCTTATGTCTATTTTTTTTGTATAGCAGTTTTATTTCTTTTTCCCAAATCAAAGTAGTTGAGCGTACCCATACAAATGTATCTTTAATTGGAAAAATAAGTCATACTGCAGCCTTTCAAACTGGAGGTCTTTCAAGAAAATTACCTACTGCTGACGCCTTAAAAGTAATTGTTGATGATGATATTGATGCATATAAACATGAAAACTTTAAAAATAAATTAAGAAAAGAAGCAAATGACACTTATAAATCAGTAGGTGTTAGAGGTATGGCTTGGGCTGGTGGTGAAGAGTTTTCAGCAAGTTTATTACATTTCAAGGATAGAGATAAATACTTATTAAGCTTTCAAAATAGCTCATATAATTATCAAATGGAAAGTTTCTGGTTATCCAAACAAACTAAAACTGAATTACATGAATTAATTAAAGGAGAATTAGAGAAAAAAATCAAATTTAAGAATATTGAGGTTATTTTAGATAATAACATTGTCTTAGTTCTTTCTATTAATAAGAAAAAAATAAGTCTAAATTTTTGGGATGGATATAATTGGGTAAAAAGTTATTGGTACAGACTTTTTAAAATAGATAATTTATTTGGTTCTTAATAAAATTTAAAAAGAGAATTAAATAATTAGAAAAAGTATTGAGAATATATTCAAAGTCCGAGTCCCATCCATCCCGCTTCTTTTACCATATCATCGTATCCAAAGAATAGCCATCGTTTATCAATTTAGTATTTGAAAATATTAAAGAATTTGGTACCTCTACAGGTACCACCAATAAATGATTTTTTTTTAATAAATTGAAGATAATGAAAAAGCTATTATTTCTTTTAGTGTTTGTTTTTGCTTGTGACTACTCTACATCAAGAATTGAAGAAAACAGTACTTTACTTGAGTTTCCTGCAGTCGTTAGTAGAGAGGAAAGTTCTACGACATCAGTATATCAACTGGAGTGGTTAACCGGTCAAAGAGAGGGTTCGCATGATGGAGGAATCTTAGAACAAACATGGTTACCTCCTCGCTCTGGGACTATTACTGCTTTAGTTCGCTCTACAAAAGAATCAGAAACAAGATTTGTTGAAATCATTCATATAAGGGAAATTAATGGCAGTCTAGAATTAAATCTACAAATCTTTAACAACTCACTAGAACCAGAAAATATAAGTGCATCTTATTCTCGAATTCATAAATTTGAATTAACTGAAGTAGGAGATAGATATTTAGCCTTCAAAGGAGTTAGTGATGGCGCTCATCGCAGTCTCAGTTATCAGCTCTCCGAAGAAGATATTTTTTACATTCACATTGAAACAAATGTTGGCGAAAGAATTGAAATAAAACTCTCGCCGATAATGTAAACCAAAGACATATTTATCTAATGCTTTGAATGTATCTCTTTTTTAACTTCTATCCTTACTTCTTTCTTTCCGTTCTTTGAAGTACTATCAATTTTAATTATCATATTTGGATTGCCCTCTGCTTCTTTAATTATTTTATCAATATCCATTTCATCATCGATGTTAACATCAACATCTATTGTACCCTCTCCATTATTAAACTTCTTGATAATGATATGTTCATTTTTATGTTCACCTGAAATATTTTCAATATGATCCATTCCCATTATATCTTCACTTATAAAAAATCCTCCAATAGGTTTATGTTCTTTAAAGTTATTTCCTACTAGATATCCTAGTACAAAAAAAATGATTGAGAAAAGAAATATTGATTTCCAGTTTTTATTTATTGATTCCATATTATTTATTATTATTATTATTATTATTTAAAGTTAATTTGATTTTTTTTAAGTATTTAATGTTCATGAATTCTTAGTGGTCTTGACTTAAATGATGCTGCAGATGATATATCAAAATCATCTATACTACCAGAACCATAATGATAAACTGAACTCGCAGAAGAGGCATCTACATTTAATTTATCATTTGAGTTAACATGAGCTGTGGAAGCACCAGAAACTATTAATGAAATTATATCAACATAAAGATCCCTCCCATCAAAAGTTGAGGCACCACTTGCTCTTAAAACTAAATTTTCTCCTTTTCCCTCGACATCTAGCTTAGAAGAGCCGGAAATTTTAAAATTTGAGTTTGTCACATCACCATCTATATCCACATTAGAAGCACCAGAAACAATAGCTATTAAATTAGAAATATCAGAGTTTATATCTAGATCCGATGCACCACTTAACTTAATTGTAAAATCTTCAATTGAAGAAAATTCTATATCTGTATTACTTGCTCCAGAAGCATGTAAAAGATTGATATTAGGCATTTCTATTACTATCGATGTCTTATTTTCATTTTTCCAATCATTCCATCTCCACCTATTTCTCTCAGAATAAATTCTTAGGACATTATCTGAAGATTTCTCAACCACTAAATTTTCAAATTCTTTCTCAGAAGCATCAATTTTAATCATATAAGTATCTGACTCACTTACAACAATATTAGCAGGAATACTTATTCGTAAACCTTCAAAATCTTTGATATTAAATGATTTTGTATATGTCTGGTAATTGTCATAACCATCTAGTACCCCCGACTCAATCCACTCATCAATTACTCCATCCTTCTCCCATTTCTCTATTAAGACTGGAAGAGCTACTCCATTGAAGGTGGTATTTATTAACCAAACAAAAAATACAACTATTGAGCCAGGGAGACCAAATATTTGTCTGTTAAATAAAAATTTTGTTATCATCATAATCATCAATATTAAAGTTAAAAATAAGTTTATGTAAAGGGTTGTAATTAAAACTGTAGGAATCTCATTAATTATAACGCCTAAATCAACTCCATCAAGCACTAAAAAGTTAACTCTTACATCAGCTGAAATTTGATCTAAAAACTCTAACTGATTTAATGCTAGTAAAACTATCAGTAATATTATTGCAACTGATACAGAAAATAAAATTACACTAAGAGCTATTTTTATAATAGGGGCTATTAATTTTATGAAACCATTAAGGATTGGTCCAGCGATCCTGAATGGAAACAAAATTATCTTCATTAAAATATTTTCTTCCTTATCTTCAGGATTAATCTTCTCCTCTACATATTTTTCAATGTTTTCAAGAGTCACAGAATACCCCTTCATACTCATTTTTTCTCCCACAGTTGTAGCCTCAGGGGTTATAAACCATAAAATGAAGTATATCAACACACCAAATCCACCAAAAAATATACTTATCAAAAATAAAATTCTGACAAGAGAGACATCTATACCAAAATAATTTGCTACTCCCATAGCCACTCCTCCAAGAACTTTTTCGTCACTATCCCTATAGTACCTCTTTCTAATTATCGATTCTAAATCATCGCCAGCAGGTATACCTATCCAGCAAATTATATATGCCAATAACCCAAATCCACCAAAAAATGCTAGAGTTATAAAAATAATTCTTGTGATAAGAGGATCTACATTGAAATAATTACCTATACCTGAGGCAACACCTCCAATAACCTTATCATTTAAGTTTCTGAATAATCTCCTTGTTTTCTTTTCTTCTGATGTATTTGGATTCTCTTTAGTTTTATCATCTTCATAAATCTCCATAAAGTCATCAAGTGTACCCATTACCTTTATCACATTCTTCACATCAGAGATCGAAATTGAATTATTTAGGTTTGAGATATTTGAGAGAAAATTTTCTGCAATTCTTGACTCAATGTCAGCTACTATCTCTCCATCTGCATCAATCTTTGAGAAATACCTCTTAATTGACTCTAGATACTTATATAAAAGTTCGTACGCATCTTCATCTACATTAAAAACAGTTCCAGATATATTTATATTGATTGTCTTGTTCATTACTTGTTTGATTTAATAATTTTTTTAACAGATGTATCTATCTCATTCCAGGATAGAACTAGATTCTTTAAATGTTTAACTCCCTCCTTAGTTAGAGAGTAGTACTTTCTAGGAGGACCTTGTTTTGATTCTTTCCACGTATATGAAACATACTCTAATTTTTTTAGCCTATTAAGGAGTGGGTATAAGGTTCCTTCTACTACAATAATTTTAGATTTTTTCAATTCCTCTAGGATATCAGAGGTATAGATCTCCCCTCTTGATATTATCTGCATTACACAAAACTCAAGCAACCCTTTCCTTATCTGTATATTAAAGTTATCCGTACTCAAGTGATTAATTTATTTTAAACAAATATTGTAATTTTAAAAATAACTGAGAGTTATCGGTTGTCCATTTATCATCATTATTCTTAAGATAATTAATTTGAGTATTTCCGCCTATATAAAACACTGTAGATGGATTAGGATTCCATTTCAAGAGAGGCTGCATAAATAACAAACTATTAAAATCATTATATTCTGTAACTATCTTAAATGAAAGATCATTTGAGAATTGGTATTTCGAATTAAGTCTAAATATGTAGCCCGAATAAATTTTTTCACTAGAACCCATGTATTTCATAGATTCTGAGCTAATAGATGGAGAAAAACTCAATTTATCATTTGGTCTATAATTGATAGATAAATTTAATCTCATCCTTTTTCCAATCTCAGGGTTACTTATATTATAAGCAATTGATCTTCCAATAAGATTTCTAGAAAAAATTGAAAGTTTTTCGGTTGGAGTATATCTAAAAGCTATAAAATTACTAGCAAAATTTTTAAACTCATCTCCATTGTACTCTTCAAATACATTATAGCTATATGCGTAATCAAAAGAAAATCCATTTTTAAAACTCATAGCATAAATAGGCAATAAATGCACTCTTTTTAACTTTCCACTAGAATTATAGCGTATTTCAGTCTCTATCTTTGCAAAATAATCGGTTACCTTTTTATCTCTTCGTTTAAGGTAGCTTTGTTCAAAAGAAAACTCTCTAAAATTATTCTGAGTGATAAAACCCATATCAGCTCTAAAAAATGGAGATAATTGATCATAATCAAAACTAGTAGTCCAATGTTCAGAAACTCTATTAAATCCTATTGAAAGTAAATTACCTGAAAACTTTTCTCCATCAAGCGCAACTGTTTTACCTTCGATAATATCTGAACTTGATATCCAATCTTTATCTGGTTCTTCTGAAAAACTACTACTATATATAAAATCTAAATTGTAGGTTTTATTAAATCTAATTTTAGCATCTACTCCAAACATATTTCCCATACCTCCTCCATTATAAAATCTGTTGGTAGATAGAAAACCTACATTTGATCCGTTTACAAAAGTTCTCTGATAGCGAAGGATATTACCAAAACTCCCCTCACCATTACCAAAGTAAGATCTATTCTCTCCAGGAACTAAGTAGGGAGTATCCCTATCGTAAGAGGTAAGGAAATACACCCTTTGTTTAGATCCTTGATTTACTAATTTAGATGCAAAAATCGGATTGTTTATGGAGCGAGTATATACAGCATCTCCATAAGAACTTAAAATATCATTTCCTTCATTAAAAAATGGTCTTCTCTCAGGATAGTTTACAGCAAATGGAGAATTAATGTTGATTCTTGTCACATCAGCCTCTACCTGTGAAAAATCAGGATTTATGGTAAAGTCTAGAGCAGTAGAGCTTGAAAAATCATACCTTGCGCTTAATCCAGCTTTAAAGTTAGGCTTATCATAACTGATTTTATATCCATCAGAGCTACCTACGTAATTACCACTTACATAGGGAAGAAATTCTAAACGTTTTTTAGGATTAACACCTTCGAGCTCAATATATGTATCTATCTGACAAGGGAGACAGTCATTATCCCTATCAAATTTATTACTTGAGGCATTAATTCTACTTTCCTTCCAAGAATTTCTTATGAATGAAGCTTTCCATCTTAAAGTGTCTTTTTTTTCATATTGTAATTCTGAAAATGGAATGGCCATTTCCACCACATAACCATCTTCACCAATAAGCCCTTTTGTTTCATAGTTTATATTATAGCTTATATCACCATCAGAACCCAAGGTTTCCTTGAGGTCAATTTGACTACCATATGCATTAGATCCAATAATAATTAGTGATCTATTATCACCATACGTATCAAGAGCAATACCTACCCAATCATCCATAAATCCAGTATCTCTTTCCCTCATTGAAGCTCTTAGATATTTAATATCTTCTATTTTAGCATCGAAAGCTACATAGAGTTTAGTGTTAGAATAGGTAACGTAAGCTGTTGTTTTAAAAGGGGGGAGAGTATTATATCCTGGGAAATACTGATATTTTATATCAAAACTTTGAGTTCCCTCCCACTCATTAGATTCAATTACTCCATCAACTTTAATTTTGTTTCCAAGCTTTGTTGTTACAGTTGCAAATGAAAATAAAGGTAATAGAAATGCATTTATTAAAATTTTTTTGAAAAGATTTTTCATCACTATTTGATTATACATAGTACTATGTTATACAAAGTACCACAAAGATAAAAATTAATTTCAAATTCACAAATCATGTTGTCCCTTGAGTAGTCATCAATAAAAAAATTGATTTTTAAGTAAGAAGAGTTATTAAAAGAGGCTCGTAAATAATGATTTTTTATTTTTTTTCTTTATATTAAAAATTTCTTATAACAAGATAATTACTACTTTAACATCTAATAATTAAATATTCATTTTATATGATTACTAAAAGAATTCATGTTTTAGATTCCCTGAGAGGATTTTCTTTACTTGGAGTAATAATTATTCATATGATTCAATCTTTTGGTATTCAAAATCCATCAAGTGAGATAACAATCTTTAATTATAAAATTCTAGATGAGTCAGCCAACTGGTTCGCTTATAACATAGTGATGGGAAGATTCATAAATATATTTGCCTTATTATTTGGTCTTAGCTTTTACATTCAATTATCTAACTCTAAAAATAAGAATCAAAATTTTAGAAATCTTTTTCTAAGGAGAATGCTTTTTTTATTCTTTTTAGGTCTTTTTGCTCATTCTTTCTACAATGTAGAGATTCTTTCAGTTTATGCCTTATTTGGGATGATTTTATATTTTTTAAGGAATTTAAGTAATTCTTCATTACTTATAATTAGCATATTCTTTCTGTTAGGTGGACAACGAATAGTCCAAACTTTTAATCATAACAACTCGATTCAAGAAAATGTAGAAATTAATACTAACTACAACTCAAATCAAAAACATATAACAGAGCCGTCATTACTAAATTCTGTTAAAAATAATTACGAGCAGAGATTAATTGGTAAAATTAGTTACCAGTTCGGAATGTATGGGAGAGGTTACTTAACACTTTCTATTTTCATTTTAGGATTTATTATTGGAAGATTAAAAATTTTTGAAAATTTAGGCTCATATAAAAAAGAATATTTTAAGTTATTTATCTACTCAATTTTGGCATTTATATTAATAAGCGTTTTCATTAACATCTTACCTGAATCTAATTCAAGAATTTTATTTTTCCCTCAAAATAATTACATAAGTAGCTATACCTTGTTTATAAAAGCCTTGGAAGATTTATTGCTATTACTGTCTTCTATTTTCATTCTAATTGGATTTATAATGCTTTACAATAACCAAAAATTTAAAATTTACCTAGATTATCTTTCACCTTATGGTAAATCTGCACTAACAAATTATACTCTACAAGGTGTATTTGGTGCTATAATTTTTTATCCTTGGGCTTTCGGAAATATTTTTAGTTTATGGGGAGATTTTAGCATTATCATACTGGGAATTTTAATTTATTTCACTCAAATGATATTAAGTAAATATCATCTATCAAATTTTAGGTATGGTCCTTTAGAGTGGTTATGGAGATGTTTTACATATCTATCTATTCAACCAAATAATAAACCAAAGTAAAGTTCTTTTTGATTGCCCTAACTATAAAATCATTGAATTTGATCTTAAAAGAGTGATTTAGCGAGTCCCGTCCATCCCTCTTTTTTTTACTTTATTTTAATAGATATTATTATATTTTGCCATTTAAGTCAAAGGCTTTCAAGAAGTTCCAAACTTCCACAGAAGCATTAATATCCATATTTCCTTGAAATCCTGGCCAATGATGACCACCTCCAATGACTTTAAGATGAATAACCTCTACACCATTCTCACCATTTAAATAATGATGTTTTTCAACTATACTGCCATCTTGAGTATCTATATCTGGAATATTAGATATAATTGGTAAATCTTCTGTATTATTATGGTTAGTCCAAAAATCCAAACCTCTTTGCACAAATGAATAATTAGCTATTGGATCTTCCGTACCGTGAATATGAAGTACAGACAAGGGTCTTTTTGGAGTACAATCACCAATAAAACCTTGAAACATTAATCCTGTTACTGAAGCTATAGAGGCAACTCTATTACTGAGACCACAAGCCAAGGTAAAACTAAAATTACCTCCGTTAGACATACCTGTAATGTATATTCGGTTAGAATCTATTTTATAATCATTCTCCAACTTGTCTAACAAAAGTTCGATAAAATCAATGTCTGAGTTATTACTATCCCTTAATGTCCACTTCTTATTAATCCCATTCGGATGAACAACAATAAAGTTTTCACTTTCAGCTAGTTCATTAAAATTTGTATGGTTGAAATTTAATTCCATATTACTTGTAAGCCCATGAAATGATATTAATAGTGGAAGAGAGGAAGTTCCTGTATAACTTTCAGAAATATAAATAATATACTCTCTGGTAATCCCATTTACAATAAGTTCTTTTGTCATTTTTCCAGTTTGAACATTAGGAACTAGTTGCGTATCATCTGACATATTACAAGACAAAATAAATATGAGAATACAGATGTTTAATATAAATTTCATTATTGAAATTTTTTTTGAAGGTACAATTATAAAAAAAAAAAATAAAATGAGATAACATTAATTTCCAATAAAAATATTCGGTCGTCCTTTTGGTCGTCCTTACTATAAAATCATTGAATTTTAACAAATAAGAGTAATTTAGCGAGTCCCGTCCATCCCGTCCATCCCGCTTCTTATTATTTATTCTTCAATAATTTTCATTATTTTTAAATGTTTTAATAAAATATTAGTTTTCTTTTATCCTTTTATGCGACTATTAATATTAATTATATTTTTTCCATTAGTATCAGTTTATTCACAGAATGAATGTCCCCCATGTGAAATAATAATTAATTCTAGTGATGACTATAAAAAAAGAATTGATTATAAATGGCCAAAAATAAAACCCAATTCAAAAATTAAAATAAATTCATTAACTAAGGTTTTATATGAAAACGATGATCAATATTGGGTAAGCTCAAATAATAATTCTTGGTGGACTAAAAAAAAATCTGATCCTTGGACTAATGGTATTAGTTGGGGTGATAACTACTTAGAGCCTGATCACAATTTTAAAAAGTGTGTTAATGATAATTTAAGATGGAAGTGTGGTTATTCTTATGTTGTACAAATCCCTAATAATTTTAAAAAAGATAAAAAATATCCTCTTGTTATCTCATTACATGGTGGTATTAGAGGTAATCCTAGACAGTTAGATAGAAGAGCAAATTATGGTGATAATTTCTTTGTTCCTGAGGATGACGAATATATAATAGTATCACCAATCAAATTAGGAGTTGATTGGAGTTCAAGAAAAATATCGGATTTAATATTAGACGTATCATCAAATTTAAAAATTGATGAAAATAGGATATATTTAACTGGTTTAAGTATGGGAGGGAGAGGAACATTTATTGTTGCCTCTGAATTACCAGATACATTTGCTGCAATTATGCCTTTTAGTCCCCATCATACTCCATATTCATACAAAGAAAAAAGTATGAAAGTTTCACATTTACCAATATATCTTCATCATAGTAAGAATGATAGGATTTCAAGTTTTACTATTGCAGAGGATACTTACAATAATATCAAAGCCATAAATCATAATATAATTTTTAATATTGGTAACACTGGTCATACAGGATGGCCAAAGTTATATGGTGACGAAAGTATAATTAGATGGTTACTTTCTTGGGAAAAAAATAAATATGATTAAAGAATAATTAACAAATGATACGGGGTTGAAACAATCCCTTATAGTAAGAAAAAAATAAAAATATTTGGTCTTCCTTTTGGTCGTCCTAACTATAAAATCATTGAATTTTAATTAATAAGAGCGATTGTGCGAGTCCCGTCCATCCTGCTTTTTTTAAAAATATTAGAGAGCTTAGTTCTTATCAATAAGTTAATTTATGATTGGCATTATTATTTTTTCTTCTCTAAAAAAGAATTTAATTTCTATCGTATTTAATTAAACTTGGTATTTTTCCTTGTTTATATTCTCCTAGTGTGTAATAAATATTTTCATTTTTTCCCCAGCAGATTCCTTCACCTTGAGATTCTTGTTCATAATTTAAAATCATAGGTAATTTATTTTTAAAAATGCTCTCCCATTTTTCATTTGAATCTTTCTCCCAATAGTAAATTTTTTCATATGTCTTTATTAAACAATGATTATCATCGAGGGATATATCAGAAGCAGTTATTAACCCATTAATGTATTCAAATGAATGTATTTTTTTTGCTTTTATAGGTTCACCTCTATAATTTTTAAGATTATCTATTTTGTAAATTGACTGTATATTTTGATCTTTAGACAATATAAAAAAACCATCTATTTCTTTTGAATACATTATAGCTTCTGAATTAAAAGCTCCATCTTCCATATAAAATGATATTAATCTGAATGAATCAGTTGATATTGAATCATTACTATAGTTTTCTATTTTTGGTTCCTCTATAATATATATCTTTTTAACATTTCTTTTTTTATTATTATCTCCAATATCTCCCACGTAAAGACATTTCCCATTTAAACCCATAAAACATTCACCAATAGTTATATCCTCCCAGTCGTTACTAATAATATTTTGGATATGTATTTCAAAAAGAATCTCCGCTGTTGTTTTTGAAATTAAGTAGAGAACATCTTTATTATTACTATCATTATGCGTCCAAATACTATTTGGATTATAAAATGAGTTAACAATTCCAGATGCTTCAGGAATAATATTATGATCGATTTTATTAACCTCTTTTCCGTAAGAAAATAAATTACTTTCTTGAATTATAACTTCTAACTTTTCATCGCTTTCGTTACAAGAGAATAAGCTTAGTACTATTACTATTATGCTTGAGTATACTTTCATATTATATATTTAAAAAAACCTTATATAGAAGTCTTTATATCCAAACTAAACCATGCTTTGATTGAGCATACTGAAATAATCTTAATTTTAGATTAATTATATATCTATATTATTATTAATATGTAAAATTTTAATTATCAAATGACACGGGGTTGAATGATCCCCTATGGTAATAAAAATAAAAATTATTCAGTCGTCCTTTTGGTGGTCCTAACTATAAAATATTATTCTAAGAGAGTAAAAATAAGCTCTAATCAATTAAATTAAAATAATTTATTAGTTTTTCATTTTCTATTTTTAGATTACTTAATAGCTTTTCAAAAGAATCTGATTTAAGTCTTCTCTCATAAAGAAGCTGCTGAAATTTAATATTTGATAACTGAGATATTAAAATATCTGACTTTAAGTTAACAGTTGACTTTTCATCATAAAGTGATTCAAGATTATGCATTCCCGTTTCACTTAGAAATGGTCTGACTTTGTTATGAATTATATCTACGTACTCAATAAAGATATCTAATACCTTATCCTCTTCTAAAAAATAATTTTGAATTTTTTCTCTTACTTCCTCATTTTTCATATTACTAATAAATAAAGAATGATTTTTCTGAGTAATAGGTCTAAAATCAGATGAAAATCTAAGTAAACCAATTGAGTTATAATCCTTAATAACACCTTTATTTAGAGACGTAGCAATTATTTCATCAACCACTTTCAGTTGTGATCTCAGCTCGTCTAATGACTTAAGTATGTGGACGGAATCTAATTTCAAGTCCTCAACAATATTTTTAATTATATTTTTTTCATTTAAAATATTCTTTCTTTCCTCATTCCAATTATTAATACTCAAGGCAATAAGAATACCAAAAACAACGAAAAAAATTTCACCTATGGCATATTTATAATAATCTCCCATTTTATTTTGTAAGATTTTATTTAGTCTGATTTTTTTAAAGTATTTAATCAATATTTGTTATAATTAAAATCATATTTCAATCTACTGAACTTTAAAATGGAATAAAATTCGAGTTTTTTCCCAACTCAAAGATATTAAACCTTCATTTTCTCCTTTTTCTTTGACTTCATATCTAAGAGATTCTACACTCTTTTCTAATTCTTCAGGTTTAACAGAAAACCTTAAAACATCATCTTTATCATCATACTCATCTTTTCCATGTTGCTCCCAATTAGAATTAAATATGACAGTCCACTCTTCTTTAGAAGGAATAGTAAAAAATCCATATTTTCCCTTTTCAAGCTTTTTACCTTCAATAAGAAGATCATAATCTGTCTCAATCCAGGTAGCATTATGAGCTCCAGACTGCCACACCTCATCAAACGCAAGAAGACCACCAAAAATTATCCTATTTCGAACACTAGGAGAAGAATAATCAATATGAATGTGCGCACCATTAATCATAGCCATGGCTTGGGTATGAGGACTAAGAGAACCTGTAGATAGAGAGTTGCTATTCTGATGATTTTCATGGGAGTGATTGGCACTATTACACCCAATAAGAATTAATATAAATAAGTAGTATAGATTTTTCATATTTCTAATTTAATATATTTAGTCATCCTAACAATATAATCATTGAATTTAATCTAAAAAGAGTGATTATGCGAGTCCCGTCCATCCCGCTTTTTATCTTTCTATTACTACCTTAACTTTATTTACTTCTTTATCTGTAGTAATATTTAACAGATAGATACCTTCTATTATATTAGATACATTGATCTTAATTGAAGAATTATTTAGCTCTACCTTTTTAGGTATTATTATTTTACCACTAAAATCAATAAACTCTACTTTTTCAACTTTAGAATTATCTTTTAACTCAATAATAAATTCATTATTAGTAGGATTAGGATAAACTTTTATAACAAAAGAAATATTCTCTATATATAAAGGTGGTGGATCTCCACAAGCATCCCCCACTCCATTATTATTATAATCTTTTTGTCCAGAATTAACAATTAAAGGACAGTTATCTAAACTATCCAATACTCCATCATTGTCATCATCAAGATCACACACATCACCAATATCATCAGTATCAGAGTCTAGCTGATCAATATTTGCAATAAAAGGGCAGTTATCCTCAACATCTTCTATGCTATCATTATCAGTATCAACATTAACTGATACCCATTCGGCTTGAAAAGTTGCCTCGTCCATAAAATTTTGAGAATTTATATTAGTGTAATAATTTATATTACCACCCTTATCATTATTTGAGTCACCAATATAAAAAGGACGATTAAACAATTCAACCTTAACTATTGCCTTATCACCTGGTACAACAATAGAAAAAAAATCAAGATCTTTTCTACTGTTATTATAGATTCCATTAAAATCTTCTTTTCTTTGATATCCATCATGTGGATTTAAAACATGTAAAATTTCACCATTATGATATGTGATTTTTAAAGTTATATCGTTTGGCTTATTAAAGTACTTGGAGTAAATAGGATTTGATTTTAAACTATTAAAAGTATCAGGATCAGTTGGATCTATAATAGGAGGCAATGTTCCATTATATCTGATTGGTTTGTAAATAAGATTTGCTTCAGTTTGTGTTTCATGGGCAAACCCATAAATTAGGTATACATTTTGATTAATTTTCTCTTCACCTGGAAGAGGAAATTCCTCTTCCTTATTAAGACCTGAAGTATTTTGAAGAGGATCTCTTGTATATATTCTTTTTCCATTTTCAAGAGAAATTATAGGTTCTCCTCTTGTTGTTCTAAATTGAAAATATTTTTCTTCATTTCTGTAATTAACATTACCACTATAAACTTCATTAAATCCAATTAGAAATCTATGCATAGCCAATGCAGAAAAATCTCCAAAACCATCCCAGGGTCCAACTCCATATGATCTTACTTCAAAACAATTATTTCCCCTTTGCATAGCATCCGATCTTTCTGTTCCAGGTGTGCCAGTATTTCGAGGGATTTCACAAATTGGGCTTACAAACTCATAAAGATGCTGAATAAAATTCCATGATTCTCCCCCTCCCCCTCCATTACCACTATTATTGTTATAATTCAGTGGGTCTCCTCCATAAGGATATGAGAACTGGTTTGAATTAGGATTTTGTAACTCATAAACACTTCCCCAGTGAGGAAGATTGAAGGTGTGACCTAATTCATGGATAAAATTAAAATCATAACTAAAACTTACTAAAGTTTTATACCAGCCTAATCCTACTCCTGTCATATTTAATATATTACCAAAAGAATGAGTAGAAAGAAAAGCATTAGTAGATCTTCTAAAATTCTTATTAATTGCTGATGCAATTCCTGTCCTAGCGGTATTTGTAATGTTATTATCACTGAAATCAGTTTTTTTTGTGAATTTAACAAGATTCTCTGATCCATTATTAGCAATAATTTCAGGTAAATATATTCTTTCGGGAAATTTTCCATAACGTACAACACTAGCAGGAATTGCTGATGCGACTTCTTGTAAAAAATTATCAATTATTTGATGTATAGGTTCCTCAGTATTATAGTCCAAAATATCCAAATCAAATTGTACCAGATTTAGCTCAGTATAAGGACCTATTTTTAGATCTTCCTCTGAAAGAGTTTTTGTAAATGATCCAATTCTAATCTCTAAGGTAAGACCTATTTTTAACCAACTTTTAGGAAGTGTTACAGAAAAATAATCCTCAAAGTTAGGAATACTTGTATTAATTGTTTGAGGTAAATTACTTGGTCCATTAAGGCATTTTACTCCCAATGATGTACCATTCATAAAACCTTCAACCTTAACATCTGGAGATGCTCCAAATCCTGTAATAGCTAACTGCAATAATGCAGGCCTATGCCCTATTAAAAAATGAAATGGATGATCAATAAATCTTCGGTGTGTTTGAGAAAAAAAAATTTGATCTAGAAATGCTGTTGAGTTTATTGAACCAGAACAAATTCCTTCGTCATCAGGTTCTGGAAAAACATATTCCATAAATTCATATGATGATGGAAGTGCAGCATTTGTGTTTTCTTGAATTGATCCAAGTAAATTTTGTGAAATAGACAAATAAGAGTTGAGTATTAATAATAAAAAAATTAAAAACTTTTTCATTCTTCTAATTTAATTAAATTAAAGACCATTATAAAATTACTTAAATCAAATCGTCCTTTTGGTCGTCCTAACATCAAAATCATTGAATTTTATCTAAAAAGAGCAATTTAGCGAGTCCCGTCCATCCCGCTTTATTTTTACCTGTCTATTACTACCTTAACCTTATCTACTTCTTTATCTGACACTATCTCTAATATGTATATTCCCTCATTGAGATTAGATACGTTTATATCTAACTTATTTTGAGTTCTAATTATAGATCTAGGTTTTAGTAGTCTACCACTAAAATCAACAAAGTAAAGATCTTTTATCTTGATTCCTCGTCTGATACTGACTGTTAACTTGTCATCAGTCGGATTTGGATAGATATTGTCAACGAATGTTACGTTTTCAGTAGATAATGGCTTAGGATCACCACACACATCCCCTATACCATCACTATCCCAGTCTGTTTGATCAGGATTGGCTGTTAGTGGGCAGTTATCTTCAGTATCTTCTATACCATCTCCGTCATCATCAGTATCACAGACATCTCCAGTTCCATCTCCATCAGTATCTAATTGATCTACGTTAGCAGTAAGAGGACAGTTATCTTCAGAGTCTTCTACTCCATCCCCGTCATCATCAGCATCACAAGCATCTCCTTTTCCATCTCCATCAGTATCTAGTTGATTTATATTATGGACATCAACACAGTTATCAGTATCATCTCCAATCCCATCATTATCAGAGTCCACAATTTCTATACAATCCTCACCAACTGTATACTGGAAAAACTTAGTAACTGCTAATCCACCAGCAAAAGCAAATTTACATGCATAACTTAACTGAGTACCTTGCTCAAGGTCGTAAAATGTTTTACCAAAAATATTTCCAGAAATTTGAGAAATTAGAGTTTCCTGAAATGGATTTTCTCTCCATAAATAAGCTACTACACCGTTTTTATCGGTATCTAAAAGTTCAAATGTTACTGTAACATTCTTACCTATTGTCTCAAACCCAACCCTATAGCCTTGAGAGAATGATCCTTGAATAGCTTCAGATTCTACATAATAACAATCTTGAACACTTTGAACATAAATAGTTGATGATGAAGAGATACTTTTACCATCCTTATCATCTATGGCCTCAGCAAACAAATTATATGTTCCAACAGATAGATTATCAAAGTTAAATTCAAATGATTCAGTATCATCCTGATAAATTAGCGTGTCATTATTATAAAATTTAACAAGTTCTACAACTCCGTCTAGATCAGAGGCAGATGCTTTCAATAATACATCATCACCATCCCTGTAATAACTTCCATCAGCAGGTTGATCTAATTTAATAGTTGGTAGACTATTTCCTGTTTCGTTAACAACTATAAAGACTTCATCATAATCAAAATATTCTCCATCAGTTACTTTTAGTTTTATCTTATAAACTCCCTCACGTAAATTAGAAACTGTTGTAGTTGAGGATAGGGAGTCTTGAAACTCTATCATGGATGGTCCATAAATTTGAGACCATGAAAATGATATCTGTTGATTTAACTCATGATAGGAGTTAGATGCATCTAAAGATGTTGTAGTTTCAGGATATAATACAGAGATATTCCCTCCAGCGTCAGCGACTGGAGTACCATACTCCAATGGAGAATTATATTCAAATATCATTTTCCCTAGGTTAAACTCTCCCCCATGAAAGTTTACTCTCAAAATTTGTTTTCCTTTCTGAAGAGGAATATTAAATATCTCTTTCGTTTTCCAAGTATCCCAGTTTGAAGAACTTGTAGAAGGTACATAAATTGAATCTGTTATAATTAAATCTTGTGCCTGCAAAGTAAATGGTCCTCCTCCATTAGGATTTCCAGATGAATATCTAAATTTTAATGTGTATAAGCCAGATTGAGCAACATCAGCAGTGTACTCTAACCACTCGCCTTTCTCAATCCAACCAACAGTAGCACCTTCATCACCTGAAATACCTGCATCAACGTCTTCATCATCTCTATATCCCCCATTACTTCCCTTAGAAAAATCTTTATAAGCGATACCTTGAGAACTTCCACCTTCAAAAAAATCATATTTTCCTGCTTCTATTGTACCAGGAATTATATTTAATTCACTATTGAATGGTGACTGTTCACCTACGTCAATTATCACAATATTTGATAATTCAAAAGACTCATCAATGTACATTTTAGCATAAAACTCATGTTTACCAAGTTCTAAAGCTGGAGTATTTATTTCATATGATTGACTAAAAATTGAATCAATAACGTTTCCATTCATATAAAATTCAACTTTTGACAAATTGGCATTATCAGTTTTTAAGGTAAGATGAGAGGTATTATTAGGATAATTTTGTCTAAAGGGAGTACTTAAGTCTCCACTAATTGCTTTTGATCTATTAGTTATCATTTGATTAGCTGGAACACTTAAAACAAAACCATCAGAAAACTCTACATCTATTGGGCTACTAGAATAATTATGAGCTACATAAGTTTTCTCTCCATCCTTATCAAATACTGAGGCTATTGGATAATCTGAAGTAACTGAAACGTCTACACTTCCTATAGCATTTAGTGAATGAAGCCAGTAATATGTCTGAGCATCTGATATCCCAAATTTTAAATTTCTGTTTGGAGACTTATCATAAAGATCAATTGCTTTTTGGGAGTTAATCTGAGCTAAATATTTCCAGAAAGTATCGTACCATAAATTTGGATTATCAGAGGTTGGGTTTAAAATATCCGTGTAACTTTCAATTTCATTCCATATCTTCTCGGTATAACTCTTATCATGGCTCAGGTAGAAAGATCCACCATGAATAGGATAAAACTCAATACCATAAGATGCTGTAATATCTGATGTCCAGAATGTGCCGTTATCATAAGAATTCCCCCATACCCTTGAGACTAAACCATATTGTTGCTGTTCGCTAAAATTTTGTTCTCTTATATCAAACCAGTACTCTTCTATAGCTGTCTGCTCAGTGGTATATAAAAATATTCCTAAATCTCTTATATCATCTTGACCTGTTACTGTTCCCCAATGTATCAGAGATGAGTTAAACTGCATACTTTCTGATGTTGACTCCTGATCATTACCCTGTGGAAATGTAGCAAATCCATTTGCCCAAGAATGACCAGCATATGGACTAAAATTTCTTAGGAAAGGAAAGAGTGGATCATTCCTATCAGTAGATGCAGCATCCCTTATCAAAAGATTTATCATGTCTCCCCAATCTTCATACCATCCTGGCCTAAACTGCTCCATAAATGCAGCAGCATGAATAAAATAACCCCAATGGAAATGATGATCATTGATGTTAGTGTCTTGTCCGTGGCCAGCTGGGTACCCAATAAGTGAGCTCCAATCCTGATTATAATAAAATAGAAATGCCACCTCATTACTCTCATAAGTTAACCAATCCTCTAAACGCTCCTGGATAGTATTAATTATTTTGTCTCTGGCAGAAATATTATCCATTTCGTTAGCTATCCTTGCCGTCTGAATCAATCTATTCATGAGCTGACCCTCGTTATAGGAATCAGTCCATAAATCAAGTGAATTATTTTCAAGTAAAGATATTTTTTCGTGGAGATCAGAAGGATTAAATTCCTCAGAATATTGATTTAGATACGGAAGAGTAGGTAAAATTCCGTGAAAAGTATTTTTTGTTTGGAATTGATCTCCATTCATCATTTTCATCTCACCACGTACAGTACTATAAGTATCATAATTAGGACTTGAGCTTTCTGAAGATAAATTATTCCAATGGTGAGGCAGGAGCCCCTGTAGAAAAAAGCCAGACTCACCTTCCTTAACCTCAGTTGAAATAATATAATCTGATTTTACTGTTGAAGAGGATTCCTCAAAATCAAAAACAACTCTGGTGTCAGTGGGAAATGTATATGCAAAAGTTTTATACTCATTTGCTTTATCCAAAAGGTTATAATTACCCTGGGGTAACATAGCTACAGACCAGTAAGTTTTATTATCTAGTGAAGAAGAAAATGTATTGCCGTTTTTTGTCCAAGTACTACCACTTGGACCGAAGACGACAAAGTTTGCACCGCTACTTGCATTTTCTATAACTATAATTTCATCATGAATTGTAGCATTACCAGAAGAAATTCTAATTTCAGCAATATCAGAAGGCATTTTCTCAAAATAGACAAATGGCATACCAATTCCAGAAGTTGCAGTTAGAGTGCTGTTATTAGTTTTCCAATTCATTGAAACAGTCCAATCTGAAAAATCAGAAACAGTTGTTTTTTCACTATTAAGTCCATCCAATCCTATAACTATTGGTGATGAGTCTCCTATCACACCCCATGGAATGTATGTGATAATTAATCCCTGATTAACTGTCTTCATTGTTAATGGATAGTTAAATAGGTTATCAGCATGATTTTCTTTGACCAACTTTGACCACCAATCATTTGTAGGAACTGGTTTTGAGAGAGCCGAGCCTGATAACTGAGGAGTACCAGAAGGAAAACCATTTCTACCAGCCACATCAGTACCTGGAAAATTAGTTGAGTAACTACCTGATCCAATTTGAGTTTGAGATAGTGATGGGAATGCAAAAAATATCAGAAATGAAAAGATTATTTTTTTCATGCAATCAAATATAATAAAGTATACATCCCTTAATTCTTAAATGAAGATGTACTCTAATTAACTAAATGCTTTTCTTTTCTTACTTCTACCCTAATTTCCTGTTTCTTACCATCCACTAAAGTATCTATTTTAATGGTCATATTTGGATTACCCTCTGCTTCTTTAATTATTTTATCAATATCCATTTCACCATCGATGTTAACATCAACATCTATTGTACCCTCTCCATTCTTAAACTTCTTGATAATGATATGTTCATTTTTTTGTTCACCTAAAATATTTCCTATATGATCCATTCCCATAATATCTTCACTTACAAACAACCCACCCATAGGTTTATGTCCTTTAAAGTTATTTCCTACTAGATATCCTAGTATAAAAAAAATGATTGAGAAAAGAAATATTGATTTCCAGTTTTTATTTATTGATTCCATATTATATATTATTATAATTATTTAAAGTTAATTTGATTTTTTTAGACTGAAAATATTTACATAAAAAAAGCCACCCTATTTAGGTGACTTTTTTTACTAAAAAGTAGAAAATAATTTTAATTAAATTCTTTGATTTTTACCCTTGTCCATGTCTGAGTAAACTCTGAAATATCACTAGTAAGTTCGCCAAATTCCGCAAAAGCACTAGCCTCAGCTTCATTTTTTGGTCCAAATGTAAATGCATCATTTAAACTACTGTAAGTTCCATAAATAATGACATTTTCGCCATTACTTAGGCCATGAGTAACTTGAGCAAGAGTAACAAATCCAGGAAAATTAAATGTTTCCATCAATTTTGAAAATCCTGCTGAAAAAGCTGGAATATTCTTACTATCAACTTTAAAGCACCATGCTTGACCTATAGGATTAATCTGATCTTCATTTTGAGGATTTGATGCATTTCCTACTGCAGTCCTAGCTGAATTAATAAGTGGTCTTACTATATCAATATAGTCATCCCATTTTTTTCCAGTTAGAGATGATCTCAAGTCTGCTAATGACTGAGACGAAGGACTAACAAAACTCAAAATATGAGTTTCTTTAAAACCCTGTCCTTTCATTGCAATATTTGATAAAGTCATAGAAACACCTTCAGGAAAATCGACTGAAGTATAGTAATCATCTACTGCATTCTCAAAATCTTTTGCACTTTCATTTTTCACATCAAGAAGAACATCATACCAATATAAATCTTGAGCAGAAACAGAAAATGAAAATAATAGAGTAAATAATAAAATATAATTTTTCATATTGTTAAATTTTAAATTGAGGATAAATGTAGATACAAGAGATGATATTGTCAAACTAAAAAAGTTGAATTGAATATCATTTCCTGATTTTTTCATGAAATGAGTCACCAAACAGATAAATTAAGTCGAGACTTAATTAAATCTTAATTAAATAATAATATAAATTTCTTAATAATAAGACTAATAAAACGCTGATTCCAAATAAAAGAGAATATATAATTAGAGGATAATATCCTTCTAAAATCCCAGAACTGTGTTTATAGTATATTCCATAAAAAGCCCATATAATTGGTAAAAGATACCAGATAGCTTTATTCTTAATAAAAGTAAAGGAAGCAATAGACGTTGCTACTAGTATTATTACTGAGGTCCATACCTCATGAGATATACCAAACCCACCCCATTCATATGAAACTAATAAACCAGTAAAATTTGCAACTGTAGCTACTGTTATCCATCCAAAATAGATATTAAAAGAGAAAGATGTTATGTTATATAGATAAGAAGATTTAAAGTCTTTATAATGGTACCTTATTATTCTGGAAATATAAATAAGGGTATATAGAAGACATAACATTATAATAAGCGAGAGAGGAAACATCTTATAGTGCCACGCAAAAATCCATGAAATATTCAGTAAGCAGTTTAGACAAAATAAAGGGAGAATTTTACCTATAAACTGTATTAAATTCTCTGATATCTTAAATAAACTTACCAGGAAAACAGAAAGTGAAAGATAGATAACACCCCATATTGAGAATGTAAAACCAGTAGGGGTAAATAAATTATCCAGTAAATCAGAAACCTCTCCAGTTGTTACCCCACCTATAGGCAATGCATTAGCTAAATAGTTGGTATAAACAACAAGTAAATAAAGAATTATAGATATGTATATTTTGTAATTAAATTTCATTATTTCATAAAAAATATTAACTAGATTAACCGATAATTTAAACTTAAAAAAATAAATATGAGAAAATTATTATTAATTGTACTATTAATATTTAGTACAGACATAATCGCTCAGCAGATGGCTTATAATGTAGTATATGTTAGGGCTGAAGAAAATTCTGAGTGGCAGATTGGTGACTTACTTGAGACATACTACACAGACAATAAGTTGAAATCTGGTGGCGTAGTATTAGAAAAACTAAGACACGGGAGACCAGAAGGTATGACTCACAGAATCGTATGGTTGTGGGAGCTTGGAAAAAGTGGTATGGTAGATGGAGAATTAGCAGATTATGAGCAATCAAATTTCAGAAGTCAGCTAAGAGGATATGTAGAGGAGTGGGGAATGTCATACTCAGGAAGAATGATAAATTGGGTTGAAGGTGACATGAAAGAAACACCATATGTTCATATATGGGACATTACTCCAGAAGATCCTGCTGCATTTCAGAAAGCACACAAAGAATTAGTTGAGTCTGTTCCTCAAGTGTTTGGAGGGAGATTCAATGGATTTGGCTCGTATGATATAAATCAACCAAATGGTGCCACTCACTGGGTATTAGTATCTGGAAAAGATCTTGATGATCACTTACAGCTATTAAATGATATAGAAACAAAATATCCAGATGCAATGCAAAAATTCTTTAAGGATAGAGGAGAAACAAAACAAGTTCACGACTTTACCTTTGTAAACTTAAAGTATATAGTAGCTCAATAATTTTATTTTGCTAATGAATAAAGCCTCTTTTTAAGGGGCTTTTTTTATTTATTTAAAGTAATTGATTTGAGAAAGTATTAATTCTAAATTCTGGTCCCTTCCACCCCACTTTATTCCTTATACTTAATTAAAAAACTCCCATTAGATTGCTGCTCATAGTAAAGACCTCTAACACTATTAAGAGGAGTAAATGATTTAGCATTAAGTTTATCGCTTTCAGGAATTATATCCAAGAGACAATCATTATTTACATCATAAATTTTAGTATTATAAGGCCATTCAATATGTATATCTGAATTATCAAAAATTTCAGAAGGCTGATCCACTAATTTCCAATTGTTCCAATTATTCCCATCATTTTTTAAAATTTGAATTTTATGACCATCATAAAATTCATTAACAATTGGTAGACCACCAGCTCCTTTTTTTCCAGTAGTTCTAGTAATAATAATTTCAGTTGATCCATCCCCATCAATATCATACATATCAAAATCGGTTATTACTCCCCAGTCTGGTATTATAGGAAGAAGAATAGTATTCTCAATATCGAACTGACCATTACCCAGTCCTTTTAAAATATGAGTTCTCCATTGAACAGGTCTTAGAGAAGATTCCATCCAATCTTCCTCCCATTCTGCGCCTCCCAATATTAAATCTAGAACACCATCTTTATCAAAATCATATAATTCACTTTGATAAGATCTAGCTACGTGATGTGTAGTTATATTCGTTTCACCTTCAATCCATTGATTGGTATTATTGATATAGTATTTAACAAATCCATCTTCATCAGAAGCAAATCCTTGAGCATCTATCCCTATAATTTCTGGAAAATTATCTCCATTTAAATCTCCAATTACACCAGTATGAAAATACCCTGAGTATGCATTCACTTCTTCAGTTTGATAACTATTCTCATCAACATGAACTATCATTATTTTATCTCCTGGTGAATTACCAATGTCTGGACCTGTACCAAATAGTATAATTTCATCAATACCATCTTGGTCAAGATCTTGTACAGTTACTTTTCTAGTTTGAGTCTGAGGATTATTAAACCTGTGGACTATTTGATCATTAATTACTATAACTATCTCATTAGTAGAAGTATTTTCCCAATCCCCAGTTGCCATAATATAATCTGATTTATCATTATTATTAAAATTACCAAAAGCTGTCCAGATAGCATAAGATCCATATTTTTCTAGAACAACATTTAGAATTTCCGCATAATCAACAAAAGGAACATTCATTGGTTGGTAATGAGATGATAGCCTATTAATACCTGTTTGTAGTAAAGAGTAATCTATCTCACATAACTCTTCAGAAAAATTAGCAGTTATTGTCTTATCGGAATCCATAGTAATACTTAATGGGTTGTTATTACTAGTTATAGACCCCGTCCAACCGTCAAAATTATAATTTTCATTAGCAGTTGCTAGAACTGAGACAGTTTCATTATCATTAAATACTCCAGATGACTTGGAGAGTGTGCCTGCGCTATTAGGACTTATATTTAGGGTAAGAGAATACTCTTTAGGATCAGGATTAGGTGAAGGAAGAGGTGTATCCTTTTCACATGAAATAAGGAATATTAGTAAAAGAAATAGATAGTTTTTTTTCATAGCTCAAATTTAGTGATCTCTTTGTTCTTTCAAATTAATAATAACAAAACTATCTTTTTTAACATTTTTAAATACAGGTAGTTATTAGTAGGTTTGAAAATGAATTTTTCAAATAAATATTTACAATTTGTAATCGGATATATTGCATTTTCATTTTCAATTCTAGAAGGCTTAAGTTTCTTAATTAATAACTATGGGATTAGTTCTAAACTATTAGACTATACTCTTATATTTTTAATTATAGGGTTTTTTGGAACAATCCTTTATCAAATCATAATCTCACTTACAAAAAAAAGAGTAGAAAAATCATCTAAAAAAATAAACATTAAAGGATACTTATCTTATTTAAATATTGCTTTTACATTAATGATAGGTGCTTTTTTTATATTTTATTATAATAAGAGTAAATCAAAAGACGAACTCTTTGAAGTAAAACTCCCAGAAATTATAGAAGCATTTGAAAATAATGAACTTTCTAAAGTTTATAACGATATTTCTGTCCTAAAATTAAATAATGTTTCTAATCCAATCTTGGATAACTATTTTGAAAAAGTTACTACTGAGGTTGATATAAATACTACTCCTGGGAAATACGAAGTTTATATGGATTTATTGAATGATTCCACCGAAAACTGGATATACATGGGAGAATCACCAATTTCAAAAATAAGAGTACCTAATGTCAGGTTTAACCTCAAGTTTAAGTCAGGTAATGATGAATTTATTGAAATGTCAAACTATTGGGTTTTAAGAAGTGGAAGAGATTATGGTATACCTAATGAAATTACTTATGATAAAGAAAAATTTAAATTGATTTTAGGAGGTAAAAGAAGTCTTCAGTTTCCTGGATTGGATCATTACTCATCTATTGAAATTGGACCTTACCTAATTTCAAAATTTGAAGTTAATAACAAAGAGTATTTAGAATTTGTTCAAAATAACGGTTATGAAAATCCAAAATATTGGGAATTTGCTATAAATGAAGATGCTGACTTCATGAGTACAATCATTAAAAATTTTACTGGAAAATTTGGTAAAAATGGTCCCTCTAACTGGACATATGGCATGTACCCAGATGGACAAGAAAATTTTCCAGTAACTGGAATTTCTTGGTATGAAGCTATGGCATATGCTAATTATAAAAACTTATCTATACCTAATGTTTATCAGTGGGGATCTGCAGCAACTCTAAGTTCATCAAGCTCATTTATGAATAATAGTAATTTCAGTCAAAATCAACTTATTAATGTTGGCTCAAAAGAAAACTCAAACTATAATGGATTATATGACATTGCTGGAAATGTTAGAGAATGGATTATTAATTCTTTAAGAGATGACAGTTCTATTAAAGGAATTTTAGGTGGAAGCTTTAATGATGAACCATATTATTTCAATGATTATTTTGGTCAAAACTCTCTGGATAGGAGTATTGGAAATGGATTAAGATTAGTTAAAAACTTAGAATCTGAATATCAAAATAACTTAAGTGCGAATGACCAATACTTTGTAAAAGTCAGAGATTTTCTTGATGAAGAAAATGTTTCCGATGATGTCTTTGAAATATTCAAATCTCAATATGACTATAATATGGCTAGTTTAAATAAAAAAGAGAAAACATTAGATAATAGTTTTTCATCTTTTGCAGTAGATAAATTTACTATTGATGCAGCATATGATAATGAGAAACTACCTGGATATGTTTTTTATGATAAAAATATTGATAAGCCATATAAACCTATAATATTTTTTCCAGGGTCAGGATCAATTCACACAAACTCTTTTGAGAATGGAATAGAAAATAGAATGAAACAGTTTTCTTATTTGCTATCAGAAGGATACGCAATTATTCACCCTATTTATAAAAGTACATTTGAAAGAAGAGATAATATAAAGAGTGATTACCCAGATGAATCAGAAGGTTACAAAAATGCTGTTATTAGGTGGGGGAAAGATTATAAGAGAGCGATAGACTATATTGAATCTCGTGAAGATATGGATATGAGTAAATTATCTTATTATGGTATAAGTTGGGGAGGATCCATTGCAAATATACTGTTAGCAATAGACGACAGAGTAAAAAATTCAGTTTTATATGTTGCAGGTATTGAATTTCAAACTTGTAAGAAAGAAGTTGATAAATTCTATTATACCTCAAGGATTACTATACCAGTTCTTATGTTAAATGGAAAATTTGACCATTTCTTTCCACTTGAAACTTCTCAAATTCCAATGTATAAATTACTTGGCACACCTGATGCAGATAAAAAACACTATGTGTATGAAACTGGACATTATGTCCCAAGGGATGAATTAATTAAGTTACATTTAGAGTGGCTTAAAAAGTATGAGTTATAGAGACTATAATTTAGTCATACCATATGTCATCCTACATAAATAATTTATTGAAGCATATCAACACAATTTTTTATTAGTTTTAACATCTAATATCTGAAAAGATCAATTAATGAAAAGAATTTTATATACTCTATTTCTAATATTTTTTTCAATAAACATCTACAGTCAAAACCCTAAATCTTTCGAGGCAATAGAAATTAATTCTGAACAGATAATACTTGACGGTAAATTAGATGAACCATTTTGGAAAAATATCAATGGAATAAATGATTTCTTAATGCAGGAGCCTATCGAAGGAGGGAAACCTACAGAAAACACCATAATCAAGATAGCATACGATGAGAATTACCTATATATAGGTGCTATTTTATATGACTCTGACCCAGATGGAATAAAAGCTTTTAAGATGAGGAAAGATGCTCCACTTAATACAGACGATAGGTTTATGTGGATACTAGACACATACCTTGACGGAAGAAATGCATATTTCTTTGAAATAAATCCAAGAGGACTCATGGGAGACGGATTATTGAGTATAGGTCAAGGAAGAAGTTTAAATAAAGACTGGGATGGGATATGGAGACCATGGACATATATCGGTGATTTTGGCTGGTCTACTGAGATAAGAATACCATTTCACACATTAAATTTTGATCCAAAAATTAGTACCTGGGGAATTAACTTCCAGAGGACAGTAAGAAGGAAAAACGAAGAAATATTGTGGTCAGGACACAAAAGAAATCAAGGGTTATACAGACCTCAAGACGCTGGAAGATTAACTGGTCTAAGTAATATATCACAGGGATTAGGACTTGAAGTTGTAGGGTATGCAAAAGGAGAAGGTTCAAAGGTTCAAAATAATCCAGGAGAAGCCTATGATAAAAATGGAAATATTGACGGAGGCCTAGACATAAACTACAACATAACAACAGGTCTAAAAGCTTCAGTTACACTTAATACTGATTTTGCTGAGACTGAGGTAGATGAAAGACAGATAAACCTCACAAGATTTCCTATCAGATTTCCTGAAAAAAGAGATTTTTTTCTTGAGGGTGCAAACATATACCGTTTTGCTTCTAGCAGTGGCGTATACCCATATTTCTCAAGGAAAATTGGTCTTCAGTCTGGAAATCCAATTCCTATTCTGTACGGGGGAAGAATCATCGGAAAAATTGGGAAGGTTGAAGTTGCAGCTCAACAGGTAAAAACTAGAGAAACTGATCTTGTTAATAGTGAAGACTTCTCTGTAGTTAGACTTAAACAAAATTTTCTAAAAGAAAGTAGCATTGGTGTTTTATATACAAGAAGACACACAGAAAATGGAGAACAACTTCCTGAACCTGTACAAGACAGAAATACACTTGGTGTAGATTTATCACTGAATACATCAACATTTCTAAAAAACCAAAATCTACAATTTCAAGCATTTGCCGTAATTCATAACCCAAACACTCTAAATGAAATTAATAATAATATCTGGGATAGATCTGCAAGAGGTCTTCGTTTCAATTTCCCAAATGATCCGTGGTCAGGAAGTTTATCCTACAGGGAATTTGGAGTGTCATACGACCCAGCAGTAGGATTCTCTAGAAGGAACTCATTTAGGAGAGTTGAACCAAGAATTAGGTTTTCACCAATTTTAGAAAAAAGCTCAATAATAAGAGAACTTCAGTGGGAAATAAGTTTTGAAAATTTAATGAGTCTTCAATGGAAAAAACTAACTCAAAATATTAGACTAACTCCTATATCTATACGTTTTGAAAGTGGTGACGAAATATCATACCAGATAATTAAAAACTACGAGAGACTTGAATATAATTTCAATATTTTGGGTGATAACTCTATAATAATTCCTATTGGAGACTACTCAAACTGGTCTCATCAAATAGAATTAGAAACGGCAAACTATAGAAAAATTGTTTACGAGATTGAACTTAATATTGAAGGTTTTTGGTCTGGAAACCGAACAGAATATCAAAATAACCTAATATTTAGACCATACCCTGGAATTAATTTAAGCCTAGGTTATAACCATTCTAATGTAAACTTAAATGAAGGAAAATTTAAAGCTAATTTAATACGCTTTCTAGGTGATTTTGATTTTACTCCTTTTATTTCATTTTCTTCAAATATTCAGTATGATGATATAAGCAAGCAAATAGGGATGAATAATAGATTTAAATATACTATCACTCCTGGATCTGACATTTATTTTGTTTATAATCATAACTGGTTTGATGACGAAGGAAAATATAAGACCTCGTCAATGTTAGGTACTAGTAAAATTACTTATACCCATAGATTTTAATTAGATTATATTCTAGGCTTTATTGTTACCCTTTTACCCTTATTTAATATTTCCCCATGGACTACGGAGTTACCTTGATCTTTAAGACATCTAATCGTAAATTCTAATCTGCAGTTAGTCCTATATTCATTTGCAAAAGAGTAATTTGAATTTTTAATATCTCCCATCTCAACATTTGAGCCCTGATTCCTATTTTCACTATTATCTTCTATAGGATCATCTAAAACAACAATTATCATTTCTTCATCCAGTAAGATCATAGCATATTTGTTTGTCTTCACATAAGATTCTTTATTTTCAGTAATATTTTCTAAAATTTCATATCCTGTCATGAAAACAACATTTACATCGAGGTGCTGTCTACCTCCTATCCAAACCTTTTCACACTTATAAATTAATTTAGCATTAGTCTCTTGTGATAAAAAAAAGCAACTAAAAAATAGAACCATTATTAATTTACCCATAGATCAAATATAATATTTTTAAATTATCATATCATTTTCGTTAATTCTTCTTTAATAATTGTAGATTAGAAAGTGAAGAATTCAATAATAATATTCTTGAGTCTATTGTTTTGTCTTATATCCTGTAACACACAGGAACCAAACTCCGTCCATGCAAACGTAACTATTGACATAAAATCAATTCCTAAGTCATATGACCCTATGATTTTCGGTGGATTTCTTGAACATTTTGGGAAACAAATTTATGGAGGAATATATGATCCCGGATCACCTCTATCTGACAATGAAGGGTTTCGTACCGATGTGATTAACGCTCTAAATGAACTTGAAGTACCTATCATTCGTTGGCCTGGAGGATGTTTTGTTGATGGCTACCATTGGATTAATGGAGTGGGTGACAATCGTCAACCCACTGATGATGTAAGGTGGGGAGTTATAGAACCAAACACTTTTGGAACCCACGAATTTATTGAGCTTTGTAGAAGACTAGATGCTGAACCTTATATCTGCCACAATGGTCTAGCAGATGTGCAAGAAATGACTGATTGGGTTGAGTACAGCAATGCGACCGAAGGAAAATTCGCAAGTATGCGAAAAGAAAATGGGTACCCTGCCCCACTCAATGTTAAGATATGGAGTGTCGGAAATGAGAGATCAGGTCGTGATTATATTCATAAAGTACGTGATGCTGGGTCTGCAATGAAGGAGTTAGATTCAAGCATTATGGTAACTTGCTCAGGTATTCACGGAGGTTCAAATATAGACCCATACCTTTTTGAAGCAGCAGGAGAACATTTAGATTACATATCGGCTCATCAATACTGGATTGAAAACTGGCAAGAACATTCAACACCAGACTACCTCTCATGTATGATGCTCTCTGAGAAACCTGAATCATATATTAATAAGGTAATAGGTCAGATCCAAACAGCAGAAAAAGGAGGACAAATTAAAGAAGGACAAATTAAAATTGCTTTTGATGAGTGGAACTTACGATCATGGCACCACCCAGGATTTCAACGTTTTAAAAAAGTAGATTACAATGACCCAGAAATTATCGAATTAGTAAAAGCAAGAGACAAAAGTCTTGAACCTTCAATTTATACTCTCTCAGACGCATTGTTTTCAGCATCATTTCTCAACTCATGTATTCGGAATTCAGATTATGTCACTATGGCTAATATAGCACCACTAGTGAACCAAACAGGACCTCTTTATGTACATCCAGAAGGAATTGTAAGGCGTACTCATTTCCACACCATGTCAATGTACGTAAATGAACTTCAAGGATATGTCAGCGATACGGAGATAAGTGGAAGTAAACTTACGGATGGCAAAGACTCAGTTTCTGTAATTGATGCAATTGCTACAGTAGACGAAGAAGGTGAAAATTGGGCTATTTCATTGGTTAACCGTCATCCTTCAGACAATATAGAGTGTAAAGTTACAATGGGAAATAAAGTATTAAATGGCACATACAAGGCAACAATTCTTACTGGTGAGACAACTGATACTTATAACGACATTGAAAATCCAAATAGAGTGAAACCAAAAGAGGTGGAATTAAAATTTAAAAATGGTGTTGTCCACCTACCTCCTCACTCATTGACAATCGTTCATATTAATGAAAATTAAATATTAAAAAAAAAATATTACTAGATACAAAAAATTGAAAATATGAAAACACTTAAACAATTGACCTTAGCAGTTATTATATTAATTTTCATACAATGCCAACAGACACCAAAATCTGTACTCGATTTCAGGTGGACTGAAGAGAGAGCCTGGCAGTGGCACAATGAGAACGGTTGGATGGTAGGCACAAACTTTAATCCTAGTACATCAATTAATCAGTTGGAATTTTGGCAAGAAGACACCTATGACCAAGAGACTATCGAGAGAGAGTTAGAGTGGAGCGCTGAGTTAGGCATGAACATGCACAGAGTATATCTACACAACCTACTATGGGACCAAGACTCAATTGGTTTCTTGAAGAGAGTTGATACCTATTTAGAGATATCAGAGAGTAAAGGCATCAAAACACTACTCGTTCTTTTAGATGACGTCTGGCACCCTATCCCGAAACTTGGGAATCAACCCGAACCTATCCCTTTTGTACATAACTCTGGCTGGGTACAGGCACCTGGATCAAAAATATTAGGAGACAGCTCTCGTCATAATGAATTAAAAAATTATATTAAAGGCGTCATAACTCATTTCTCTGACGATAAACGTGTTATGGGGTGGGACCTCTATAATGAACCTGACAACGTTTCCCCTGATAACCCTAAATATCCAGAAAGAGGACCAGAGGTCAAAGAGAAACATATATATTCACTTTCACTTCTTAAAAAGACATTTAGGTGGGCAAGAGAAGTAAACCCCTCTCAACCACTAACTGTAGGATTGTGGAAGGATCCAGTCACTTGGAGAAATATTGATAGCCTCTCTGCAATTGATAGGTTCGCAATCTCTAACTCAGATGTCATCTCTTTCCACGCGTACGGTAGCTTGGAGGAGACGATGAAGAAGATAGAAGATCTTGAGCAGTTCAACAGACCTCTTTTATGTACAGAATATCTAGCTAGAGGGGAGCAGAACACATTCCAAGTAATATTACCCCTCTTCAAAGAGAAAGAAGTTGCAGCAGTCAACTGGGGATTTGTTGCAGGAAAGACAAATACAGCATTTCCATGGTCATCGTGGCAAGTAAAATTTGACTCGTTGCCAAAAATATGGCACCACGACATATACTTGCCAGATAAGACTCCGTATGATCAAAAAGAAATTGATTTCTTAAAAGAAATATTGATTAAATAAGAAAGCTATTATTTTGAAGAAAACTTAAAAATAGTTTCTGTCATGTATTTTTCCCCTGGATTCAAGGTTACTGAAGGAAAACTCATCTCATTAGGAGAATTAGGATAATGTTGAGTTTCTAGACAGAAACCAGATCTAAAATCATAAGTTCCACCAATTTTAGATTTTAAGGATCCATCTAAAAAATTTCCAGAATAAAATTGAATTCCTGGTTGGTCAGAAAAAACTTCAAGAAGCCTCCCAGTACTAGAATCATAAGCTGATGCAACAAACCTAACTCCCTGATCCTGATTATTTAATACCCAGCAGTGATCATATCCATTTCCAATCATTAATTGCTTATTTGAATTATTAATTTCTTCTCCTACATTTTTTGGACTTCTAAAATCAAAGGGGGTATCGCCAACGTTTCTTATTTCACCTGTTGGTATTAATGTAGAGTCAACAGGCAAAAATGAATCGGCATTAATTAAAATATCATGATCTAAGATGTTTTTATTAAAATCAGCAGAAAGATTAAAATAAGAATGTTGAGTAAGATTAATAATAGTAATCTTATCTGTAACAGCTTCATATTTCACACTCAACTTATCATTATTATCCAAGGTATAAGTGACTTGTACTTTTAAATTCCCTGGGTACCCTTCCTCCATATCATCACTCAAGTAACTTAAAACAAGTGAAGCAGTCGAGTCATCAACCACTTCTCTAGTATCCCATACAACTTTATCAAAACCTTTAATACCACCATGTAAATGATTTTCATCATTATTTACAGCGAGGTTATAATTTTCATCATTTAGAGTAAATTTTCCTTTGGCTATACGATTACCATATCTTCCTATTATAGCTCCAAAATATGGGCTTTCAGATTCATATTCAGATAAATTATCAAATCCCAATACTATATCTTGATAATTTCCGTCTCTATCTTTTGTCTTCCACGAAGTTATAATTCCACCATAGTTAATAGTACTAATCTCCATACCATTCCTATTTTTTAAAATATATTGGTCGACATTGATACCTTCTTTAGTTTTCCCAAAAGCTTTTTTTTCAATAGAAACTAGAGACATATCTTTATTTTTTTTTAGTATGTTTTCACAAGAGACAATAATAAGAGAAAATAAAAGAAAATAGATTTTTTTCATTTTTACAAAGAATAACAACCTTTAGTCACTCATCATTTATTTTAGATTCCCCAGTTTTTTAAGTTATTATTTTTTGGAGCTGTTTTTTTAAGTCTTTCTCTAATTTTAGGAATATACATAGTATTATATCTTAGTCTAGAAATATGATTTGGATTTTCTTGATCACCATTCCAACAGTGCTCTGCCATATCTCCATAATCAACTTCTCCATTATAATATGGATTAGTAGTTGATTCAAGAAACTCTTCAGTTAATACAACTGCATTATTTAAATAGTAATTGTCCATATCTCCACAATAAATATTTATTTTTCCTTCTAAGTCTTTTCCTATTTTATCCCAATCTCTTTTCATTATGTAACTCAAATCATAATTTTCTTTCCAATATTCCGCAACTTCTTTATCAATTTTCCCACTTTCTCTATCCCAAATTGGTTTTGGGTAACCATCTTCCCCAGATGGTGAGTATACTGCCTGCCATATATCCCACTGATCTCCTGATCTCCCTTTGGACCCAAGTGCTGACTCACGTTGATTTATTTGAATTAGGTGATTTTTAATTATACCTTTTCCATCTCTCATTCCTGCCCTAAGTGTTTTTCTATGGCTTCCCTCGTGATAATATGCGTTATCATCTTCATACAAGTTGACAACTGTAAATGCTCTAAAATCAATCGGATCTGGACATGCAGCAAAGCATCCATTATATTCTTTAGGATAGAAGACTTGGGCAGCTAATGATTCCCATCCCCCAGTTGATCCCCCATATAAAAATCTTCCCCAAGCCTCTCCTACACCATTAAATAATTGTTCAACATGTGGTATTAACTCATAAGTTATTGCGTCACCGTATGGACCTATGTTTGCAGAATTTACGGCATATGAATCATCATAATATGGATTTGGATGTTGTATTTCAATAGCAAGAAATCTTGGAAAATCATTACTTATCCAGTTATTATAAAGGTCATAAGCTTCTTTTTCTTGGATATATTTATAACCAGTTATCCCAAATCTTGAATTATAGATTGTGTCTTCTTCTGGAGCTGTGGGTGGTGTTGTTCTAAATCCACGAAAAGTATTTGGAAAATGTCCATGAAATATCATTAGAGGATATCTTTTATTTGATTTTTTATCAAACCCATGAGGGATAAGTACATTTGCTTGTAAGTACATGTCTCTACCCCAAAATTCAGAAAGCATCTCACTTTTGATTTTAACATGCTTTATGTATTCAGTGTCTTTAGCTGGTTCAATT
>JBJKZL010000004.1:0-267832 GCA_045560295.1 Fidelibacterota bacterium
CCACAACACATGATTTATTAGATATTTCGTTCATCTTATGTAAGCTTCTCTTGTTTTTTCGATAACTAAATTTACTTCGTCTGATGTTAAATAAGGATGCATAGGTAAGCTAAAAATTCTTTTACTTAAATTGTTAGAAACTGGTAAGTCTTCTGGCTTATAATCCAAATTAGCATAAACTGCCTGCATATGCATTGGCTTTTGGTAATAAATCATTGAAGGAATATCTTTGGTCTTAAGAAAATTCATTATATCTGTTCTTTGTTCTTCGCTGTCACATAGTAAAGAGAATTGCGCCCAAGAACATTGATAATCTTCAGGAATATATTGAACTCTTAAAATATCTGATAAACCTTCTGTATATCTTTTAGCTATATTATTACGACTGATTAATTCATCGTCAAAAATTTTTATTTTTTCTAATAACACCGCGGCTTGGATTGTATCTAATCTACCATTTATTCCCGTTCTTATATTGTCATACTTATCCTGACCCTTACCATGAATTCTGATAGATCTTAAGGTTTCATTTAAATGATCATCATTAGTAAAGATTGCTCCTCCATCTCCATAACACCCCAATGGCTTAGCAGGAAAAAATGATGTAGTAGCAATTAATCCAAAGCTACATGCTTTTTTATTTTTGATTTCTGAGCCAAAACTTTGTGCAGCATCTTCAATAATTGGAAGATCATGTTTTTTACTTACTTCTTCAATTAATCTATATCTTGCAGGTAAACCAAAAATATCAACAGCAATAATTGCTTTAGGGGTTAATTTTCCTTCACTCAAGACTTTTGCTATTCTATTTTCTAAATCTATATGTGACATATTAAATGTTGAATCGTAACTATCAACAAAAATAGGTGTAGCTCCTAGCAATGAAACCACTTCAGCAGTTGCAATATATGTAAATGATGATAAGAAGACTGCATCACCTGGTTTAATATCAAGACTCATTAAGGCCATTAAGATAGCGTCTGTTCCACTTGCACATGATATACAATGTTTTACACCGACATATTCAGCTAATATACTTTCAAGCTCTTGTACGGGAGGGCCCATAATAAAACTGGTATTTTCAAAAATATGCTTCAGTGAGTTATCAAGATCAACTTTAATTTCATTATGTTGCTTTTTAAGATCAATAAATTTCATTACTTCCCCATAATTTTATTATCATACTTTTTTACGTTATATATGTACATATTTAATCAAACTTTACAATCAAAAAAAATAAAACAATAATACTATATAAAAGATTTCAAATAATTATAATAATTTGAATTTTTTTCTTTTAAATATATTTTTAATTCACTTTTGAAATTAAACCTTCATTAAGAGAAATTTCTTCAATGCAACCGATTTTAAGCCCCTGTTTCTTCTCAAGAATCTGAACAAAATTTGATGCAGATAGTAAAGAGTCTTCTGTACCACAATCAAACCAAGCCGTTCCCCTTCCTAATTCAGTAACTTTTAATATTTTCTTACTTAAGTAATAATTATTTATATCAGTAATTTCTAATTCATTCCTATCTGAAGGTTTCATTTTTTTTGCAATATTCACTATTTGATTATCATAAAAATATAATCCAGGAATCATGAAGTTAGATTTAGGATTTTCTGGTTTCTCTTCAAGAGAAATTGCAATATTATTTGAATCAAATTCTACAACTCCAAATCTTCTAGGATCTAATACTTTGTATGCAAATATTGTAGCTCCATCATGTAAGTTATTATTCATTGCAGCTTGATGCAGCTTTTTTTGCAAATCAGTTCCATGGAATATGTTATCTCCTAAAATTAAACATACAGGCTCATTATTAATGAATTGTTCGCCAATTAAAAAAGCTTCACCAATACCGTTAGGTTTATCTTGAACAGCATAAGAAATTTTAATTCCTAAATGTGACCCATTACCAAGCAACATTCTAAAACTATCTATGGAATTTCCAGATGTAATAATCAATATATCTTTAACTCCAGCCAACATCATAGTTGATAATGGATAATATATCATGGGTTTATCATATACAGGTAATAAGTGCTTGTTAACTGACACTGAGGTTGGATGTAATCGTGACGCTGTGCCTCCTGCTAAAATAATACCTTTCATTATATTACTCCTAATCTTTCTTGTTTATACTTTATTTTTTCGTACCAGTCTCTATTACTAAGATACCACTTTATAGTTTTCTGAATTCCTGATTGAAAATTTTCTTTAGGAACCCACTTTAATTCGTTTTTGATTTTTGATGCATCTATAGCGTATCTAAAGTCATGTCCCGGCCTATCTTGAACAAATTTAATTAAATCGTTATATGATTTATCATTATCTAAAGGTCTTTGCTTATCCATTATTTCACATATAGAATTAACGATTTCAATATTTTTAATTTCATTATTGCCACCGATGTTATATGTATGTCCAATTCTTCCATTCAAAAGAACTTCATAAATTGCATCGCAATGATCTGTAACAAATAACCAATCTCTTACATTCTCTCCATTACCATAAACTGGCAAATCTTTTCCTTCAAGACAATTCATCACCATTAAAGGAATTAACTTTTCTGGAAACTGATATGGACCATAATTGTTAGAACAATTAGTAATAATAGTAGGCAGATTAAAAGTATGGTGCCAAGCATTTACAAGGTGATCGGAACTAGCCTTTGATGCTGAATATGGACTAGTAGGGCTATAAGGTGTTTCTTCTGAAAAAAACCTTCATCACCTAAACTACCATATACTTCATCTGTTGAAACATGTATGAATCTAAAATTATCTTCTTGATTTGAATCATAATACCTTCTTGAAGACTCTAGCAAATTAGCTGTTCCTACAATGTTAGTATGTACAAATTCCATTGGACCATCAATTGATCTATCGACATGGGACTCAGCAGCAAAATTAATAACTGCATTTGGGTGAAAATCTCTAAAGATATCATCTACAATATTTTTGGTATTAATATCACCATTAACAAAAGTGTATCGGCTACTAGAAGCAATATCTTTGAGATTATCTTGATTACCAGCATAAGTCAATTTATCTAAATTGATAATGCTATTATCTGTATGCTGAATTTGATTAATAATGAAATTACTACCTATAAATCCACAGCCCCCAGTTATAAATAGAGTTTTCTTATTCATGAATAATCTTTAGGAAGAGTAAAATTAATATCTCTTAAGCATAATATAGCATATATAGAAAATAGAAATAGTAGAGAGATTAAAAAACTTAACCTAAAGCTTGGGCTACTATGTTTAATAGGCTCAATAGGATCATCAATAAATGATGCTATATTACTTAAGTTATTTTTTCTATTTCAAATACTTCATATTTGTCTCTTAATGATAAAAAAATTGATTTTTCAATATTAATCTCTGTAACTATTTTATCAAGCTCATAGGTTAATTGAGGAGATCTTATATCAACATTTGATTTAATAAAAGCTATTTTCTTTTTCTGAAGTGCATCTAAATTGTTAGATACTTTATCTACTCGTAGTTTAGTATAGTTCATTTGAGAATCTAGGTTTTCATTTCTTTTTTCTAGCTGTAAATAATTAAATATATCAAAAAGCTCTAAAGCTAAAATTAGCGAAAGTGATTTATCAAAAGTTCTAATATCAACTGTAGTAATTTCTGTCATTCTATTTCTAGAAACAGAAATAATATTACTTTTAAAAAAGTCAATTATTAGCAGATCTAGTTCATATTCTGAAACACCTTTTTTCTTGGCTTTATTAAAATATTTTTCTAAAAAAATATCCTTTATTTGTCTTTCTTGAGACTCAAAAATAATATTTGAGTGCATTAATTTTTTAATTAAACGATTGCTTGTGACTATGTCTGGATATAGTACTGAAGAATTATAATTTACTGAGCTCCCTATTGGAAGATTAACTCCAAAGCTGCCCAATAATGAAGATGAACTTTGATTAGATTCTGATGGTATAATTTCCATACTTGAAGTGTAAGATCTTTCAACAAAAGAATAATATAGACCGAATATAATAAACCAGCCTATAAATATAGATACAAATAGATTTTTTTGCCTATAAATAGACTTTTTTAGTGTCTCTAAATTAATGTTTTCAATCATTGTTATATATAACTTGAATCAAAAGAAATTTATGGTGTAGCATATCACTAATACAATAATTAATATTAGATAATATTTTAACTAAAAAATGAAAAGCGTTACCAAGGGATAAGTAATAAATAAAAATTATTTATATTGTTTTAATAAATCTTGGATTAAAATTTTTGAATATATCAATATTAGATTGTAAAAATTTTAGGGGCCCATAGCTCAATTGGTTAGAGCAACGGACTCATAATCCGCAGGTTCGGGGTTCAAGTCCCTGTGGGCCCACAAATGAGTAGTCATTCATATATATCGAATTCCAAAAATGAAGATATTTTTGTTAATATAAACGGAAAATTATTTCATAGAAGCGAAGCAAAAATCTCTGTTTTTGATAGCGGCTTTTTACTAGGAGATGGTGTTTGGGAAGGCATTCGCCTTCATAAATCAAATCTAGTTTTTATTGAAGATCATTTAGATAGATTATACGCAAGCGCTTATGGTATTTCATTGGATATTTCTTACTCAAGAGAAGAAATAATTTATCAAATAAATAAAGTGCTGCATAAAAATAATATGGATGACGACATACATATTCGTTTAGTTGTGTCTAGGGGAGATAAGATTACCCCGTATCAGAATCCTAACGCAAATATTGGGCCAATTAATTTAGTAATTATTCCTGAGTATAAAAAAACAGATCCCAATACATATTTGAGAGGAATAAATATTGGTAGAGTTCCTAATATTAGACCTAATGAAAGCATATTAAGTCCACACTACAATACTCTAAGCAAACTTAATTGCATTTTAGCAAGTATAGAGGCAAATAAGCTTCAATATGATGAAGGCATTATGAATGATATGAATGGCAATATTAGTACATGTAATTCGACCAATCTTTTTTTTATTAAAAATGAAAAAGTTTTGACTTCTTCTGGAGAATATTGTTTAAATGGAATTACAAGAGGAAAAGCTATCTGGATATGTAATCAAAATAATATAGAATGCTCTGAAACTAATTTTACATTCGAAGATATTAATGATTGTAATGAAGCTTTTGTAACGGGTACATTTGCAGGTATTATTCCTGTATCACAACTAGAAGGTAGGAAATTAGAATCTACTGATTCTGATTCTTTAGTTAATAAAATTAGAATGCTTTATAATAAAGAAATTGAAAACTACATAGGCTAGTATGAAAATTGCTTGCTGGTCAGGACCTAGGAATATATCTACAGCTTTAATGAGATCTTGGTCGTCTAGAAATGATACATTTGTGTCTGATGAACCTTTTTATGCTTACTATCTTAAAGAAAAAGGTTTAAAACATCCAATGTATAAAGAAATTATTGAAAATTATCCTAATACATATGATGATATCGTTACAAGTCTTATATCTGAAATACCTAACCATAAAGAACTTTGGTATCAGAAGCATATGGCGCATCACTTAATTAATTTAGAAAATTTTGAATGGGTCAAAAAATTTTATAATTGTTTTTTAATTAGACATCCTAAAAGAGTAATTAATTCTTATATAAAAAAAAATGAATTAACTCATATTAATGAACTTGGCTATACTCAACAGTATGAGATAATGAATTATCTTAAAAAGGTTGATAAAAATTTTACTGTTATCGATGCAGATATATTATTAAAAAATCCTAAAATGATTCTAAATAAGTGGTGTAAAAAAATGGAAATCAGATTTGATAAAAATATGCTAAAATGGGAAAAAAAATACTATCCTTATGATGGTATATGGGCAAAGCATTGGTATGATTCTGTTATAGAAACAAATACCTTTTCAATAAATATATCAATTGGTGAAAGACTAACAGATAAAAAACACTTGTCAATATATCATGAATCTTTGGAGTACTATAATGAAATCCTTAAGTATGCTATAAATTGAAAATTTATAGTATAGATAAGCTAGTCAATTTTTTTAAAATACTTTTCATCGATTCTACGCAATGTTGCAAAATCTTTATCCTGTCTTAGTTTGTCTTGAAAGGATTTTTCCTCCCATGCATCCCATGGAGCTGATATAAATTTCCCAGTTATTCCATCAGAATCTTCTGATAATAAAAATGAGCATAAATCAGCAGCTTTTTCAGGGGGCACCCCTCCATCTTCAATTTGTTTTTTAGTATTTTCATAGAATCCGGATCCAGCTTTATCAGATCCAGCGCTAATAGTTTTTTTATGGAGCCTTGTTATGACAAAACCAGGTGCTATACAGTTAATATCAAATTTACTATCATTCAGTTCAAGAGCAATATTTTCTGTAAACCTTATAATTGCCGCTTTACTTGAAGCATATGCAGAATAATTAGGAAAAGGAGAGGCACCTCCACCTCCAGAAAAATTAACAATTTTCTTACTTTTATTCGAAACCAACATAGGAGAGAAAATATTACACATGTATACAGTGCCAAGTAAATTAACTTGAATAGCTTCAGAAAAATCGCTCATGTCTACTTTATGAGTCTTCCCAATTGGCCCATAAATTCCGGCGCAGTTCACTAATCCATTAATCTCTAAACCTTTATCATTAACCCACTTAGCAAATTTATTAACACAATTTAAGTTTCCAACATCCAGAGAATATGTAAGATGATTTTTATTAGAAATATTTTTTAATGTATTTAAAGAGTTATTAAGATCGTTTTCATTGCGAGCAGCAATAATAACTTCGGCTCCTTCATTTGCACATTTTTTAGCAACGGCCAAACCAATACCTAAACTACCTCCAGTAATGATAATTCTTTTTGATGTTAAGCTTTTCATAGTGACTTCTTTCCTAATGAATAATATTTAAATCCTTTTTCTTTTAAAGATACTCCATTAAGATAATTTTTAGTATCAAAAATGATATTTGTATTTAATGAATCTTTTATATCAGACCAGTCAAAGTCTTTAAACACCGGCCATTCAGTAAGCAAAACTAACATATCAACATCAGCTGATACTTCTTTAATACTATTTGCAATTATAAATTTTGAATTAAAACTTAATTCTGAATAATCAGCTTTAGGGTCATAAGCCTTAACTTTTATTTCTTCATCAGTAAGTAAATTAATTATTTCTAATGGTAAGCTTCGTCTTAAGGTACTAGTACCTGGTTTATAAGTTAAGCCAAGCACGCCTACAGTAGCTTCTCTAGACGGGATTTTAAGAAGTTCAACAATTTTATCTTTAATGGTATTCTTTCTTTCAAGATTAGTTTTATGAATAAAACTAAATAATTTGGCATGACCTGAGAAATTTTTATTAAACTCCCCTAAAACTTTTAAATCTCTACCTAATGTTCCTCCAGAAAATCCTATTCCAGGAGATAAATAAGCTTTTTTCCCGATCCTTATATCTGTCTTCATTCCATCTATAACATCATTCACATTTGCACCAGTTTGTTCACAAACGTCAGATAGATGATTGGCAAAAACGACGCTAGTTGCTAAAAATGAATTAATCCCATGTTTTACCATTTCTGAACTCTCAAGATTCATAGATATGATGTGATTAGTAATATTTTCAAAAAGAGATCTACACCTTTTCTCAGTATTGTTATTAGGTACTCCTAAAATAATTCTTCCAGGATTTAAGTAGCAATCTATTGCTTCACCTAAACGTAAATTTTCTGGAGAATAAGCAAGCTCAAGAGTGTCATTATAATTTTGAAGGTTTTTTCTCAGTAAAGAGCAATATCCGGCTGGTGATTGAGAACTAACGATAAGAATAGAATTATCTTTCATGATATTTTTTATATCATTAACAGATTTCTCTAGAATTGATAAGTCAACCGAGTCGTTATCAGATACTGGAGTATCATATGATAAAATAATAAAATTACACTCCTTAAGATCTTCTAAACTATTAGAAAAATTCAAAGTACCTTTTTCAATAAATTTTTTAACGGTTTCTTCAAGATTAGGTTCAAAAACTGGAGCCATTCCTTGCGATAGCCTATTTACACGCTCTTTATCATGATCAAATCCGACTACATTGAATCCTAATTTTGCCCAAGATGCACAAAGCACACTACCAAGATGCCAGAGTCCTATTACACCAATTTTGTTAGATTTTTTCAATTTTTTGTATTATTCGAAGAGTTAAATCAAGCTTAATTTTGATTTAATCATTTATTTATTTTTTAATGTAATCAATTTTTATAATAAGAAAAAATAAATAAATGATGTAATATCATTGTATAGATATGAATATGTTATTAAAACTATGGAATCAGCCTAACTGGATTAAATGGATAGTATACTTTGCTATAGCCTATATACTTTTTGTAATAAAAGAAGCTTTTGCTATTGTTCTTTGGTTTTTATTTTGCATTCTATTATACTACATCATTTTTGCTAAGAATGTATTTCAATCAACAACCTATTATGAAAAAAAAATATAAAATATTACTTCTCATAACTCTTGGAGGTTTTATTTGGTTATTTTCTACTTTTGAAATATTCTCGTCAACAAATGAAAATAGGCCACATGGATCTCAAACAGATTTGCCAGAATTAACACGCAATAATTATTTGATGGGGTTTTTAAATGAATATCGCAGCTCATATGATGTATCTTATTATGATATCAATATAGATTTTGATATAGAACAAAAATCAATAGATGGCTTTGTAAATATTAAAGCAAAAAGTCTTGATAACATTGATACTCTTCAAGTAGATCTAGCTAAGAATTTAATTATTACTAAAATTCTTTATCAAGATAGCGCTGTTGATTATACTAGAGAAGAAGATGCTGTTATGGTGATATTTAATAAAACTATTGCTAAAGATACATTATTCGATTTTACAATTTATTATAGTGGAATACCTCAAGGTGCTGATAATCCACCTTGGTCAGGGGGATTCACATGGTCTAAAGATAAAAATGATAGAGACTGGGTGGCAGTTTCTTGCGAAGGAGAAGGCGCAAGAATTTGGTGGCCTAATAAAGATCATATCACTGAAGAACCTGATAGCGTTAGAATGGCTTTCACAGTACCATCTAATTTAGTAGGCATTGGTAATGGCCAACTAAGAAGTATTATAGACCAAAATAATAATAAGACTACCTACGAGTGGTTTGTGAATAATCCAATTAATAACTATAACATTTCTGTTCAAATAGGAAATTATGTTACGGTTCAAGATACATTTATAAAAGATGATATGGTCCATTATATGGATCATTATGTTTTAGACTACAACGAAGAAATTGGAAAAAATTACTTCTTACAAGCAAAAGAAGTTATTCGTTTCTATGAAAAATATTTTGGAGAGTATCAGTGGTGGAGCGATGGATATAAACTTATTGAAGTACCTTATTTAGGAATGGAGCATCAGTCCGCCGTAACTTACGGAAATGGATTTAGTATCTATAATGGAGTTAGAAGTAGTAGCTGGGCTATGTACGGTGTAATTGATCCGCTCATCATTCATGAAACAGGTCATGAATGGTTTGGGAATAGTGTTACTGCAATAGATCCAACACATATATGGATTCATGAGGGATTACAAGTCTATTCTGAAGCATTATACTTTGAAGATAAATTCAATAGCTATCCAATAAGTGTTGATTACTTAAAAAGTATTAAATCTAGGATTCAAAATAAAATTCCTATCGTTGGTCCTGAGGATGAAAATTACTGGGCTTTAAATGGTGATACTTATATGAAAGGTGCTTGGGTAATGCATACGTTAAGAAGCGCTATAAATGATGACATTGTTTGGTTTGAAATATTAAAGGAATTCATGACGGAAAATGCAAAAAGTCATGTAAGTACAGAAGATTTTTTTGATAAAGTAAAAGAAAAGACAGGCACTGATTATTTATACTTTTCTGAACAATATTTATATAGCCCAAATCAACCTGAACTAGAGTATTACCAAACTGATTCTAGTTTTTCTTATAGATGGAATAATGTTAATGATAGTTTTGTTATGCCAATGGATTTATTAGTAAATGGTGTCGAAAAAAGAGTTCTACCTAATCAAGAATTTCAATCCTTTGACATAACAGAGCACTCAACTATTGAAGTAATGGATTGGAAATTTTATGTTAAGCCAATTCAAAAAAAATAATATCATAAATTACTACATAGGATTATTAGTAATACTACTTACATCACTTTATTCTCAAGATTTTGAAAATAAATATAGTTTGAATTTAAATTCTAATTTTTCTAATCAATGGTGGTCACAGTATAATAACTTTGGGCAAAAACCTTCAAGATTAAATTTCAGATATAATAGTGGATTTAAAAAAAATAAGACTCATTATTATTATTCATTCATTATTTCGAAAGATAGATTTAATGTCGGTGAATCATTTATTAAATCTCAATTGTTTAAAAATACCTACCTTAAAGTAGGAAAATACTATAAAGATTTTAGCCTTTATCTAAATGATAGTCTTAGTTCTGGATCAATGTTAATTAGCAACAATGCTGAGCCGATGCCAAAAATTGGTATTTTAAGCTCATATAATTATAAAGATTCAAATTTTATCTTTGGAATAGCACATGGATCTTTTCGAAAAAGTCAGATTTATACCAAAGCTCCTTTTTTACATGAAAAATTTATATATCTAAATTTAATAAGAAATAATTATGAGTTTGGAATTGGTATTGTTCATGAAGCGATGTGGGGAGGTGCTACAGAAGATTTTGGTGATTTTGGTAATTCTTTTAAAGACTTTTTAAAAGTTTTCATTAGTGAGGATGGTCCTCTACTTGAGGGAGCTCCTCATGCTAATGCTCTTGGTAATCATTTAGGTATTTGGGATTTTTATTATAAAAGAAAAATCAATAACAAAGATTTTAAATTATATTATCAACATTTTTTTGAAGATACTAGTGGACTTAGATTTTCAAATAGACTAGATGGGCTATGGGGAATAGAGCTTACCAATTATATCAACAATACCAATATTTTAATAGAATACTTAAATACAGAAAATCAAGATAGGAAACCCCCTTATGTAAATGAAAATTATTACAATCATTCGCAATATACAGCTGGTTGGAGCTATAAAGGCTATACTCTTGGTAATCCTTTTATTAACCATTTAAATAATAATCCATCCAAGGTTTTGCATCTAGGAGTTAAAGGAAACATTTTTTCTAGCTTTGAACACCAATTAAAAATAGCTAGAAAAATTAATGTCAACGATGTGCTAAAATATCAAATAATTATTACTAAAAAATTTCAAGAAAAACGTCAAAATAAGATTTCTGATTTGAATATTTATATTATGAATAATGAAGATATGAAAAATGGATTAGGGATTGGTATATCTTTAAAGCTATAATTAACCCAGGGTTCCTTGTTTTACTATTGCATTTTGTCTTGTTTCTAGAATATCATCTGAAATTAAATATCTTTTACTTTCTACCTGGAATGGAGTGCTTAATTGATATATAAGCGGTACTCCTGTTGGAATATTAATGTCCATTATATCTTTTGAATTTAATTTTTCTAGGATTTTGACAATAGCTCTAAGAGAGTTACTATGAGCTACAATTAAATGATTACCCTTTTTTTCACTTATAAACTTTACATATTTTTTCCAAAATGGATCTAATCTTTTTATAACATCTTTTAAACTTTCACCCGTTGGAAGAGGCTCTTTAATATATTGAAATTTTTTTTCGAATTTTGGATGTCGGTCATCGATTTCAGATAAAGGTGGTGGAGATATATCAAAGCTTCTTCTCCATATATGTACTTGTTTTTCACCGTATTTTTTAGCTGTTTCTGATTTATTTAAACCTTGTAATGCTCCATAGTGTCTTTCATTCAATCTCCAGTCATATTTAATGTTATCTACCGGGAATCCTATAATTTTTGCAACAATATCTGTAGTTTGAGTTGCTCTAGCTAAAAGAGATGTATATATACTATTAATTTGGATATTTTCTTCGGCTAATTTTCTACCTGCAAAATTAGCTTCATCAATACCATTACTTGTTAAGACAACATCTTTCCATCCTGTAAATCTATTAGATAAATTCCATTCGCTTTCACCGTGCCTTAAAAGGATTAATTTCATGATTTGAAAATTCTATTGTGAATCAATAATAAAGATAATTGTTGCTAGATTTGTAAAAAGTGAAACAATATTAGCTGAAAGTGTAACTGGGTCAAATTCCTTTTTTTCCTTTGTTGGAATAATTATTGTATCGTTTGCATCGATTTTAGCAAAAACTTTTCCAAAAAAATGCCTTGGTTTCACTACATCTCCATTGCTTTTCAAGATTTGTATATCACTCTTAATTGCAGTCTCTGTGAAACCACCAGCAGAAATTATATAAGAGCTTAAAGACCTTTGCTTTCCATTAAATATAACTGCTCCAGGACGATATACACCCCCCGATATAACAATAGTATTGCTTATTTTGGGAATATTAATTCTTGCATTTAAAGGCAGTGATGATTTTAGAGAGATATTATTTATTTTTGTTCCTGTTTCAGAAAATAGTTCAATTGCATTAGCATTTCCAAAAGGACCTATACCTTCCGCCAAATTTACAACATCGCCTACTGTCATTCCTTCTTTAAAAAGATAAGAACCTGGTTTGACTATTTCTCCTTCAATTTTGATAGTTAACGGGTCTCTATAATTCGAATTACCATAAACTAATATTACATCTTCAGGTTCTAAAACAAAATTTTCAGAATCCTTATAACTTACTTTAAACTCATTAGCATAAATTTGATTTAAATCCTTTCTCAAAATTGTAATTGAATCCTTTCTAATTTTTTTTATAAAAGTTGGGTCATTAAATCCTCCAGCTACATCTAAAACTTCTTTAAGATTTGAAGCGGGATAATTTCCAGGGGTTTTTACTGTACCTGCAACTGTAACCTTGTCTGAAGAACTTGTTCCGGATAATATGGAAATGCTTGCTACTGCAGCTAGTTCAATATTTAATCCTTTTGAAATATCTATAAATTTTGATTCGTTTAATGCATCATTACTAGACCTATCATTAATGGATTTGACTAGTTCTATTATAGCTTTTGAATGAGCGCTTGATGAAAGCCCTCCAGCGTAATTGATTAAATCTTCTAGATCTTCTCCATTATTAAGTTCATATACACCAGGCCTTAAAACAGCCCCACTAATTTCAATACTCTGCTTAACATTTGGAATATGAATGATATCTCCATCAACTAATTTTATTTTAGAGAAAGTATTTTCTCCCTTGATAAAAAATGAGTAAAAATCTACAGTTGCTATTGTCTTTCCTTCTCTAATTAATTCTATATTTCTCAATGAACCATTGAGATTGACTCCTCCAGATTGTGTGATAGCAGAATAAATATCTGAAAAAGGATGAATTAAGTGTACACCAGGCCTATTAGAAAAACCTGTAAAAAAAACATTGATAGATTTTAATTGTCCAAGCGTTACTCTAAGCTCAGTAGGATTATTTTTATCTTTTAAAGTACTATATGTCTTTGAAAGAAATTCTATCAAGGTATTTTCGGCTTCGCCTAAAGTTTGATTTGATAAATTGACAAAACCAATTTTATTGTAATAAATTGACCCATCTTTATTTAAAACAAATGCTTCCTGAGTATTTCTTTCTCCCCACATAGATATCACTATTTCATCTCCACTGCCAAGCTTAAAGTTTTCTGGTGTCGGTATATTATCAAAAAAATTTATATCTCTAAGAAAATAACTATATCCAAAAGAAGAAGTTGAATCATCTACAGGTGAATTCGAATCAATTGAAATTTCTTTCAGTGATAAATTAGGAGCATCAGAGACATTATCGGTAGTGACTTCAGTATCGCCAGACTGTAAGCTTGCTTTAATTGCATCTAACTGGGAATTAGTCAGTGTTTGACTGAAAACTAATGACTGAACTATTAATAATAATATTATTTTCATAAACAATATAAGAATATAGTCTGAAAAATATTGTTAACAAAATATCTTTAATAATTTATAATATTAAATTTTAAGCCATCTCGGATTATCTAAAGTCCATTGAATAGTTTTTTCTAATCTGTCAAAAGCAGATTTGGGTTTCCAACCCATTTTTTTCATCTTTTCTCCATCTAAAGCATATCGTAAATCATGCCCTGGTCGTTGAGAATGAAAGTCTACCATTTCATGGTTAAGATCTTTTTTTTGTGTTTCAGCTATAAATTTTGCTAGTTGTAGATTATCGATCTCATCTTTTCCAACAATATTAAACTTTTGACATTTTGCCCCTGTATTATCAGGTTTAAAAGAAGAAATATCATAATGATACAAAAACATTAGAGCATCTGCTACATCTTCAGCATGAATATAATGACGAGATCCAGCCACTGTTTTTTCCGAATTTGCATGAACGGTAACAATTTCACTGTCTCTCACTTTTTTAATGACCATAGGAATATATTTTTCAGAATTTTGTCTTTCTCCAAACACATTCATAGTATGGGTGATAAAAGATGGTAGACCATAAGTATTTTCATAAGCAACTACCAACTCTTCTGCTCCAGCTTTAGTAGCTGAATAAGGGTTAGTAGAATTATATCTATCATTCTCTTTGTAATTGATTCCTTTTGGAGCAGGACCGAAAACTTCATCAGTACTAAAATATGCAAATCTTTCTAGATGATCTAATTTTCTAGCATAATCCAAAATATGAGCTGTTCCTACAATATTATCCATCACAAATTCTAATGGATAAGTAATTGATCGATCTACATGCGAACCGGCTGCGAGATGACTAATGTAATCGACTTTTCCTATGGTAGCTGCAACCTCCGGATTAAGCTCAGCTTTTAAATCGTGATGAATGACTCTTACTCTTTTTTGTTCAGACTTAGGATATGAAGTTACTATTTCATTTAATCTATTCAGATTACCGCTAAAGTCTAGTCTATCTAGAGTAATAATCTTCCAGTCTGTAGTTGATAGAATTTTATCAACTACATGATGAGCAATAAATCCTGCACCACCTGTAATTAGTATTGTTTTACTCATCTTTTTTTAATGCCTTTATAATGAAATTAATTTCTGTTTGGCTAAGATAAGGATGCATTGGTAAACTAACAATTGTTTGTGATAAATTTTCTGATACAGGAAAATCTCCTTCTTTATGACCTAAATAATGAAATCCTTTCATTAAATGGATAGGATATTTATAGTATATAACATTTGGTATATTATTTTTTTTCAACTTGTCTACTAATTCAGCTCTTTTCTTATTAGAGCCTAACGTAATGGAAAATAATGCATGCGCAGAATGATAGTTATTTGGGATATATTGCGCATTATTCAAAAACTTTCTATAATAATCATTTACTTTATTTCTCATTTCTAGTTCTTCATCAAAAATTGTCATTTTTTCTAACAGAACTGCAGCTTGCATGCTATCTAGACGTCCATTTAGACCAATAACTCCACTATTGTATCTATCTGAACTTGTTCCATGAATACGTATTGCCTTACACTTATCTGCTAAACTATCATTATTAGTAAACATAGCACCTCCATCTCCGTAACACCCTAGAGGCTTAGCAGGATAAAATGATGTAGCGGCGACGTCTCCAAAAGTGCCTACTTTTTTTTCTCCAATTGAAGCACCAAAACTTTGTGCCCCATCTTCAATGACTTTTAAATTATATTTTTTGGCTATACTATCAATTAAGCGATAGCGAGCTGGGACACCAAATAAGTCTACTGGTATAATTGCTTTAGGTCTTAATTTTCCGTTTTTAATAGTTTCTTCAATAGCAATTTCTAGCTTTTCACAGTCAATATTAAATGTAGAATCATACACATCAACAAAAACAGGGGTAGCCCCAAGTAATGCAATCACTTCTGCCGTTGCAACATAGGTAAATGGTGTAGTAAATACAGCATCTCCGGGGCCTATACCCCATGCCATAAGTGGAATTAATAATGCATCTGTTCCGGATGAACATGAAATTGCATGCTTTACTCCACAATAATCTGCGAGTTTTTCTTCTAATTCATGCACCTCTGGACCCATGATATAGGCGCCATGATCTAGAATAGCATTTAATCTTTTCACAAGAGGTTTTCGAATACGATTTTGCTGTGTTTTTAGGTCTAAAAATTCCATAATAATTAAAGTAAAATTAATACAATTATGCACTGAAAGATAAAAAAATAAAAAAAACTGTTTTTATATAATAAAAAAAAGTTGCGGTTCTGAAGTAAAAAGGGCAAATTTGCGGAGAGTACATAGCTTGTACTCTTAAGTTAATATATTAATATATGAAGATAACCGAGAAAAAGGAGTTAAACATGAATCGAACGATTCTTGGTGCGCTATTTGGAATTGTAATGATTTCTAGCGCTCTCTTTGGTCAAGGCACCGTATCTGGGACTGTTACAGACGCAGACGGAAATGCTTTGCCAGGAGCAAATGTTGTGGTTGAAGGAACTGCATTGGGTGCAGCTGCTACGTTAAGTGGTGCTTACTCAGTAAGTGTTCCTAATGGTACATACACAGTAACTGCTAGTGTAGTAGGTTATACATCAGAAAGTGCAACTGTAAAGGTTTCAGATTCTAACGCATCTGCAAGCTTTTCTTTAGCATCATCTTCCGTCGCGTTAGGCGGAGTTGAAGTACTAGCTGATCGTGTAGACAATACCTCTGCAATCCCTTATGATGACTATACCAAAGCTGATATTGATTTCAGATTAGGTGGTCGTGGATTGCCAAAAGCATTATCAACCCTACCAAACGTTTACGTTGAAAATGGTGGTGGTTGGGATGATGAAAATGTATATGTTCGTGGTTTTGACGATCGTTATACATCTTATCTGATTAATGGTATCCCTATGAATGACATGGAAAATGGTAATTTATACTTCTCTAACTGGAGTGTATTAGCTGATGTTGCATCAGTAGTACAAGTTCAAAGAGGAGCAGGATCTGTTAATTTAGCAACACCAAGTTTAGGTGGTGTGGTAAACTTTATGAGTATGCCAGCATCTTCTGAACCAAGTGTTGTAGTAAAACAAGAAGCAGGACAACATAACTATTCAAAAACCGCTGTTACTATTAACACTGGTTTAATGATGGATGGTAAGCTTGCAATGGTAGCATCAGCATCTAAGAGAACTGCTGACAAACTATTTGCAAGAGGTACCTACACAGAAGCATGGTCATATTATTTCAATACGTCCTATTCTTTTGATGCAGATAACCGTCTTGAATTTGTTGCACTTGGATCACCTCAAATTCATGGTCAAAATTTTTGGAATAATCGTATTTCAAACTATAGCCATGAACTAGCCCGCGATATGGGTGTTGCTGAGGAAGATCTAAGAACTGAATACGGAGTGGATTTTAACCCAAGAGCAGACAATCTTGATACGCCTTTTACAGGTAGAAAAGCGACTGCTAGTTGGTTACCATTTGACGGCTGGAACAATCGTTCAGCTGACATGTATTCAAGTACATTAATTAATGAAAGAGAAAACTACTTTCACAAACCAATTGTACAATTAAACTCATACAACAAGCTAAATGATACAATGACTTTAGCTAGTTCACTTTACTACTCAGGTGGTGAAGGTGGTGGTTCCGGATCTGCTGGTTCTATAAGATGGAAATCTGACGGTTCAGGACGTGATTATGATGAGACTATTCGTCGTAACAGATTGGACTTTGAAGATGGTTTCGGCTATGAATCTAGAGGGATTCTTAGAGGAAGTAGAAATAATCAGTCAACATTTGGTGTAGTTTCTAAGTTAGACATGAAAATAGATGACATGTGGTCAGCTACTTTTGGTGTGGACATTAGAACTGCTAAAGTTGAGCACTACCGTGAAGTTTACAACCTATTAGGTGGTGACTTCTACCATGAATACATCTAATCCAAACTGGAATGCAGATGAACAAAGAAGAGGTCTTGGAGACAAGGTATTCTATGACTACACAAACACTGTAGACTGGATGGGTGGTTACGCTCAAGCAAATTATAACGATGGAATGGGAACAACTGGTTTCGCGATGTTCGGAGCTACTACAGCTAGCTATACGAACCAAGATCATTTCACTCTTGATAATAATAAAATCGAAGCAGATGCTGAGATGGGATATCAAATGAAAGTTGGTGGAAGTAAAGCATTAAACGACACATGGCAGTTATTTGGTAACATGAGTTACTCTGCAATGACACCCTCACTTGATAAACTGATTAACGATTATAATAACACACTAAATTCAGGTTTTGAAAATGAAAAAGCTACTTGGGTAGACTTTGGTACTAGATTTAAATCAACTAACGGCCAATGGGCTGGTAGTATGAATTATTACTGGGCACTATGGTCTGACAGAAACCAAAGTGGTACTTCAGAAGACTTGAATGGTGTTGAGTCATTCTTTAGTATTGCAGGGTTGAACGAATTGCACCAAGGGTTAGAATACTCTATTGCATATCAACCAATTCCAGTATTAAGAATTGACATTAGAGGTCACGAAAGTGATTGGAGATTTACTGATGACTTGTCATACTCTTGGAATGAAATCGAAGGAGATGCAAGTAGCGGAGAAACATTTGATCTTTATGTGAAAGACGTGATGATTTCAGGTGCTCCACAGTCACAAACAAACTTAATTGTGACAGGGTTCTTCAACAGATTAAAAGTATCTGCTGAAGCACAGTCATTCTCTAAACAATACCCTAGATGGGGTTATGATGGTGCTATTCAGGACTTAGCATTCTTATTAGGTGAAGGTAATACTTTTGCTGAAGATGCTTATGTAACTGGTAACACAACTCTAGTGAACTTTAATAGTGCATACACAACAGAGCTTATGGGTAAAGCGGTTACTTTCAACGCATCCGTATTCAACGCAACTGACGAACTTTACGTCGGTGACTTTGTTGACGCGTATGATGGTTCTGGAGACGTTTCGGACTTAAGAGTTCGTATCGGTCAACCAAGATCATATAATATTGGAGTGACTATTAACTATTAATCTTATTAAGACAGATTAGTATTAAATAAAAAACCCTTCAATTTATTGAGGGGTTTTTTATTGGAGTTTTTTTTGGAGAGCACTTAACTCTTCGAGCAATGCTTTGTCAGGAGAAGTATCTTCTTCTTCCATTCTTCGAATTTTATCCCTTAGAATTGCAATTTCTTTCTTCACTGGGTTTCGCTCTAATGTAGCAATACAATCATCCAAAATGGTCTGTTCATATTCCTTATCAGGAACCTCTATCGCTAGGGAAGCAATCAAATTACGTTGTTCTGATGATCCGCCAATTAATTCAAGAATCTGTCCTGGCTTATATCCCTTATCACTATTATCAATTAATACTTTTAAAACATTATAAAGTAGTTTATTGCTAAATAAAGCAATAGGCATCTTTGGAGCAAGTTCTGGGGAATGTAATGCTAGCTTAATCAATTCTAATTGCGCCTTATCTTCGGATGAACGATAGTGAGTGACTTCAGTCGTACTTGAATCACCTCTCTACTGGAGCTTTGTATCTTTTTTGCTTAAGAGAGCTAAAACGATCAAGCACTTCAGCTTCTACAACGCCTAATTCATTAGACAACTTGCGGATTAAATCATTTCTAACCATGCTGTCTGGAACTAACTGTATTTCACCTATACATTCATTTAAAAATTTTGATTGGTCTGCAGCGCCTTGCTTTAAAATGTCTTTATGCTTTATAATAAAAGAAATAGGATGTGCTGCCGACTTGATAAGTGATCTAAAAGTATCTTTTGTATTGTTATCTTTTCTAAAGAAATCATCAGGATCGTCGCCATTACCTAAAAATAACACTCGTGTTTCAATACCGTTCTGTAATAAAACATAGCTTGTACGAATAGCAGCATTAATACCTGCACTATCTGAATCATAACAAAGAATAACTCTATTAGTATACTTTTTAAGTGCAACGGCGTGCTTACTAGAAAATGCCGTTCCAGATGTAGCAAGAACATTATCAAATGTTTGTTCTACTAAGCGTAAAAAGTCAGTTTGCCCTTCTACTAAAATTGCAAAATTTTTCTTACGAATATTTGGAAGTGTTTGATACGAACCGTAGAAAACCTTACTTTTTTCAAAAAGCAAAGTTTCGGGAGAGTTTAGATACTTAACATCTTCTTTTTCCGATAAACTCCTACCGCTGAATCCAATAATTTTTCCTGAAAGACTGAAAAAAGGAAACATGATACGGTTGCGAAAACGATCAATAAGTGGCCCTTTTTTTGACTCTGAAAATAATCCAGATTTTTTCAAGATTTGGTTATCGAACTTGCCTTGAAGCTCTTTTAAAAGACTATCCCAACTATCAGGGGCAAATCCAATTCTGAATTTATTGATAATACTATCATGAAATGACCTGTCAGTAAGATATTTTTTTGCTGTTCCTTTTGGATTATCTTTAATGCTGTTTTCAAAGTAAATACATGCCAATTCGTGGATTTCATATAATTGGTCATATAAATTATTCTGCTCTTTATTACCTCGTTCAATTATTTCTATTCCGTATTTTTCGGCTAAAGATCGTATGGCCTCAGGAAAGCTAATTTTTTCGTATTCAATTAAAAATTGTACAGCATTTCCTCCTTGCGCTGAACCAAAATCATACCACATATTTTTATCTGGAGCGACACTAAATGATGGCTTAGTTTCTGATCTAAAGGGGCTTAAACCAAAATAATTTTGCCCTCTTTTTTTTAAATCTACATATTGGGAGATTACATCCAGAACATCTACTTCTTCCAAAACGCGATTAATTGTTTCTTGTGCTATTCTTCTCATATGGGCATTGTACTTGACATTGATTGACTAATATAGTCTTTGAAAGGCTCCAGTAAAACAAGAATTTGAGATTCGCTGTAGAGAATGCTATAAATCTTATTAGATATAAAGGTATCAAAAAACCATATGAATATTGTTAACAGTATGATGGTTTTTAGCCCTCCAAATAAAAATCCAAGAAATTTGTCTAATACAGTGAAAGAGATTGATCCATCAAATAGAAATAAGAGTATACTAGTAATGAATCTAGATATCATAATGGATATGAAAAATATAAACGCTCCAGAAATCAAAAAAATCCATCTTGTATCGACATCCAAAAAAGATGATAAGAAGACTGTTAAATCAAAATAAAAAAAGAGGGCAAAAAATATACCAATTCCAATATCTATAAATTCAAAGACTGCATCTATGAACCCTTTCTTGATTCCCAAAACAGCATTAAATCCTATTAATAAACAAAAAAGTATATCTATAACCATATTAAGATAATAATTCTTTTAAGAGGTTTTGTGCCACTCCTCCGTCTATTTTTCCAGCACCTTTTTTCATTACCTGAGGCATTACCTTACCAAAATCTGCCATACTAGATGCTCCAGTTTGTTCAATAACAGATGTTACAATTGACTTAATCTCATCTTCTGTCATCATTGAAGGCAAGTAAGCTTCCACGATATTAAGTTCCGTAGTTTCTTGATCTACCAGGTCACTTCTTTGGCCCTGTTTATATAATTTAATAGACTCTTTATGTTGCTTGGCGGCAGTTTGTAACACTTTCATTACTTCACTATCCTCTAATGGCTTCCCTGTAGCAATAGACTTATTCTTACATTTAGAAATTAGAATACGTAATACTCCAACCTTTGCTTTATCTTGCGTCTTCAATGCATCTTTTAGGTCCATTTCTATTTTATGTAACATAAATTTATTCTCCCTCATTAATAGTTTTCATTGCTAATAGTAGCTGATCTTGATTGGATTCGAACCCAATAAATCTCCTGCCTATTTTTTTTGCAACAGATCCAACACTTCCAATACCCATGAAAGGGTCTAGTACCCAATTTAATTTGAAACTACTTCCCTTTAAAATTCTATGAATGATTTCATCATAATCTAAATGAAACCACAAATTGTTTTTTATTTCCTCTGGATTTGGGCTATTAATATTCTTTCCATCTACAATATAATTTTGATTGAAAATATAGTCATTAGTCTTGGTAGCAAACCAAATATCGGATATGGTATTTTTCCACTGAGATAAGCCTTCTTGTTCAGATTTTCTTTCTGCTGTAATTCTAGATTGGACATTAAACTTCTTTTCTAATACTGAATGGTACATTGAAGAAGATTGCCAAGGACAAATAATATAGATTGATCCATTGGGTGTTAGCACTCTCTTAGATTCTTCTAGCCATCCATCTACCCAATCTACATAATTCTCAAATGTTGGGCTATTACCAGACAAACTATTACTTTTAGGTTGCATCGTTGGCTCTGTTATAATCAAATCAATAGATTCATCTGGTATATTTGCTAAACCATCGATTGGATCAGCTAAAAATAGTCCTTCATGTAGCTTATTGGTAAATGCCATATCTTCATTTGTCTTTATAGCGGGCAAATAACGATTTAAATCTTTTACTGTAAGTATTTCATTTTGCATAACTGTTACAATTTACTCTTATAAAGTTAATTTTAAAATTGTAAGTTTATTATCTTGAAACATTCGCATAAAATCAAAATTGCTTTAAGTGCTTTACCAAAAAAAGATTGGTGGGGTTCTGGTATTGTTGCCTACCAAGATAATGATATGATGGTAGATGGTGCAACACCTAAACAGACTATATTAGAGAATGAATATCATCAACTAGTAGATATGATTAAATCTGTTGGTTTAGAAACTACTATCGTTCCATTTTCAGATGTATTAGAAAAAGAAGAAAAATTTGACTTTATTTTTATGAGAGATCATTTTTTATGCAATACGGATAAGAAAATAGTTATGTGTAATATGCGTCTTGAGGAGCGTCTAAATGAAGGAAACTTTGTAGTCGAAACAATTGAAAAATCTGGATATATCGTTAACTATTTACCAAATCAAGACTGTTTAGCAGAAGGTGGAGAATTTTTTTACTTACCTAAAGAAAATATTTTATTAGCTGGTTTATGTCGCAATAACCTTAAGGGCGCTGAATCCATGGCAGAATTAATGGGAGTCGATCAGTTACATATCATTGAATCGAGTGGATACCATCTTGATACAGCTATTTGTCCTATTTTCAATAATGAATATGATTGTATTGGTATTAATTGTGCTAAAGAAGTGTTTAACAATAAAAACTATAACGTTTTAAGTCATCTATCTAAAACATATAATTGGGAGTTATTAGATATTGAAAATCAAGATAGAAAACAATCTTTAGTTGCAAGGTCTGCTATGAATTGTTTGACTTTACCAGCCTTATTAATAGGTACAAGCCCAATTAATAATAAAAAAGTTATAGATTTTGCGAATCAGCATGATATTCAAATGCATGTTTCTAATGTATCTCAGTTTAACTTGAGCGGAGGTTCCGTACACTGCCTAACTAATGAACTATTTTAGCTATTTAAGACGGAAAATCATCATCTAATGATTCCCATAGGTATAGTGTAGCAATGCTTTGATATGGGTGCCATTTCTTAGCTATCGATTCTATATCATCCATGTTATCTACACCATATAAACTCTTAATAACATTAATGACCGCAAGATCTCCTTTAGGGAAAATGTTCAAGTCATGTTTTGAAAAAATCAAAAACATATCAATTGTCCAAGGTCCAATACCTTTTAAAGAGATGAGTAAATTTCTAATTTCTTTACTGTCGTTTATTAAAGACAATTTTTTGATCATTTCTAAATTATTTTTATCAAATAAGTTTTCTATATAAGATTTTTTTTGATGGGACAACCCTATTTTTTTCCAATCCTGCTCTTCCCATTTAAATTCACTATTAGGTTTATTAAAACTATGAAACTCTAAGAATCTATTATATATAGTATTACCTGCTTTAGTTGAAATTTGTTGAAAAATAATATACTTAATAAGGTCATGTAAAAAATTATCTGATTTTCTAAAGGTTGGTATAGGGTAACTAGAAATCAATTGTTTTAGTATAGGGTCATTAGCTGACAGAGTGTCTAGGTATTCCGCTTTGATAACCATGTGTATTATTTATCTTTAAAAAATTCCCAAATCAATCGTGAAGTATCTAAGTCATGACCCCAATCCTTCTTGAACCATGTATGACCTTCATCCTGCATAGTATATAGAACTACCTCTCGACTTCCATCGCAACCATATGAAATAAGCTGAGTAGAGTAAATTCCATCTCCGTTGAAATCTGGAACTGTGACTTCGGACTGATTTTGACAATTATTGTAGTTTGCCCAGAATGAATGTGCATTCTCTACATTATAACTCCAAGAATTTCCGCTGTAAGGTACTACGGTATCAGATGTTCCGTGAAAATGAATGATACTTTTTTGATTTGGTGGTACGCAGTTATAGTATACTGGCATTGAGCCTGTAACAGAACCAATACTATTAATTTCATCTAATTCACATGCCAATCTATAACTCATAAATCCACCCAAAGACATCCCAGTTGAAAAAATCTTAGTATCAGCAATATTATAATTCTCCTTAAAATACTCAATTAGTGCGGAAAAGAATCCTACATCATCCACTTCATTAAAAGTGGAGACAACATTCACATTCCAGCCAGTAGTATTAGTAACATCAGTTACTCCCTGCACATAAACTACAATAAAATTTTCTTCGTCTGAAATACTATCAAATCCGGAATAATTTCTTATAGAAGGTGCTTGACCTGTATATCCATGTAGTACAAATAGTAATGGAATTGGGCCATCATTTGTATCATAATTAGCTGGAGTATGAACAATAAAGCTTCGAGTATAATTTCCAAAAACTGTAGAGAAGGATGCTGTATCATCATTATAGTTAGAAATTAATTCTACATTGAGATTCGCTGTAGAATCTCCATTGTTTCCTCCATTATTACCATTATTACCACCGTTACCAGTATTAGGGTTTATCACTCCACTAGAAGATATTATCTTAGAACCTGCATCCGATCCGCATCCAACTATTAATAATAAAAATAGAATTTTAGTTATGTTTTTCATTTTCTCTTATTTCTTTAAGTATAAATGTAATTGAAGATTTCAACTGATCTAATGAACCACTATTTTCAATAATATAATCTGCATACTCTTTCTTTTGATCATCCTCCCACTGCAAACTCATACGTTCTTTAATTGATTCTTCTGATAAGTTTCCCCTAGATAAAGCGCGTTCAATACGTATAGATTCAGGACTGGTTAATAAGATAATATAAGCACCGGACTCATGATAGTACTTAAATGAACCTCCCTCAATAATCAGTGCAGCATCAACAATAAATAAACTATATATCTTTTCATTAGCAATTTTTTCTATTCTATTTAGAAGCTCATTATTTACAGCAGGATGTAATATAGAATTTAATTTTTTTTGGTTATCTTTATTTTTAAATACCACCTTGCTCATAGATGAGGGTTCAGTACTTTGCAATTCAGGAAAAGTTTTAAGAACTTTATCTGATATTTCTTTTTTCAATAAAAGATGTTTAGCCTCTTTATCCGCATCAAAAACATATGCATTGTGATCATGTTGAAATATATGAGACGCAGTGCTTTTACCAGAAGCTATCCCTCCAGTTATTCCTATAACAATCATTATTAGATATACTCTAATATACGCTGTGTGACTTGATCGATAGTCCCATCACCGTCAATCTGAATGATTTCATTTTTATAAAAATTGATTAATGGTGCTGTTAATTCTGTATACACTTTTTGACGTTTAATAATTACTTCTTCAGTATCGTCTTTACGACCAGAATTTTGAGCTCTTTCAATTAATCTTTTAATTAATTTTGATTCTTCGACATGAATATTCAGTACATGGTTTATTTTTGAATTCAGCTTTTCAAAAATATCATTTAATCCCTTTGCTTGCGGAATTGTTCTTGGAAAGCCATCTAAAATAATACCTGAATTTTGAAGCTCTGTTAATGTACTTTCCATCATAGATAATAAAACATTGTCTGGAACCAAATTACCAGCATCCATATAAGATTGTGCTTCTTGACCTGTATCAGTCTTCTTACTTATTTCACCTCTCAGTATATCTCCTGTTGATAAATGTATAAGACTATACTTTTCTGCAAGTATTTTAGCCTGGGTACCTTTTCCTGCACCTGGTGGACCCATTATTAAAAGCTTCTTCATTTATTGCATTGCTTTTGGGGGTTCAAAGATTGCTTGCATAAGAATTCCTAGCTTGGTAGGGTTATTACTATATTTTTTTTGAACCTTTACTAGTGTATTGTTATGGCTTTTGCTTTCTGATAATATTTCATTGTGATTCAAACGCGATTTTATCATATCCAAATGTTGATCTTTAATTTTATGATTGTCCAAATGGCGATCATCAATAGCACTTAAATCATGTTTATTGTCAAGATGTTTTTCAAAGGTATTTTTGATACTTCGGTCTTCTCTTTTAGATGGTATATCTTCAATAGTTTGTGCCGGAAAAACATTGGACTGCTCTTCAAAAGCTTCATTCAAAAAATCTAAGATATTTATTTTAGGATTATTTGGTATTTCTGGCTTGTCTAGCTCTTTTTTCAAAGGAACTTGTTGGGGCTTGATTTTCTGAGCCTTTTTTTGGTTACTTCTATATGCAGACCAAAGATAAAAGCCTAATATCGCCCCCCAATACAGTAATTCTTCCAAACTTATTCCTCAGTATCGTCTTTTGCTTCTTCTCCTGTTCCAGCAATTGATTGTCTCATGCTAGTATCAGAAGCAATATTGTCGAGTTTATAGTAGTCAAGAACACCTAAATTACCCTCTCTAAATGCATGTGCCATAGCTTTAGGTACTTCAGATTCCGCTTCTACCACTTTAGCTTTCATTTCTTGCTCAAGGGCTACTGCCATTGCTCTTCTAGTTTCAGCTTTAGCTTGTGCTACCCTTAAGTCTGCCTCTGCTTGGTCAGCTTGAAGTTGTGCTCCAATATTTTTACCTACATCAATATCGGCAATATCAATTGATAAAATTTCGAATGCTGTACCTTGATTTAAGCCTTTATCTAGTACATTTCTTGATATTGAGTCTGGATTTTCTAGCACCGCTTCGTATGATTCCTTTGAACCAATTGCACTTACAATCCCTTCTCCAACTCTTGCAATAATAGTATCTTCTGTTGCTCCTCCAACGAGGTTAGGGATATCAGTCCTAACAGTAACTCTAGCTCTTGCTCTTACTTCAATACCGTCTTTTGAAACAGCAGATAATTTTCCGTCAACCGGCGCATCAATAACTTTTGGATATACACTTGTTTGTACGGCAGATAATACATCACGTCCAGCTAGATCAATTGCAGTTGCAATTTCAAAAGTTAATTCAATACCAGCTTTTGATGCCGCAATCAATGCGTCAACAACCTTATCTACATCTCCACCGGCCATATAATGTACTTCTAGGTCATCACTTTTTAAAACAATGCCTGCTTTACGGGATGCAATTAATCCGTTCACAATAATCCCTGGAGGGACTCTTCTGAATCGCATTCCAATTAAATTAAAAATAGTAACATGGCCACCTCCAATACTGAATATAGCTTGTAGCCATAGTCCTACAGGTACGACCCATAATAATAATAAAATAAATAATACTAATGGTAAGGCAACATAAAGTCCCATTACTCCTCCTTTTTGTTATAAAATCTTACATAATTTATTCATAAAAACTCATATAATACTACACCTTCCCTCTCTTTTTGTAATTCTTTTTCAGGTTGGATACATTTGAGTCCGTAGTAATAAATTTTTCTAAAAATTTTGACTTTAATAATAAATTGATAACCATCATTAGCGCTATAATACCCCCAACAATTCCCCAAGAAAAACCATCTAATGCTTGTGAATATATTTCATCACTGACAGGAATATCGGGAATTAATAATAAATAAAGTCCATAGAATAGTACACCAATACCAGTAATCCCAAAAAATCCAAATCCTGGAATTGCTACAAATTCTACTGCTAGTAGTAATAAACCGCTGAAAATAATTAATAGGTCCATAGAAGAGGCTAGCTGTGTTAAGTAACTTGCTCCCAATGCAAGGGTAAGACATACAATACCAATTGTTCCTCCAATACCCCAACCTGCACTATATAGTTCAGATATAATTCCTATAGTACCAAATGTTGTCAATAAGGAAGAAATGGTAGGATCTGTTAAAAAGCGCACTAGGTCTTCTGACCAATTCTCACTTAGAGTGATAATATTATAATTTTCTATTCCAAGATTAGAAAGGAGTTCTTCTACTGTTTCGCTCTTTCCATCAGCAATATTATACTTCAATGCTAATTCTGTAGTTAAAGTTATGAGCTTTCCTTCTTTTCTGCCTTCAATATCGTCCACTTTTAGTGAGTCGCCATTGATTACCAAAAACTCAAAGCTTAGCTCTTCATCAACCATTCCTCTGGCAATATCCGTATTTTTACCTGATTTTTCAGCAGTTGCAGCCATTTCTTCTCTCATATAACTTTGAGACTTTTCAGATTGTTTTGAACCTGACATATCAACAACACTTGTTGCACCAATTGTTCCACCGTCCGTCATATAGATTTGATCGCAGGATAGAGATATTAACGAGCCTGCTGAAATTGCTCTACGATTAATAAAAGCTATCGTTGTAATATCTGTTGCTGAAATAGCATCTTTAATTTGTGTAGCAGCATCAACTCTTCCTCCAAATGTATCAATATCAAAAATAATTAATTCACTATTATCAGATTCTGCCATATCAATTGCACGCTTTACAAAGCTTGGAATACCTAAATCAATTGTATCCTGTATAGGGACTACATAAATATTCTTTTCGGTTTCTTCCGCTATACTACTCCCCAAAGTGAGGAATAAAATAAATAGCCATATGTGTTTAAATTTTGTTTTCATTGCTAATACAAAGATTTACATTTAATGAATGTATATGTTTTTGAAAATGTTTTCATTCTTCCTAAGAACTGTTCCAACATTCTTAAACAAATTTACTTATAAATGTTTTTATAATCTACTATTCCATTTACTAAAAATGAGACGTCAAGTGGTATTAAAGAATTTGAAAAGGGCATTCCCTCATAAAAATCAAGATTGGTACAATAAAATTTCTTCTCAATGCTATAAATTTTATACCAAAGATTTCTTAGAATTTTTATCGTTTCCAAGATATTTCAATCATGATAAAATAAAATTCAAAAATATTGAGATATTAGATGATGCACTGAAAAATAATAAAGGTGTTCTTTTTGTAAGTGGGCACTTTGGAGCCTTTGATAAACTATTTTATTCTTTGGCAACTAGAGGATATGCTTTATGCGGTGTAGCCTATAAACAAAAAGATGGTGTTGCAGATAAGTTTTTTAAAAGAATTAGAGAAAATTATATGAAAAAACAGCTTTATAAAGGTGGATCAAGCAAAGAGTTAAAAGTAGCGTTAAATAATAATGAAATACTTGTTTTATTAAGCGATCAAGATGCTAGAGAGAAAGGCAAGAAAGTTAATTTCTTTGATATTCCTTCATCGACACCGTCCGGAGCTGCAATTCTACATAAACGTATGGGTTCACCTATTATATTTTTTGCTATTACGAAAATTAATGATGAATATTTTGTAGAATTCAAAGAAATAAATGCTTCTAATACATTAAGTATTGATGAAATTGTACAAGAATATACATCCTGTCTAGAAGCGGCAGTTACACAAAGACCAGAACAATATTTCTGGTTTCATAAAAGATGGAAAACGACCTTTCAATAACTATGAAAAGAATATCAATAAATCACCCCGACGCTACAAATGCAACATTGACAGCATTGCGTGAGAATCAGATAATTGCATACCCAACAGATACAATTTATGGTATGGGTACAGACATAGATAATGATGCAGGTATCAATAGAATTAATACTTTAAAGGGTCGTAAAACTCCAATGAGTATTTTAGTCCATAGCTTTGATAGTGTTTCCAGTAAATTAAGTCTTGATAATAAATTAAAAAGTCAAATGGGTACTATAATTAATAATGGGGACACTTGTATAGTAGATCATAAGAAAAATGCCTTTAATTCGCTAATTACTCAAAATAATAAGGTTGGATTCCGTGTACCAAATTATCCTTTCTTAATCAATTTGTTAAAGCAGTATACAAAGCCCATTACTACTACAAGCATTAATGTTACTGGATCTAAGCCTTTAAATGATCCCGATCAAATAGAAGAAGTTTTTAGTAAGGATATTGATTTTTTATTAGATGCTGGAATGATTAATAATCAATCTGCGTCAAAAATTTATATGTTTGAACAAAATAATATTACTCAAATTCGATAGCTATGTACAAAATTCTTCCTATTCTTTTTATATCATTTTTACTTGGGCAAATACCGTCTTCAAAAGAACCGTCCTTCATTCCTGGAGAGGAATATAAGTATGATCTGTTTGTTGATCTAATCAAGGTTGGTCCAGACTTAGTAAAATTAGGATCGGCTACGCTAAGCACAAAAAAAATAGAAATCATTAATGGGAAAAAAGCTTATCATCTAAATTTTTCTGTTAAAACTTCAAAAATAGGTGACGCTTTATTTAAAATTAGAGATACCATAGATGTTTGGGTAAACACTGAATCTCTAGAACTAATCCAACAAACTAAGAAATTGCGTGAAGGATCTCGAAAAAGTAAATCTTTTACTACAATCAAGGGCAATGTAGCAACCACAAATGATAAAGAGTACTTAGTACCAGAAAATATCTTTGATCCATATGCATTGATTATGATTTTAAAAAATGAAAATATACAAGAGAACCAATCAAAAAAGTTTACTATTCTGGACGGTGGAAAGGTTAGAGAAATTGAAATCCAAAATATTGGTATGAAGACAGTACGTACTCCTGCTGGTAAATTTAATGCTTATACATATAAACCTCTTCATAATGGAAAGTCTGCATTAAAAAATAAAGGTGATATGCAGATATCATATGGTATTATTAATAATAGAACTGTACCTGTTAAAATCTCGTTGAAGCTCAGTAAAGGTGTAATTGTATTAAAGTTAAAAAAGTCTAGCAATATCATTAATTAATAAAAATGCCATTAATGATAATAATATGAACATTCCAACTGATTGAATACGCATTCTTGCCTTAACTGATAATTTTCTTCCCATTAATACTTCAATTAAGATTACTGCAATGTGACCGCCATCAAGTCCTGGAATTGGTAGCATATTAATAAATGCTAAATTTACACTTATCAAAGCCATAAGTAACAAAAATTGGCTTAATCCTGCTTGAGCTGCTTCTCCAGCCATTTGTCCAATCATAATAACACTACCTACCTCGTCTTTAGATACATTACCTTGAAAAATCATTTTTAAAGAGGAGCTCATTAATACCATAGACCAAGCTGTGCGCCTATATCCATACTGAAAAGATTCAATAATATTAAGTTCTTTTGTACTCATATCTTTTGCAACACCAATTAAACCGATTGTTTGGTCCACTCTGCCCTCTTTAAAGTTAGGGCCTGATGAAAGTGTGATATTATTATTATATAATTCACCTTCTCTTAAAACGGTGATAGGGATTTCTTGATTGGGGTTTTTTTCTACTATATCTACTGCAGCTTCCCAACTTGATACTTTAATGCTATTTATTGAAATAATTTTATCTCCAACTAATAAATTAGCATTCTCTGCCGGACCACCCGGAGAAACAAAATCTATTACAGCATCTTGATCAACGGGTATTGCATCACCCTCTAAAGCACCAATAGCTGAAAAAACAAAAAAAGCTAAGATAATATTCATGATTACTCCAGCAGTTAACACCCAAATCTTTTCTAACGCACTCTTTGACTCTAGCTCATCATCTGCACCTTTAATTTCAGTATCCATGTTTTCATCAAGCATACCTTTTATCTTTACATATCCACCCAATGGAAGCGCTCCAATGACAAAGACAGTATTAATATTTTTTGGTTTGTATTTATAGATTGTTGGGGGCATTCCAATTGAAAACTGCTCGACTGTGACGCCTATACTTCTGGCAGCTAAATAATGTCCAAGCTCATGTACAAAGACAATGACACTTATAAGGATAACGAATGCTATTATATATATCATAAAATTAGACTAAATATAGTTTTATTTGTTCATTTAATGTAAGTAAATCTTCTGCAGATGGGCTTGAATTATCTCCAAATTCATTGACAGTTTTTTCCAGCAGGCTTGGTATGTCTGTAAAAAGTATTTTTTCATTTAAAAATTGATCTACAATCAAGTCATTTGCCATACTCATAATCGGAATTCTATTACCTCCGCTAGTGACTAATTCTGTTAATAGCTCAAGCGCTGGATATCTTAAATAATCTGGTTTTAAAAATGTAAACTTACCAATCTCTGCGAAATTTAAACTACCATAATTACTCATAATTCTTTCAGGAAAAGATAGGGCATATTGTATAGGAATTTTCATATCAGGTATACCTAGATGTGCTTTATAAGAGTCATCTACAAACTGCACCATTGAGTGTATTATAGATTCAGGATGAATCACAATTTCTATATCTTCTTTATTTTTATCAAATAACCACATGGCCTCTACAAGCTCCAGTCCTTTATTCATCATAGTGGACGAATCAATCGAAATCTTTCTTCCCATTTCCCAGTTTGGATGCTTTAATGCTTCTGATGGCTTGATAGTATGAAAGGTATTTATCTTTTTATTCAAGAATGGTCCTCCACTTCCTGTGAGGATAATGTTCTTAACAGAACTCTCTTGTTCTCCATGAAGGCATTGAAATATTGCTGAATGCTCGCTATCTACTGGAATCAAATTAGATGAATTTTTTTTCACTATTGGCATAATAAGATGTCCGCCCAATACTAGTGACTCTTTATTACTAAGCGCTAAATCAATATTATTATTTACGGTATTTAATGTAGATAACAACCCATCTGAGCCAACAATAGAATTAACCACTAAATCAATATCTTTGAATTGTGACATGATAGCTGAAGAATTATTTCCGATAATTAATTCAATATTATTATTTTTACAAAAAATTTTTAAAGGATGATCTGACCTTATAGAATTAATAGCGATTTTTTGCGGCATAAATTTCTGTACTTGCTCAAATAACATATCAGCATTTTGATTACAAGAAAGGGATTCTACTTTAAACTGATCTTTATTCTGATTGATGACAGATAATGTTTGGGTACCAACAGACCCTGTTGAACCAAGTATAGAAATTCTTTTCATTGAATATTTATTAAATGATTCCTCTATCACTCTTATCAATAAAATTAATTATCTCGCCAATATGACGGTTCCCCTGAAATTCTTCTTTAATTTTTTTAAGTGAAATAGATGGATTTAATTCAGATCTAAAATAATAGCGATACGCCTTCTTAATAGCAGCTCTTTCTTCTTTACTAAAACCTCTTCTAGATAAACCTAGAGTATTAATTCCTGAATATCGCAAAGGATGCTTACCTGCTAAAATATACGGCGGTACATCCTGAACAATTTTTGAGTTTGCAGCTAACATTACATGTTTTCCTATTTTACAAAATTGGTGTACAGTACTTGCACCTCCTAAAATAGCCCAATCATCAATTTCGACATGTCCCCCAAGAGCAACTAAATTTACTAAAATTACATTATCTCCAATAATGCAATCATGTGCAACATGGACACCTGTCATTATCAACACATCCTTACCAATAGAAGTCTCACCTGTAGCATTTGTACCTCTATTCAATGTTACAAACTCTCTTATGATTGTACGCTTGCCAATAATCAACTTAGTTTTTTCACCACCAAATTTTTTATCCTGCGGCACAACACCGATACTGCTATTATGAAAAATCTGACATCCATCAGCAATTTCAGTGTATTGACCAATAGTATTAAAATTTCCGATACTTACATTATCCTCAATAATAACATCGTCTTCAATAACATTATATGCACCTATTGAGACATTCTTGCCAATCTGTGCTGAGTCTGCTATAATATTTGTTGGGTGTATATTGCTCATTTTTTTACCTTACCTATCCACTACTGTTGCAAAAAACTCTGCAGAGGCTACTTTGTTTTTCTCCACAGTACATATAGATTCAAATTTGAAAGATCCTAACTTATGATGTAATAATTTTGCATCGATATTCAGTTGGTCTCCAGGTATAACATTATGATACATTTTATAATTTACTACTTTTGACATGAATACTAATTTTTTTGATGGGTCATTCATAAAATCAACCATTAATAAACATGCTGACTGAGCGATACACTCTAAAATTAATACACCTGGCATAATGGGTTTTTTAGGGAAGTGACCCTGGAAATAAGGCTCGTTTATAGAAACATTTTTAATAGTTTGAATACTTTCTTTTCTTTGATGGCCTATAATACGGTCAACCATTAGAAATGGGTAACGGTGTGGCATTACTTCTAATATGTAGTTGATATCTTTCATTTAAAATTGATCTTTGAATTCTTTTCTTAATAATTTTGCAAACTCAACGTTTCCTTTATGTCCACTTTTAATTGCAGTAATATGACCTAAAATTGGCTTACCTAATAATGCTAGGTCACCTATTAAGTCTAATGTTTTATGTCTTACTGGTTCGTTCTTAAATCGTAAAATTTGTGATTTATATAACCCTCTAGTTCCCTCATAAAACTTAATCCCAAATCTCTCCTTAAAGAATTCTACTTCTTTGTTATCAATGGCTGTATCAACTATAATAACTGCGTTTCCTAAATTACCACCCTTAATTAATCCTTGTTTTTCTAGACCCGCTACTTCGCTTAATAAACAAAACGTACGTGCTGGAGCTATCTGCTTTTCATAATTAGTATACATATTTTGTACGGAACTATACTGTACATCCAGCTCTTCTAAATCATAATGAATAGTAAATGTAGTTTTAAAATCATTGTAAGGAACTGCTACAACCTCTACATCTTTTTCTTCATCCGCATAAAATACAGGTTTTGTAATTTTAAGAAATTGAACTTTTGCTTTTTGTTCAATAATCCCGCCCATTTTTAATGCGGATACAAAATCTTTTGAACTTCCATCCATAACGGGTGGCTCTTTACTATTCAGCTCTATTAATAGATTATTAATTCCCATTCCTGCACATGCAGACATAACATGCTCTGTTGTATGAACACGTACACCGTGTTCTTCAATAGTTGTACCTCGTGTTAAGTCAACTACATTATCAATATCTGGTGTAATAATCTGATCATTTTGATCATTTCTCATGAATTTTATACCAAAATTTTCTTCGGCTGGATGAAAAGTAATAGTACTTTCTACTCCAGTATGAAGTCCTACTCCAGTACAAGATACGGGATTTTTGATAGTTTTCTGATTTTGTATCATTGTTTTTTTAATCTTTTCTCTAATAATTTTAATCTTGTAAATACCGCATCTCTTTCTTGTTTTTCTTTGATAGGTCGAGCAGGATTACCAGCATACATTTGCCCTCCATCTAAAGATTTTAATACACAAGAACGTGCACCAAAAATAGAATCTTTACCTATAGTAATATGTGGCCCAATATCTGTTTTACCTGCTATCATAGAGTAAGCACCAATTGTTGTGCTACCTCCAATAAAAACTCCTGCAGCAATCAAACACCCTTCTTCGACTGTAACGTTATGTGCAATATGAATTTGATTATCTAATTTACAATAATCTCCAATCTTAGTGTTCTTTACTGAACCTCTATCAATAGTACAACTTGCACCCATTTCAACAAAATCTCCTATGATGACACTTTTGATATGAGGTATTTTATGATGTATTTTATCGATCGTAGTAAAACCAAAACCGTCGCTGCCAATGACTGTATTACTATGGATTAGTGTATGTTTTCCTATAATAACATCATCGTAAATAACAACATTATCCTTAATTATAGAATTTGAACCAATTGTCACCCCTTCATTTATTTTAACCCCCGTACCAATCTTAACATTATTACCAATCTTTACATTATCTCCTACGAATGATAATGCACCAACGCCTACGTTTTCTCCCACAGAAGCTGATTTAGAGATTAAGGCGGTGGTATGTAATGTGTGTTTGGTTGGGATTTTTTTAGAGAATAGTTCTAAAATCTTAATCATAGCTAAATAAGGATTTTCTACTACAATACCTGGCTTTTCTTCTAAGTCTTCTTTGTTTGTGACTATAAAAGCAGAAGCGCTAGAAGATTTGACAATCTTTTTATACTTGGGTAAGAAGGCAAAAGATAAGGAGCCATTGCTAGCTTCATGAATATCATCAACACTAGTAATAGTAGTTGAGCTATCCCCGACTACCGCCCCTTTTACCTCTAAGGCAATTTGGTTAAGCGTAAACAAGAGAAACCTCTATACTATTCTTTTGATTTTCTTAATTCATAAAGAACATCATCGGTAAGATCATGTGTTGGTTTTGTATATAGAGAAGCTTGTGAGCCATCCATAATAATATCATATCCTTTTGATATTGCTACAGCATCCACTGCTGCTTTGAATTTTTGAACCAATTCAAACTCTAGCTGTGCTTGCTTCTTGGTCAATTCACCGTTTGGCCCAACTTTAGCTTGCTGATAGCTTTGCATAGAGTTATTCATGTCCACGATATCTTGCTCTTTAGCTTTTTTCAGCTCTTCTGACATCATTAGACTTTGTTGTTCATACTCCTTAACCATACTGTCTAATTCAGTTGCCATCGTTTGGTATTCTTTTTGAATAACTTGTAGGTCAAGCTGTAATTGCTGCTCAACTTCATTGAACTCTTCAAAATCAAGTCTAATTTTTTCTGAAAAAACTACACCAATTTTTTCTTGAGCAAATGATACTCCAACTAATAATAATAAAATCGCTATTTTCTTATACACTTTATTCTCTCCTTTAGTACGTTTGTCCAAATGTAATAGTATATTCCCAACCTTGTGGATTACCATCACCGTTAATATCGTCAAATCCATATCCCATATCAAATCCTAATTTACCGATACCTGGCATAAAAAACCTAACACCAACGCCGGCAGACTTTTTCATAGAAAGTGGGCCATTTCTATCTATATAAAACGGCTCAGACATCTTTGAACTGTTCCATACATTCCCCATTTCTCCGAATGCCATTACATATATTACAGGATTTTCAGATAACGGGAATCTTAACTCTGTAGTCACTTTACCCATTGAATTTCCTCCAACAGCTTGACCAGAAGCAGTTTGAGGGCCAATAGAATTGTCCGGATAACCTCTTAAAGCGTTTCCGTAGGGAATCCCATTTCCTCCCATAATAAATCTTTCATCAAATGGTACAAAACTTTGAATATCGTCATCTACATCTAATGTTTTGATAACACCAAGCTTGAAAGAATTGTATAATACAACCTTAGAGAAAGTAGGTGTAAACCAATTTAAATCTAATATATGTTTTTGAAAATTTTCATTTCCACCTAAAAAACCTCCAGAGTATGTATTCTCAATTCTGAATTGGGAGCCAGAAGTAGGGAACTCTGCCCTGTTTCTACTATCCCTAGATAACATTTGGGAAAAACTAATTCCTCTTGTTGTATCGAGCCCACCAATGTATTCATCAATATCTGCTTGTGTACCTTGATATTGTTTTTCCATCAATTTTGCAGACCACATAACCCTAAAAAAATCATCTGGCCATTCTAATCTTCTTCCAAAGCTAGCCACTGCTCCCGCTACTGTAAAGTCTAGGGGGAAATAATAATTTGTTGATGAACCTCTATAAGAATAGAATATTGATGCTCCAACTAAGTATGGACTATCATTTATCATTGGGTCTTGGAAGCTGATATTTAAAGATCTATACTTTGATGGCTCTTGATTGGAGTATAAGGAAAAGTTTGTTCCAGTGCTTAGGCCAACATTAAATTTCTGACCTCTTCCCATAAAATTATCGAATTCGACTCCTGCTCCTCCTGTTATTCCATATTCACCAGTAAAACCAAGGTTGGCATTAATTCTCTGAGTTGATTTCTTTTCTTGAACTACAAAATCTAAATTTACTTTATCGTCTGATATAGGATTAACATCGGGTACTACATTATCAAAATAATTTAAAATCCAGATATCGCGTTGACTTCGCATTAATTTGGATTTATTAAATACATCCCCTGGATATAATTTTAATTCACGCCTAATTACATTTTCTCTGGTTTTATCATTCCCTGATACAAAGATATTTTCTATAAATACCTTACTCCCTTCTGTAAATACAAAGTTAATATCAAGTGAGTCAGGCCCAGATGGAATAATTTCTGGATTGACATTACTAAATATATAACCCTTATCTTGGTATACGCTCATCATATCTTCATAAACAGACTTGTTAAATTCTTCTTCAGAATAAGCATCACCCTTTTCAATTTTTAATAATTGTTTTAATGTTGTTTCATCAGCTATTTCATTACCCTCAAAAGTTATATTTCGATAATGATATTTTTCTCCTTCATCTAACGAAAGAAGTAATGTTAGAGCAAAATTATCTCTATCAATAATTAGGCTATCTTTGACCACTTGAAAATCTCTATAGCCTTCATTTTTGTAGAATAGTGCTAATGCCTTTTTATCTTCTTCAAACGTTTTTTCATCGAAGTTTTTTACCCAAAAAGACCACCACTTTTTTTCTTTGGTATCTTTAAGCTCTTTCTTTAGTTTACGCTCTGAAAAATTCTTATTGCCTTCGAAAGTGATATCTTTCAATCTATATTTCTCATTTTCTTTGACATCAAAAATAACATCTCTAGCATAAGAAGTTCGAACTAATGTATCTTGAGGCACCTCAATTCTAGAATTGACTTCGACATCAAAATATCCATCTTCTTGATAAATCTCTGTAATTTTTTTAGCAGCTGCAGCTAATGAATTAGGACGTATTCTTTGTCCAATCTTTAAATCAATTTTTTCAGTAAATCTTGACTCTCTAACGGTAATACCTTCAAATAAAATATTATTCAATGTAGGGCTCTCTTCTACTTGAATTGTAATTTCTACTCCATATTCAGAATCATTATTTAAGACAATATTAACATCATCAAATAAGCCTAAATCCCATAAACGTGTTAAAGCTGTAGAAATATCAGATCTCTGAATTTGGGTTCCGTCACGTAAACCTGCAGAATACTTGATCATCTTATCAGATGTAGTAGTATTGCCCTCAATATTTACACGGTAAAGTGTTACCTCTTGTCCATATAAAATACTAGCAAAGCACAGTAGTATTATTGTTATATAAATATTTCTCATATTTTAATCAGTTAATTTACCAAAAGTTCTGTCTCTATTCTCAAAATCTTTTAAAGCTTTCATCAAATCTTTTTCCTTAAAGTCTGGCCAATTTTTATTGCTCACAAACAGTTCTGCGTAAGCTGATTGCCATAATAAAAAATTGCTTAATCTATATTCACCTGCCGTTCTAATAATGAGGTCCGGGTCAGGTATTTCAGGGCAATATAAGTTATTTTTTACAATCTCTTCATCAATTATTTCACTTTTTTTACTTAATATAATTTTGTTTATTGCATCTATAATTTCTTGTCTACCACCATAACTCAAAGCTAAAGAAAGAATTAAACCAGTATTATTCTTTGTTCTATCTATAGCTTCAGAAATAATTTTTTGTACACTCGTTGGTAAATCCTCTATTCTTCCAACTACACTAAAGACTATATTGTTCCTCTCTAATTCTTTAATCTCATTTTCTAACATAGAGCTTAGTAAAGACATTAAGCTATCTACTTCATATTGTGGACGGTTCCAATTCTCTGTAGAAAATGCATAGAGAGTGAGATATTTTATCTTTAAGTCTGAACATACTTCAATAATTTTTTTAGCAGATTTAGCGCCTTCCTTATGTCCCAACAGACGATCCATCCCTTTATCAATAGCCCATCTGCCATTGCCATCCATAATAATTGCAATATGGTCTAGATTAAATGAACTTGGATTCATATAGAAGATATATGTTTTGCTAATCTTAAAAATATTTTTGATATAGGAGATTGTTTGTCATAAAAAACAATTGGTTCTCCATTATCAATAGACTCCATTAATTTATGAGAATAAGGGACTTCTGCTAATAGCGGAATATCCAACCTAGTACTTTCTGTTTCTCCCCCACCATGTTTAAATAATTCAAATTTTAAATTAAATTCTCCATTTTCATTGGTTGGTACTTTTTCTCCATTAATAATAATATTCGAGTTTTTGCTATTTGGTACTTCTCCCGCAATTTCCATATAAGACATATTTTCTACTACTCCAAAAAGCTCCGTTTCTACCTTTTTAAACATATCTGCACCTTTTCTAACATCTGTTAGGGCGATATCATTTGGAGTCGTTACAATAATTGCACCATCTAATGGAATTTTTTGAGATAAAGTAAGTTGAACATCTCCTGTACCTGGAGGAAGGTCTAAGATTAAATAATCTAAATCACCCCAGTTTACATCCTTGAAGAACTGCTCAGTCATTTTAGCGACTAAAGGGCCTCTCCAAACTACTGGTGCCTTATTTCCGCTAATAAAACCGAAGCTCATGAGTTTTAAATTATGCTTCTCTAAAGGAATAATTTTTTGATTTTCGTCGACTTCTGGATTTCCTTGGATCCCCATTGTGAGCGGTAAAGACGGTCCATAAATATCTAAGTCGAGTAATCCAGTTTTATGCCCCTCGCTCGTTAAGGCTGCCGCTAAATTGAGTGCAATTGTAGACTTACCAACTCCACCTTTTCCGCTGGCTACTGCGATAATTTTCTTAATATTTCCTTCAACGTTTTGATGCTTGTTAGAAGTATCTACTTCCACGTTTTGTGGAGGTCGATCTAATACTTTAATTTTTAATTCAAAATCGTCGGCAATGATAATCTCTTTGATATTTTTGATAAGCTCTGCTTTTTTCTCTTCATTCTGCGAAGAAATAGATAGCATAATAGTAATAGTTTTGTGATCAATAAGAATTTCTTTAACCATTCCAAATGATACAATATCTCTATTGAAGCCAGGATAATTAACTGACTTAAGCTGATGTAATATTTCGTTTTTATTTATCATAAAATAAGGGCAGTTAAAAATAGAAAAGACTACTATAAAATGTTATATAAATCTATCAGGGTGCTTCTTGACCAAAAAATTTATAATTACGATCAATTGATGACTCATATTCGTCGGGAATTTCATCTTCATCATAAATGGCATCAACTGGGCATTCTGGCTCACAAGCCCCACAGTCGATGCATTCTTCTGGATTGATAAAAAGTTGTTTTGAGGTAGCATCAAAGCCTGGAGCTTTTGCTTCCTCTCCCGATCCTTCTGGATCTGTTGGTCCATGTATGCAATCAACGGGACACACTTCAATACAAGCTGTATCACAAGTACCCACACATGGGTCTGTAATTATATATGGCATTTAATATTCTTTATTTTCTTAGTTGCTAGAGGATATATTATACGTAGTTTCATGTTCAAAATCAACCAATGCAGAAACAAAAAAAACTAAATATATTTTTATGGACGGTACCGTTAGTTAATTCTATTGGCAGATCTATTTATGATGTGGCATTTATATGGCTCATATTAGATATTACTAATTCCGAAAAAATTACAGGGTTTGTAGCTATGACAACCTATTTACCAGCCATTCTTTGTGGATTGTTTATTGGTGCAATTGTTGACCTTTTTCCTAAGACTAAAATGATATCCTTTGCTACTATTATGCAGGGCCTCGTTTTATTATGTATCCCACTTTTATTTTTTTATGAAATTGAATCAGTATGGCTAATTATGTTATTAGCTTTTTTTCATAATGGGTTTGCCTTGCCGATGGTACCAGCATTTAATGCATATCTTCCTACACAGATAAGAAAAGAAAATCTACTCAAGGCTAATTCCATTGTAAATATATCCTGGCAAACTGCTGTACTGATTGGGCCAATTATTGCGGCACAATTACTAACTTTTTATCCAGTAGAAAATTTATTCTTTTTCTGTGTTTTGTTCTATTTCTTAGCAGCTGCATTAACCTCTATTGCTCCTAAGGATATAGTGGAAAAAGAAGAAGTTAGTATTAAAAAAGTAATTCAAAAAACAAGCGAAGGTATTCAATATTTAAAAGATAAATCTACATTTCGTGCAATTATCATTCTAACTCTTTTAAGTAATCTATTTGTAATGGGTCCTGCAATAATAGGTGTTCCTATTCTTGTAAAACTTTACTTAGGTGGGAGTGCATCCGATTTTGCTTTAGTGGAAGCATTCATTGGGTTAGGAATGCTTTTAGGAACAACTGTAGTATATGGCATTGGTAGTAGGCTCCCTCATGGCTTGTTATTTTTAGTAGGTTTATTTATTGATGGTGCAAGTTTTTGTTTTTACTATTTTGTTGAAAATATGAACCAACTCAATTTCTTATCATTTTTACATGGGATTGGTATACCTTTTTTAATTATTTCTCGTGTGTCTATCATGCAAAAACATATCCCTGAAAAGTTACTCGGAAGAATATTCGCAATAATTTCTATATCTATCATAAGTATGACAGCGGTGTCTAGTGGAATGATAGGGATAATGGCAGAATTTTTTGATATCAAAACGATCTTCTTAATTTTTGGAATTCTTGCAAGTATATGCGGGGTTGCTGGCCTAATGCACCCAAAAATCAAGTATTTGAACTAGGCCTTTATAAGGTCTGAGATTTTATTTTTTGTGAGATCTCTTAACTCTTCTACGGACATATTAGCGTACTGATCACAAGTAATAGGATCTCCAAAGACTGTTGTTAATCTCCCTGGGTTAATTTGCCAACTGGTTCTTTTATTAGCCCGGTATGCACCAATCAATCCCACTGGAATAATCGTAGCGTTAGTAGCTTTAGCAAAATGAAAACCACCTTTTTTAAATTCCCCCATTTCACCTGTAATAGTGCGCTGTCCTTCTGGAGACAAAACCATAGATGTTTTATCGATTAATAAAATTTTTTCTGCGGCTTTAAGGGTTGCCTTTGCTTTATCAGTATTATCATGAGTAATCGAATAAGCTCCATATCTTTTAGCCATGTAGCCAAATAATGGTATCTTAAATATTCCCTCCCATCCAACGGCATTAATATAATATGGAATAGCACCACCAAGCATTAATACATCAAACATTGATTCATGATTAAACATAAATAGATATGGTCCATCTTCTTTCGGAGGAATATTTCCTCTAACGGAAAACAACTGCAGACCACTGAGCATAATAAGTTTTGCTCCAATTGGAACAAAAATTGGGTATGTATTTTTAGGATGCGTAACGTAACTAGAAACTATTACTAAAATTAGAAGAAGTGAAAAAAGAGGGAAAAAAATTAGAAGAATAAAAAAGGATAGAATTTTATTTAAGATACTTTTCATCATTATTTTTTTTTAATAAGTCTAACATTTTATAATTTGCCTTAGGCAAAGCAAACTTATCTAACCCTTTTGTAGTAGTCCATATATAATTTTCTTTAATTTTCAGCGACTTGATACTTTTAACACTCTTTTGAAATAAAGATATAACAACTTTAAAATGGCTATATTGGTGCTTAATCTTTCCAACGTAGTGAGGGTTTTTAATTAATAGGTTCGTTTCTTCTTTAATTTCTCTAATTACAGCAGCTTCATCTGATTCGTGTGATTCAATTTTACCACCTGGGAACTCCCATAAGCCACCAAGCATTTTATCTTCTGGTCGCTGAATAAGTAAAAGTTTACTTTTATAATAAATCACACAGACTGACACATTGACTAGGGGAATTTTTTTGGTTTTTTTTGGTTCTGGATACTTTAAAGGATCATCATGTAATGTTGCTTTACACTGATATGTAATCGGACAAGGTGAACAGTTAACGGATTTTGCCTGACAAAAACTGCTGCCTAAATCCATCAACGCCTGATTAAAATCTCCCGGGTTTGACTTGTCTTGCTCAGTTTCGAGAAATTTTTTTACTCTATTACTATTAAACCTTGACTTTTTTTTCAATCCAAGCAGTCTAAATCCAATACGTTCTATATTAGTGTCCACTCCTACTTCTTGCTGATTGTAAGCAATAGCTAAAATAGTTTTTGCAGTATATTCACCAATACCTGGAAGCTTAATGAGCTCATCGAATGTATTTGGAAAATCTTTATCTAAGGTTTTGGCTGTAAGATGTATATTTTTACATCGAGAATAGTATCCTAATCCCTCCCAATGTTTTAGCAAATCATTATAATCAGCTTTGGCGAGCGCTTTAATATTAGGATAACTATTTATCCAGCGTTTATAATATGGAATCACAGTAGCTACCTGAGTTTGTTGTAGCATAATTTCTGAAATCCAAATTTTGTAAGGATCTTTAGTTTGTCTCCATGGTAGTGTTCTTTTATTTAAAGAATACCATCCTAATAGGTTTTTTGAAATCATACCTTGAGATTAAGAATATGACCTCAATAATCCAAAAATTAACTACATGTAGTATCTATAAGTGCTGCACATGCTTTATATGGGTCGACATTTGATGCAGGGCGCCTGTCTTCTAAATAACCCTTTCCTTCTTTAGCAACATCCATTGGGATTCTGATTGAAGCTCCCCTATCACTAACTCCATATTTAAATTGCTTGATACTGCAGGTTTCATGGTCCCCAGTCAATCTTTGGTCATTATCAGCGCCATAAGCATTTATATGCTTATCGATATTTTGGCCTAGCTTTTTACATGCCTCTTCAATTACTGTCATACCACCTTCAGCGCGCATTGATTCTGTACTATAGTTTATATGAGCACCCGAACCATTCCAATCCCCTTTGATAGGTTTTGGATGAAGGTCTACTCTTAAACCATAATCTTCTCCAACTCTCTCCAACAACCATCTTGCTACCCATAACTGATCACAAACCTCTAATGCTGGTAAAGGACCAACCTGGTATTCCCACTGCCCAAGCATTACTTCAGCATTAATGCCTGAGATTTCAAAACCTGCATCTAAACATAAATCTAGGTGGTCTTCAACCATATTTCTTGCTGCAACATCTTCAGAGCCAACACTACAATAGTAAGGACCTTGTGGCCTTTCTGGAAAGCCCTCTTCAGGCCAACCTGCAGGTTGTTTACCATCCATTAAGGTATATTCTTGCTCAATACCAAACCATGGTTTATGCTCTTTAAATTTTTCAGCAAGATGTACTAAAGCAGCTCTTGAGTTTGATTTATGCGGTGTATCGTCTGGATTGCAAACTTCACACATAACTAAAATATTATCTCCACCTCTTATTGGATCTGGACACATCCAAACAGGCTTAAGCTTACAATCACTGTCTCCGCCATCAGCTTGTAACGTACTTGACCCGTCAAAACCCCATGAAGGAAGATCTGATACAGCGGAAACTTTTTCTCCTAAAATTTTTGTTTTTGATCTTAAGTTAGCAGTTGGTTCATAACCATCAATCCAGATGTATTCGGCTTTTACTTTCATTGTATTTCCCCTTATTTATGAATTATTTTATAAAAAGATATACTTTAATATATTTATAAAAAATGAGTAAATAAATTATTTTTTAATCTAAATTATTAATATTGCTTAATATATTAAGGTCAATACTAGTTTTCTCCTTATATGAGGATAAAACTACATTTGATTGGGTTCTGGAGACTCCAGGCCAGTTTTGTATTTCATAGAGTAAATCTTCTAGAGATTGAGAATTTTTTACGCGGACTTTTAATATATGAGAACCTGAACCTGTGATTGAATGACATTCCATAACAGCCTCACACTCATTTGCGTTTTTAATAAAGTTTTCATAGTGATCAGAGTGCTCACTTACAATAAAAACATAGGCTGTTAAATCTAGTCCAGCATTCTTATGGTCTAGGATAGCTGCAAATTCTTTAATTATACCTTTTTCTGTTAACTTTTTAATTCGATCTCCTGCTGCTGGAGCTGAAAGTCCTACGGACTTTCCAATATCACTCGCAGATGAGCGACCATCTTTTTGAAGAATTTTTAGAATTTCAATGTCAATATTATCTATCATATACTAAATTACAAATATGAAGAATAATAAAGTGGATTTAAATAATCTTTTAGAAAGAATATCAAGGCTTGAAGCTCGGCTCGATGAGGTTGCTCCTGTCAGTAAAAGAAAGCTGCCATCCAAAAAAGAGCAAGTTGACCAAATCAAATCAGAGATTGAAGTGTGGTCACAGAAATTTCCATCTATTGATATAGAATTTGAATTAGCTAAAATGTTAGACTGGCTCAAAGCAACTAACAAAAGAAAGAAGGATTATAGGGCATTTTTTCGAAACTGGCTAAGGAAGAGCACTAATACAGTAGGTAACGAACCAGTTACTCCAAAATCTTATGTTTATAGTTGTGCTATTAATAAGGACACCTGCAAAGATGAGATATCAAGCTTCAAAGATATGTCTTTTTATTGTGATGATTGCAATAAAATTAAAACCATCACAAAAGTAACAAGAAGTTAATCTTCTTTTTCAATAGTAAGCTTAAAGCTACCTGCAATATCATTACTAAACTTTACATTAATTTCATGTTCACCAAGCGTTTTAATTGGTGCTGATAAATCGATGTACTTTTTGTCAAAAACAATATCATTTGCTATTAAAAGTTTTTCAATATCTAATTTTGTGACTGACCCAAAAAGCTTTGCTCCGTCTTCAGAATTCATTTTAATAGTGATGTTTAGATCGGCAACTTTTGATATTAGATCTAATAATACATCTTTTTGTCTGTCAATCTTGCGATCTTCTTGGCTACGTTTTTCTTCAACCTGTTTTAGCTGAGATTTAGAAAAAGTGATCGCTAGTTTTTGAGGAATAAGAAAGTTTCTTCCAAAGCCAGGCTTTACATCAACTACATCACCTTCATTCCCAACATTATCTACATCTTGTGTAAGTATTAATTTCATTATTTAGTCCCTATCAATAGCTGCAAATGGGAGCAATGCAACATTTCTTGCTCTCTTTATTGCTGTTACTAGTTTTCTGTGCATCTTACTACTGGTACCAGTGACTCTTCTTGGAGTAATTTTCCCCTGGTCATTAATAAACTTATTTAAAAGTCTCGTATCTTTATAATCAATTTCATGGATGTTATTTCTTTTAAAATAACATGATTTTTTTCTGCTAGATAGCATATTATTTTTCCTCTTCTTTCTTATCTTCTACTTCATTAGTAGCATCTTCAACGACAGGAGCTTCTGGCTTTCCATCGAGCTTAATAATAATGTATTTTAATACCTCTGCATGCAGGTTAAGGAAGACCTTGAACTCATTAACAAAATCTGAATTCTTAAACTCAGTGTTAAGTAATATATAGTTTCCATATTTGTGCTTTTTTACCGGGTATGCTAATGCTTTTTTCTCCCAAAAGTTATGGTCAACTACTGCATGTTTTTTAGATTCAATATGACTGCTCACTTCGCCAATGATTTCAGATATTTTATCCTTACCATGGTTTGGATTTACAACATATAATATTTCATAATAATTCATATACTTTCTCCGTTAGATAAGCGGTGCAATCACTAATGATACAACCGATATCAGCTTAATTAAAATATTTAATGATGGTCCTGCGGTATCCTTGAATGGATCTCCTACAGTATCACCTACAACAGCAGCTTTATGTGCCGTACTTCCCTTACCTCCATGTGCGCCAGACTCAATATATTTCTTGGCGTTATCCCATGAACCTCCTGCATTCGACATAAAGATTGCTAATAATACTCCTGTAACTGTGACTCCAGCTAACACTCCACCCAACATAGTTGGATTTTTAAGAATCAATCCAAAAAATATTGGTGTAAATACGGCTAACGCTCCAGGTAATACCATCTTATTGATAGCAGCAGTAGTAGCTATATCTACGCATTTTGCATAGTCAGCTTTAACCCCAGGCTTACCATCTAAGAGACCTTTAATTTCTCTAAACTGTCTTCTTACTTCTTCAATCATTTCAAAGGCAGCATCTCCAACTGCTTGCATTGCAAGTGCTGAAAATACAAATGGTAATGAAGAGCCAATCAATAACCCTGCCATAATTGTTGGATTACTAATGTCTAATACAAGCTCAATACCTGTATTTGCTTTAACTGTTTCTCTGAAAGCTGCAAATAAAGCAAGAGATGTAAGAGCGGCAGAACCAATTGCAAAACCTTTACCAATAGCTGCTGTAGTATTACCTACTGCATCTAATTTGTCAGTTCTTTCTCTAACTTCTTTAGGTAATTCGGCCATTTCAGCTATACCGCCAGCATTATCTGCAATTGGTCCATAAGCATCAACTGCCAACTGAATTCCAAGTGTTGATAACATACCTAAGGCAGCTAAAGCTATACCATAAAGATTTGCAAAATGATATGCTCCTAAAATTGATAACGCGACCACAAGTACCGGCAACGCTGTAGAATACATTCCATTAGCTAAACCTGAAATAATATTTGTTGCTGAGCCTGTCTCACTTGCTTCTGCTATTGCCTGTGAAGGTCTTTGATGATCTGAAGTATAGTATTCTGTCAGTAATCCAATTAGAATACCGGACATAAGACCTACAACAGTTGCACCAAACAAGTCCCCAGCTACAACACTATCATTACCTATCCCAAGATTAACTGAGTTAGTAATAAATTTATTAATTATCAAGTAGCTAACTCCTAACATCACAGCTCCTGATCCAAAAATACCAATATTCAGAGCGGTTTGTGGATTTCCGCCTTCGTTAGTTTTAACAAAAAATGTTCCCAATATAGATACTACAATACCTGCTGCAGCTAAAAATAATGGTAAAAATACCAGTTCCACTGAGCCTGCTGCTGCTGCTAATACCATTGCACCAATCATAGATCCAACATAGGATTCAAATAGGTCTGCTCCCATACCTGCTACATCACCTACATTATCGCCAACATTATCAGCAATGGTTGCAGGATTTCTTGGGTCATCCTCTGGAATTCCAGCTTCTACCTTACCTACTAAGTCTGCACCAACATCTGCAGCTTTTGTGTAAATCCCTCCACCTACTCTTGCAAATAAAGCAATGGAAGATGCTCCCATCGCAAAACCAGAAACCTTAGTCATTACATTAGATAAATCCATCCCACTTGAAAAGCCACCACTATAAAAATAAAATAAAAGGGAGAGTCCTAAAATTCCTAAGCCGACTACATTCATTCCCATTACTACTCCGCCACTAAACGCAACATTTAGCGCTGAGCTTAAACTAGTTCTTGCTGCTTCTGTAGTTCTATGATTTGCTAAAGTTGCTACGCGCATTCCTAAAGCTCCTGCCAAAGCACTACAAGCTGCTCCAACAACAAAAGAAAATGCTACTTCTGTTGTATTACTAGCCATGTTAACCCAATATAGTAACCCAGCAACAACTACAACAAAAACTGAGAGTACTTTATATTCTCTCACAATAAATGCTGTTGCACCTTCACGAATTGCAAGACCAATTTCTTGCATTTTGTCGTTACCTGGATTTTGTTTATTAATCCAATTGCTTTTCATAAGTCCAAATAAAATTGCTAAAACACCGGATACCGGTATTAAGTAAAATAGATTTTCCACTATGCTACTCCTATATTTTGTTTGTTAAAATTATTCATTGTTTCATCTACCCCCTTATTAAGCATTGAAATCATAGCATCATTAGCTATAGTTAACACTTCTTGCACTAGAGGGTGAAATTTTTTATTAAATGGTTTTAAAACATATTTTTCAGATGGTCTTCGATAGTCGGAAGCTGCAATGCCTATTTTTAATCTTTTGACCTTATCTGTTGAAAGAGATTTAATAATAGACTTCATCCCATTATGACAACCATCTCCACCGTCAGCTTTAACCCTAACTTCGCCCAGAGGAAGATCTACGTCGTCAAACACTACTACTAGATCATCTGTATTAGCTTTATAAAAATTTAATACATCGCGAATTATTGTGCCGCTATTGTTCATTCCAGTTGTTGGTTTTACCAATAAAAATTCACTACCTTTTTTTGCAAAAATATAGTTTCCTTTTCCTGGTTTAAACTCAATATCATGGGACTTTGCAAATTGATCTATCACCCAAAAACCAGCATTATGCTTGGTAGAAAGATATTTTGTCTCACTATTACCCAGACCAACGAAAATCATCATTATTTATCTTCTCCATCTGATTTATCTTGTGACTCTGAAGCGTTATCCTCTGCTTTGTCTGAAGGCTCCTCGCTCTCTCCAGATTCTGCATCTTCCAGTCCATCTTCTTCACCCAACTCATCAGATACTTCTTCTTCTTTTTCTTCTTTAGGTTCTTGAACTGACATTACAGCAATATCTTCTGCTGTCATCATTTCTACATCATCCGGCAGGGAAATATCTTTTACAAAAAGATTTGTATTCATTTCCATTGCTGTTACGTCAATTTCTAAAAATTCTGGAATTTCAGAAGGTTTACATTTAATAGTTACTGAGTTTAATAATTGAACTAATATACCACCCAACTTCACACCTTGAGATTCTCCTGTACTTCTTACAGCAACCTCTAGAGTGATTTTTTCGTCCTCTCTCACTTTTTGAAAATCAACATGCATCACTTCATCTGTTACTGGATGATACTGCACTTCCTTTAATAGAACAAACTGAGACTTCTTGTCTACAATAACTTCAAAAATCATTTGCCCTGTTCTTAATGCTTTATATAAACTTTTCTTATCCATTGACAATGGAGTCGCTTCTAATCCAGAGTGGTATAAAACCGCTGGGATTCTATCACGCAATCTAGTTCTTCTAGCTGCTGATGTACCTTGTTCTTTACGAATATCTACTTCTAATTTTTCAAATTTGCTCATGTTACTTTCCCAAATAGTTGACTTACTGATTCACCTTTATGAATTCTATTAATTGTATCTGCAAATACTTTTGCTGAAGATACAATTGTTAGTTTTTCAAATTTTTTATTTTCCGGAATATGTACCGTATCTGATAAAAATACTTTATCAATATTATCGCTAGACAATTTTTTTACTGCATCCCCCGATAAAACGGCATGGGTCGCAGCAACCGTTACTGATAATGCACCTTTTTCTTTTGCAACAACAGCTGCGTTAAAAATCGTACCTGCAGTATCTATCATATCATCAATAATTAAAACATGTCTATTTTCTAAATTCCCAACCAAATGTGCTACTTCAGATTGATTATGTGCATTTCTACGCTTATCAATTAATGCAAAACCTATACCTAATTTTTTAGCGTATGCTTGTGATAGTTTGTTGGAACCAATATCTGGAGACAAAACTACGCATTTATTATCATTTTTAATTTTATTGAAATAAGCTTCTAGTTCTTCCATAAGCACTAAACTTCCATATAGGTTATCAACAGGTATGCTCGTAAAACCTTGCATTTGTGTTGAGTGAAGATCCATGGTAATAATCCTGTCAGCACCAGCCTGTGTGAAGATATCCATCATCACTTTTGCTGATATAGGCACCCTAGGTTCATCCTTTCTGTCTTGTCTTGAATATCCAAAATAAGGAATAACTACATTTATTTTTTCTGCACTTGCTCGTTTTGCAGCATCAATTAGTAATGCAAGCTCTATAATATTATCTCCAGGAGAATTTGTGCTTTGCACAATATAGATGTCGTTCCCGCGCAAGTTTTCATTATACTTCGCCCACATTTCGCCGTCACTAAATCTTTCAATAACGATATCACCAACTTCAAGGTTGGCTTGCTCTGCTATTTTAGCAGTTAGCTCGCGGTTACTTGTACCGGAAAATATTTTTTGTATATACTGTCCCATAATTTTTTTGTTGGGGAGCAGGGACTCGAACCCCGACTGCCTGGACCAAAACCAGGTGTCCTGCCAATTAGACGACCCCCCAAATTAAATTTTCGGATTCGCTATAATTGTAGAATAATGGGGACTGAAAAAAGACTGCGCTTTTTGCGCTTTTTGTTTGTCTGAGAATATTCCAAACACAGTCGAACCACTACCCGACAAACTGGCGTATTTTGCACCTAAATCCAAAATTTCTAATTTGATTTTGCCAATTTCTGGATGTGTCTTAAAAACATACATCTCAAAATCATTGTAAAATAACTCAGAGCTTAATTTACCAAGTTGAAGCTCTTCCAACATTTGCGACAACTTAACGTGCGTTTTCCCTTTTACCAAATACTTTTTTATAAACATAAAAGCGTCTGAAGTTTGTACTTTTATGTTAGGCATTACGAGTAAAATATATTTATTTAGATGAGAGCTTTTTATTGGCGTTAAAATCTCCCCCTTTCCTTCACCGCCTTGCAATCCCCCATTTATAAAAAAAGTTGAATCAGCACTGATTTTTTCTGCTAATGCTTTTATTTCTTTTACATTCATTTTTAAATCATATGATTTATTAATTAATTTTAAAATAGCGGTTCCATTGCTTGAACCTCCTCCTAGTCCAGCATTCGTTGGTATATTTTTTTGCAAACTAATTTCAAAGTTTGGTAAATGGGGATAATGGGTTTTTAGTATATTAATTGCTTTAACGCATGTATTATTAGTTCGGCTTAACCAGTCAACATTGGTATTAAAATTTATGGTATTGGACTCTTTAATTGTGATGTGATCACAAAAACTGATTTCTTGAAAAATAGTTACAATATTATGAAAACCGTCCTCTCTTTGATCTAGAACATGTAGTCCAAGATTTATCTTGGCATAAGAATTAATTTTCATAATGAAGAGTTACAATAACTTCACAACCCCACCCATTTGACATATCTAAATATCTTAAACTATTTGTTGTGGTTGCTTTGATTGAAATAATATTTTCATTTACCCCCAATACATTCGCAAGTGAAGATTTAATATCTTTTTTGTGTGCAGAAAGTTTTGGATTATTCAAGACAATAGAAGCATCAATCATTCCTATTGAAATATTTTGGGGTATTTTTTCCAAGATCTTTTGTAATAACTTTGTGCTTGGAATGTTTAAATATTCAGGGTTATTTGGAAAATGTTCTCCTATATCTCCCAAATTAAGTGCGCCTAGCAATGCATCAATTACTGCATGAGTGAGAACATCTCCATCTGAGTGAGCATCTGAAGCAAATTCACATTTAATTTTATGGCCACCAACAACTAGGTATTCTCCCTTAATAAGAGAATGAAAATCAATTCCTACCCCCATTCTAGCATTCTTATAAAGTATACCTTTTAGAATATCTAAATCTTCTTTTTCTGTAATTTTTATATTTTGAGATCTGTTATGAACTATTTTTATGCTTTTGTCAAAGTATTCCAACAAGCTTGCTTCATCGGTAAACGATTGCTGCTCCTTTATGCTTATATTTTTATAACAGGATTGCAATACATCTAAATTAAATGCCTGTGGCGTTTCTGCTAACCATAAATTGCTTCTATCTATAGTGAATTCTATTTTGTTGTGATTATTTTTTTTCAACGTGTCAGAAACTGGGTGTGCTAATATCGCTCCATCATTTTCTTTGCAAGCATTAGACAATTCTTCAATATGATGATTTTTAATTAGGGGACGTGCAGCATCATGTATGAATACAAGCTTAATAGCATTATCTAATTTTTGAATAGCGCTATAAACAGAGTTAGCTCTTGTCTCTCCACCCTCGCACAATATAATAGTCTTATTAGACTGATAAGTAGATAAATCTTTCTCAACTTGGCCTAATAAATCATTAGGAAGAACTAAATAAATAATATCTACTAAGTGCGATTCATTAAAGACATCAAGACTGTGTTGGTATACTGGTTTATTATTTAAAGAGGCAGTTTGCTTGTAACTACCAAACCTACTTCCTCTTCCACCAGCAACTATTACTCCAGCATTCATAAGTTATTATGTAATAAGCATTGCATCGCCATAACTCAAAAACTTGTAATTTTTCTTTTTGGCTTCTTTATATGACTGTTTTACAAAATTATATCCGGCGAAAGCAGAAGTTAGCATTAAAAGAGTGCTTTCTGGTTGGTGAAAACTAGTAATTAAACCATCAACTATTTTAAACTCATGCGGAGGGTGGATAAACTTATTAGTCCAACCTTTTTTTGGAGAAATTTGAAAACCTGAAACATTCACAGTTTCTAATGCTCTTACAGTTGATGTTCCTACTGCAAAAATTCTCCTTCTTTTTCTTTTAGCTTCATTGATAGCTAGTGCAGTTTCAGGGCTCACTTCAAAATATTCTGAATCCATATGGTGTCTATTTAAATCCTCTACCTGTACCGGCTTAAAAGTTCCAAGCCCGATATGTAAAGTAATATTATATATTCTTACACCCTTCTTTTTAAGAGCTGTAATTAATTCTGGTGTAAAGTGTAACCCTGCAATAGGAGCTGCAACTGCTCCTCTTTTTTCAGCATAAACCGTTTGGTATCTTAGCGAATCTTGTTTAGTTGCAGGTCTTTCAATATGTGGAGGTAATGGAGGGTGGCCAATTTTGTTTAAAATATCATCAAAGTTCTGATCCCCAAATTCAAACCTTACTACTCTACCACCCGATACTGTATTATCAATAACGTCACAGAATAAATCTTTAGATAAAATTAATTTATTACCAATTCTTACCTTTCTGGCAGGCTTAACCAATACCTCCCACAATCTATCACCAAGCTCTCTGAGTAGAAAAATTTCTACCTTGGCATCTGTTCTATCTTTAGTGGCATATAGCTTGGCTGGAAATACTTTAGTGTTATTCATAATCAACAAATCATTTTTTTGAAAATGATCAATAATCTTTGAAAATCTACTATGTTTAATAGATCTTTCTTCTCGATTCAATACCATCATTTTTGCACTATCTCTTTTTGCTCTCGGTTTTTGTGCAATATATTTTTTAGGAAGCTGATAACGGAAGTCCGTTAGTTTATATTTTTTCTTTTTTTCAATCATTAATTTAATTCTCCTATCTATTTTTGTTTTGATATACCAAACAGTTTGTATGCTTTATCTGTTGCTTTACGACCCCTAGATGTTCTTTCGATGAAGCCCTCTTTTATCAAATACGGTTCATATACATCTTCGATTGTCTGCACATCTTCATTCACTGAAATTGCTAAAGATTTTCCGCCTGTAGGTCCTCCATTAAAATTAAGAATAAGATTTTTTAATATTTTTCTGTCCATTTCTTCAAGTCCATTTTCGTCAATACCTATACTCTCTAACGAACTTTTTGCACTATCTATATTTATTGTTTTAATTTTTTTTACTTGAGCAAAATCTCTTACCCTCTTTAATACTCTATTTGCAATTCTTGGTGTTCCTCTTGACCTTCTAGCAATTTCATAAAGAGCATCGTCGTTAACCTGTATTTCTAAAATTCCCGCTGTTCGTTCTAAAATTTTATATAGGTCATCAGTATTATAAAAGTCTAATCTAAATATGGCTCCAAATCTATCGCGCATAGGTGTAGAAATATTTCCTAACCTTGTAGTAGCTCCAACCAGTGTAAACGGTTCCAAGTCTATTCTTACCGTTCTGGCATTGGGGCCTGAATCAATGAGTATATCAATCTTGTAGTCTTCCATAGCTGAGTATAAATATTCTTCAACTGATGTATTCATTCTATGAATTTCATCTATAAATAATACGTCACAGCTCTGTAGATTTGTTAACATACCAGATAAATCTCCTGGTATAGATATGACTGGACCTGAAGACCCGTAAAATCCTTGTCCTAGTTCTGCTGCTATTATATTAGATAAAGTGGTTTTGCCTAAGCCTGGAGGGCCATATAGAAGAATATGATCTAAGGCCTCTTCTCGCTCTTTTGCTGCCAAAATATAGGTTTTTAGTGAGTGTACTAAGGCTTCTTGGCCAACAAATTCATCAAATAGGTTTGGTCTAATTTGCTTATCAAAATTACGCTCCTCATTGGATGAAATAACTATTTTTTCTTCACTATCCACTATACACTAAGATAATTAGAGAAACATGGTTATCCAAAAATTTATTTTATTACTTTTTGTAAAAACTTTCCTGTTATGGACTTTTTATTTTTAGAAATATCAAAAACAGTGCCTTGAGCTACCATTTTTCCGCCCCCCTCTCCGCCTTCTGGGCCAAGATCAATAATCCAATCTGCACATTTGATAACATCTAGATTATGCTCTATAACAATCACTGTATTGCCCTGATCAACTAACTTTTGTAATACCAACATTAACATTTGGATGTCATCTACATGTAACCCTGTGGTTGGCTCATCTAAAAAGTAGACTGTATTTTTTGTATTATTTTTTGAAAGCTCAGTGGAAAGCTTAATGCGTTGAGCTTCACCACCAGACAGTGTAGTTGCTTGTTGGCCTAGCTTAATATAGCCTAATCCGACATCATGAAGTGTATCCAGGCGCTTTTTTATAGAAAAAATATTTTTGAAAAATACTCTGGCTTCATCTACAGAAAGAGCTAATACATCCGCAATATTTAACCCCTTATATTCAATTTGTAAAGTTTCACTATTATATCTTTTTCCATTACAATCTTCACAATTCACATATACATCTGGTAAAAAATTCATTTCAATTTTAATAATTCCTGCTCCTTGACACTTTTCACATCTTCCGCCTTTTACATTAAATGAAAATCTTCCTAGTTTATATCCTCTTAATTTAGCCTCTCTTGTTTGTGAAAATAGATCTCTTATATGAGTGAAAATTCCAGTATAGGTTGCTGGATTTGATCTAGGAGTTTTCCCAATTGGTTTTTGATCAACATTAACCACTCTTTCAACCCTGTCCGCTCTTAATAAGTTTTTGAATGGTAGCATATCTTTAACTCCAAAGTTGACCAAATTAGACAAGGCTGGATAAAGAGTTTGATTTATAAGAGAACTTTTTCCACTTCCTGACACTCCTGTTACCGCTATCAGACGGTCATAAGGGAAGCTTACATCAATATTTTTTAAATTATTACCCTCTGCCCCTTGAATCGTAAAATGATCAAAGGTTACTGTTCTATAGTCCGGTAAAGGAATGTATTTTTCTCCAGATAAATATTTGCCAGTTAGTGTTTTTTTATTAGATAAAATTTGTTTTAATGTACCTGAGAAAACAACTTCCCCACCATTTGCACCTGCTTTAGGGCCCATATCAATAATTTGATCTGCAGACTCCATTGTATTTAAATCATGCTCTACGACTATGACTGTGTTGCCAATATCTTTTAATGATTGTAGCGTTTGAATTAGTCGATCATTATCTCTGGGATGCAGTCCAATGGAAGGCTCATCTAAAACATAAAGCACTCCAGTAAGTTGTGAGCCTACTTGCGATGCAAGTCTAATTCTTTGAGCTTCTCCACCCGATAAAGTTCGTGATGCCCTATCTAATGTTAAGTAGCTAAGGCCTACATTAATTAAAAAATTTAATCTCTTTTTTACTTCTTTTAAAATGCCGTCTGCAATATCATGGTCACTTTTAGAAATTTTAAACTCTTCAAAAAATTTCAGTGCATCTTCTATATTTTTCGCACATAAAGCTCCAATATTTTCTTCATCTATTTTAACATGCATTGAAGACTCTTTTAATCTTTTACCCTTACAGCCATCACACTTTCTTGTACTCATAAAGCCTTCAATCCAACGACGAATTCCATAAGATTGTGTTTGTTTGTAGCGCCTTTGAAGTTCTGGAATTACTCCTTCCCACTCACCGGTATAAGTACCAGACCATTTTTTGTTTTTAAAATCAATGTCTAGGTTATGGCCTTTTAAACCATATAAAATAATTGTTCTTACTTCTGTGCTTAGTTGATTCCATGGCTTAGAAAAAGAAAGGGGGTGTTTTCTAGCTAAAGCTCTCAATTTATTCCCATGAAATCCTTTTGGCTGACTTCCTATTGGACGAATTGCTTCTTGAATAAGTGATTTTTTATTATTCGGTACAACCAATTCTGGGTCAATCTCTGTAATATAGCCCAAACCATCACACTGTTGACATGCCCCATATGGAGAGTTAAATGAAAACATTCGTGGTTTTAAATCAGAAAGCATTATATATGGATGATATGCACATGCAAAGTGCTCACTAAACATAAAATCTTCTTTCCCATTAATACTTATAATACAGATACCCCCACCCATTTTTAGAGCAAGCTCAACAGATTCTAACAAACGAGATTTCACTTCTTCATTAATAACAACTCTATCTATTAAAACATCTATATCATGATTTTTATTTTTTTCCAGCGTATCCGGCTTCCTTAAAGAAACAATTTTTTTATCAATTCGTGCTCTCAAAAACCCTTTTTTCTTTATATCATCAATTACGCTTTTGTGTTCTCCTTTACGACCTTGAATAACTGGCGACAAAATGTAGGCTTTTTCATCAAGATGTAATTTTAGAATTTGGTTTACTATTTGATCTGGCGTCTGCCTGCTAATCTCCCTATCACATTCCCAGCAATGCGGCTTACCTATGCTTGCGTATAATAATCTCAAATAGTCATGTATTTCTGTGATTGTTCCAACTGTAGATCTTGGATTTCGCGAACCGGTTTTTTGTTCAATGGATATGGCTGGCGATAATCCCTCAATTGTATCAACATCTGGCTTTTCCATTAGGTCTAAAAATTGTCGTGCGTAAGCAGAGAGAGATTCCACATACCTTCTTTGACCCTCTGCATATATTGTATCAAATGCCAATGAGGATTTACCCGATCCAGATGGACCGGTTATCACGACTAGTTTGTTCTTTTCAATATCGACATTTATATCTTTAAGATTGTGCTGTCGGGCACCCCTAATTAGTAATTTATTTTTCATATTTTTCATATTTTTTTTAAAAAACTTAGCATATAACTTACTTAACTATAGAAATGATTCAAAAAAACATTTATGTTTATGTATAAATAAAATGAATAGTCTTAAAAATAAACTTCTAGTTGCCATGCCTAATATGACTGATCCATATTTTGCAGAAAGTGTTGTTCTTCTTTGTGAAGATAGTGATGATGGCGTTTTGGGTTTAATTATTAACAAACCTATTAGTCAAATGAAAGTTGTAGGTGCTGGATTGAAAAATAAATTTTTTAAAGATCTTATTTCAGAGTCTGAAAAAATTTACTTTGGGGGACCTGTAATGTTACATGAAGCCTGTGTTTTGAGCGAAAAAGACAATTCAAATATTTTATTTGATATATCAGAAAAAATTAAACTGTCTAATGATCTTGATTTAATACAAAAGATTTTATTTGATGATAAAGATCCCAAAAATACAAAATTAATTTTCGGGCATGCAGCTTGGGATTCAGATCAATTACAAAATGAAATTAAAAGAGGTGACTGGCTAATTTATAATAATACAGAACATATTTTTAATACAAGTCCAAAATTAATTTGGGGAAGTCTCATTAAAAGTTTTGGCCTTGACCAATTAAATATAACAGGCGTAGGGGGAGTGTCTTGATAGCCGGTTTAAAAAGAATAATGCGAGATGTTAAAAAAAGAAAAGTCACCAAAGGGACAAATGGCATGCAGCTTATTGTAAATGGTTGGGGTTTAATCAAACAAGGTTTAAGCCTTATAAGGAGCGATGTTCGCCGCCATCACAAAAAATAGTTGAGCAGTTCACAAAATCTGCCTTATCTGATAATAATAAACTAACTAATCCTGCTACATCTTCTGGGGTAGTAGTTCGGCCCATAGGATTTCTTTCAACTGTTTTTTCTACCCATTCTTCCCAATTATCAGAAATTTTTGTTAGTGCTCTGGTTGGCGTAATGCCAGCTTGTATAGTATTTGCAGTAATTCCTTGTGAACCAAGCTCCCAACCTATTTGTCTTACAACAGCTTCAAGTGATGCCTTTGCTACACCGACAGGACCGTACCCTTCCATTGCTTTATAACTACCTTCGCTAGTAAGGCCAAGGATTCTTGATCCTTTTGATAGGAGGTTGTGTTCAAGTAATATTTGAGTCCAATAGATCAGACAGTGCGCCATCACATGTTGTGTCATGTCCATTTGTCTTTGCCTTACTGGTGTGGGCTCAAAAAAATTTGTGGTGCTGCCAAAAGCAATAGAATGCATCAATAGCTTAATTGATTGATTTTTGGTGATTGAAGCAATTTCTTCTATGTGCTTAGACATAACTTCTTTGTCTGCTGCATTCTCATTCCAAAAATGTGCGCGTCCACCATTGATTTTTTGTATTTCTTTTTTTAGTGTCTCTGCTTCTCTCTTTATAGAACCTCGATCTAGGTGAAATCCAATAATGCCATAACCTTCCTTAGCTAACGCTAATGCGGTTGCAGCTCCGTGTCCTGTAGAACACCCTAAAATGATTGCCCACTGTTTACTCATAGAAATTCAATTTAATAAATACTAATTCAATTAAGTATTATATTCTCACAATGAAATTAAATTGCGGATTTGTAGGATTACCAAATGTGGGGAAATCAACCCTGTTTAATGCACTAAGCAAAAATAATATTGCAGCGGAAAACTACCCCTTTTGTACAATAGAGCCAAATACTGGAGTCGTAGAAGTTCCTGATATAAGACTTGATGATTTATCAAAAATTTTTAACCCAGAAAAAACTATTTATAACACAATAGAATTTATTGATATTGCTGGGCTAGTGAAAAATGCGCACCAAGGAGAAGGTCTAGGTAATCAATTTTTATCGCAAATTCGATCAGTGAAAGTAATCATCCAAGTAGTTCGATTTTTCTCAGATAAAAATATTACTCACGTTGAAAATCGTCTTGATCCCCTTGATGATATGGAAATTATTAATACGGAGCTAGTCTTAGCTGATATGAAAACCGTAGAGAGGTCTATAGAAAAAAATCAAAAAATTCTTAATGCTAATAAACCAGAGGGTAAAATAGCTGAAGGTGCTCTTACCGGTCTTCTAGCTCACCTGAATGAAGGGTTGGCTGCAAGATCATTTAAAAGAGATTCAAAGCAGGATGATGTTATTAAGAACTTATTTCTTTTAACGGATAAGCCAATGATTTATGTAGCAAATGTAGATGATCATTCTATTGATACAGATCAAATATCTAAAGCTAAACAGATTGCCACTAACAACCTCTCATCGTTCGTAACAATTAATGGAAAGTTAGAATCAGAAATGGCTGATTTTGATGAAGAAGAGAAAATAATAATTTTAGAAGACTATAATTTAAAAGAAACCGGCTTAAACACATTAATAAAAGAGGCATATAATACTCTTGGTCTTCAAACATTTTTTACATGCGGTGAAATGGAAGTGCGCGGCTGGACAATTAATAAAGGTGAGTGTGCGGTAGATGCCGCTGCCGAAATTCATACAGATTTTGCAACAAAATTTATTAAAGCAGAAATTTATACTTATGATGACGCCATTAAACATCAAGATAATATTAAAGAATTGAAAACATTGGGTTTGGTGAAAAATGTTGGAAGAGATTATATTATGCAAGAAGGTGATGTTGCATACTTTATTAAAGGACAATGATGCAAAAAAAAATAAAAATTAGTGTTATTGGTGCAGGACATTTAGGCAAGTATCATATTAATCATTTATCAAAGCACGCCAATATTGATTTTGTCGGATTTTATGACGCTAATCAAGAGAGTGCTGCTATGGTAGCAAAAGAATTTTCAGTAAAAAATTTTGGGAATGTGGATGATCTAATATCTATTTCTGATGCAGTGCACATTGTTACGCCTACGAATTTTCATCATGAAATTGCTATCAAATGCTTGCAAAAAAATAAAGACATTTTTATTGAAAAACCTATAACTAGCAATACGGCACAGGCTAATGAAATCATTGAATTAGCACTTTCTAGAAAATGTATTGTGCAGGTAGGCCACATTGAAAGGTTTAATCCAACTATTAACAGGCTTAAAGATATTGTTTCTGAACCTCACTATATAGAAATAGAAAGATTGGCTCCCTTCCAGGCAAGAGGCACTGAAGTCCCAGTAGTTCTGGATTTGATGGTCCATGATATTGATTTAATTGTATCTATGGTTGATTCGAATATTATAGATATTCATGCAAGCGGTGCTAAAATGATGAGTGAAACAGTGGATCTTGCTCATGCGCATATTAAATTTGAAAATGGCGTTGTTGCAAACTTAAAATCAAGTAGAATTGCTCAAAATTATGTTAGGAAGATTCGTACATATCAAAATAATCTTTACACTATTACAGATCTGATGATTCCTCAAATTGAGGTATATGGCCTTGAAAAAACTTCTATATTTTCTGATAAATGTATTGAAAAAGCTATTGATACAGCCGGTGGGGCAAAAAATTTATTTTACGACAAAATAATACCAGAAAAACAAGATGCTCTTTTAGCTGAAATAAATGATTTCATTAAATCTATAAATAGTCGGAATGCTCCAAAAGTTGATGGCAAACAAGGATTACAGGCGCTAGAAATTGCTCTAGATATTGAAAATAAAATTATTAGTAATGGCTCATAAAAAAATAGTTCTAATTGCTGGAGAAGATTCAGGTGATTTACATGGCGCTGAGCTTATAAAGGCGTTAAAAAATATGAATACTAATTATGAATTCTTTGGAATCGGTGGTGAAAAAATGATCAATCAAGGATTGGAGCCAATTGAACATATTAAAAATCTTAACGTTATAGGTCTTGTTGAAGTACTAAAGCATTATCCCAGAATTAAAAAGATTTTTAATAAAACTTTATCCTTCATTAAAAAGGTGAAGCCTGAAAAAGTTATTCTTATTGACTATCCTGGGTTCAACTTAAGATTAGCAAAAAAAATATCGAATTTGGGGATAGAAGTTTCCTATTTCATCTTACCACAGGTTTGGGCTTGGAGAAGCTCTCGAGCAAAGGTTTTAGAAAAATACACTGATAAGCGCATTAGCATTATTCCACTAGAGAAAGATTGGTTTAAAAATAGAGGTATTGAAATTTCATATGTTGGTAATCCCTTAATAAAACTTAAAAACGTCAAGTCTGAAAAAAACGCTTTATGTAAAGCATATAATATTTCACCAAATGATAAAATTGTGGCTTTAATGCCTGGAAGCAGAAAGTCTGAAATTCAAAAACATTGGCCTATTTTTTTACAAACATTAAATCTTATGAAAAAAAATTCATCTTTTAGTATAGTACCTATTTTAATGGAGGCTCCAAATGTTGAAATTAGCAACATTCCTGACCATGTTATAACCACCAAAGATGATCACTATGAAATCTTATCTATTGCAGATGCTGCGATTGTATGCTCTGGAACGGCGACTCTTGAAACTGCGGTTCTTGGCTGTCCAATGGTTGTTTGTTATCAATTATCCCATATCACTTGGTTTTTAGCTCAAAAAATGTCATCTGTTAAATATCTATCTCTCGTCAACCTTATTGGTAAAAAGGATATAGTTAAAGAATTGTTGCAAAACAACATGAATGCCAACAATATAATGGAAGAGGTTGCTTATTTATTATCCGAAGATGGTAAGAAAAAAGTAAAAAAGGATTACGAGATTCTAATAAACTTACTAGAATCAAAATCAAACCCATATCTAGAGGCAGCAAAACATATTCTATAATAAGTTATGTTATATAAAATCAAAATATTTGCTCTAAAATGTATAATTCAATTCCTATATGGATTTAATCAATGGGAAGTGTTGGGTGAAGAAAATATCGCCAGCTTAATTGACAAAAAGCGATCTTTTATTTTGGTTACCTGGCATGGGAAAGTTCTGTCTGTTTTTAAGTATTTTGCTAACAAAAATTATATTGGTCTAGCAAGCAAGAGTAAAGATGGTAGCTTAATTGCAGATGTAGCTATAAAAATGGGTTATAAGCTTGTAAGGGGTTCAAGTGGGAAAGGTGGAACTGAAGCTTATCAAGAGATGGTAGCATTGCTCAAAAATCCTTCTGTTCAGCTAATTATTACTCCAGATGGTCCAACTGGTCCAGAGCATATTCCTAAAGCTGGTGCGGTACGCTTAGCAATAGAAAGTGGTGTGCCTATTATACCTGTTATTGGGCACGTAGCAAAAAACTGGGAGTTTAAAAATTGGCATACTTTTTATGTTGGTAAACCATTTAGCAAAACAAGGCTAGTGATTGGAGAACCTCTATATTTTAACAAAGAACAATCAATTGATGAGTGTTTAGGTATTGTTAAAGATTCTCTATTTACAGTTGATAAAAAGGCGTCTTTAAATGCGTAGCGCTATTTCTATTTTATTGTTTTTTTTCCCAATACATTTCATTTTTATTAAACTAAAAAATCTTTTTTATGATAATAACTTGTTACGCTCTGCAAAAATAAATAGTACGGTGATAAGTGTTGGTAATATTTCTCTTGGTGGATCAGGTAAAACCCCTTTTACTATATCACTATCTAATTTTTTAAATAAAAAGGGTTTTTCTGTTGGTATTGTCACAAGGGGCTATGGTAGAAAAAATAGTAGTGATGATTTTTTGCTAGACAATCACTCTTGGAGAGAGTGCGGGGATGAGGCGCTAGTTATTAAAAATAATATATCAAAATCAATACCGGTGTATATATCAAAAAACAAAATTTATGCAGCTAAAGAGTTGTCTAAGATGGGTTGTGATATTATTGTTTTAGATGATGCTTTCCAACATCGCAAAATCTTTCGAGACATTGATATTGTTCTTTTAAGTCCAGATGAACTAATGCATAAGAATCAAAAAACTTTTCCGTACGGGTTACTCAGGGAGCCATTTTCTAATATCGATAGAGCCGACCTAATAATTAGTACTAAAGCAAATTTATATAATGGAAAAAATTCAGCAAAATCTGTTCTTTCTCTAAAAACTGACTTTCATGATCAACTATTGTGTTCAATGAAGAATTCTAAAATAAATATCAAAGAGGTGTCTAAAATAGACAGCTTATTATCTATTTGTGGTATTGGAAAGCCCGAAAGCTTTGACAATAGTTTAAAGTCTTTAGATATCAAACCATTAAAGTCTTTAACCTTCCCCGACCATCACAATTTTAACAAAAAGGATATAGATAGCCTTGTTAGAAAAATTAAAAAAAATGGTATTACAGCTATTATTTGTACTGAAAAAGATTGGGTAAAGTTAATAAGTTTTATGGATGATATAGTGATTCCTATTTATGCTATAAGGCTTAATTATAGCCTAAACAGAGATATTGAAGAGTCAATTTTACGTCTATTGTAAAATATTTTCTAGATTATTGACTTTGCATGGGTTATAAGCTAAGTTTTTGAACATTTAACACATTAGGAGGATTTAAATGGTAGAATTATTTTTAGAAGGTGGCCCGTTTATGTGGCCAATTTTGTTACTTTTATTAGCCGGCTTAGGATTGGTCGGAGAGCGTGCATATTCACTAAATCAATCTCAAGCTGATTCTGAAGGCTTTATGGATGCACTAAGGCAGTCTCTTAAGTCTGGTGGTACGAAAAAAGCTTTAGATGTTTGCGCGGAGCACGATGGTCCAGTATCAAATATTTGTGAAGCTGGTTTATCAAGAGTTGGAAAAGGGAGTGAAAGAGTTGAAAAAGCTATCGAAAATGCAGGGTCTCTAGAAATGGCTTTCTTAGAAAAAAATATGGGTTGGTTGACTGCGATTATCGCTATTGCTCCAATGATGGGTTTTACAGGAACTGTAGCTGGTATGATCTTTGCGTTTGATGCAATTGCAGCAGCAAACGATATTTCACCAGCAGTAGTAGCTGTAGGTATTTCACAGGCGTTGTTAACAACTGCTTTTGGTCTAATTGTTGCGATGATCATTCAAATATGTCAAAATTTCTTCTCCTCTATGATTGATGGTATGGTTTTAGATATGGAAGAAAGATCAATTGAACTAACAGATCTTTTAAGAGACGCTAAATAATTTAAATGGCTATAAGAGAGAGAAAAGCCAGAACCGGCGCTATACCTGAGGGTGGAATGGCCGACATTGCCTTTTTATTGTTGGTGTTCTTCTTGGTAACTACAACTATTGATATGGATAAAGGGCTTGGTATTATTTTGCCTGCTGAAGGTCAAGAGCTTGAAATCAATAAAAAAAATATTCTTAATTGCTTAATAAGTTCTTCTGGTGCTGTTTTACTTGGTGGTGAACCTGTGGAGCTAAAAGACTTAAGCCGTAGGGTTCAAGAAGAGCTTAGAGAGAATGATAAATTAATCGTTTCAGTTAAAGCTCATGAAAAAGCACAATACGATGTATATATTGAGGTGTTAGATCAACTAAAACTTGCAAAAGCTACTCGAATATCAATTGCGGAGACAGAATGAAATTTAGAAGAAAATCTGGTGTAGAATCAAAAATATCAACCTCCTCTATGCCCGACATTATTTTTATGCTCCTTATTTTTTTTATGGTAACAACTGTATTAAGAGAATATTCAGGACTTCCGGTGTCTTTGCCTAAGGCAGAGCGTATTGAAAAACTAGAATCTAAAAGACACACGTCAGACATATGGGTATCAAAAGATGGTTTAATTTCTATTGAAGATAAACTATTTAATAATGATGATGTCCGTCACATTATGTATGAAAAAAGAGCTGCTGACCCCCAATTAACCGTATCACTAAAGGCAGATCAATCGGCACGTATGGAAGTGATTTCTGGGGTACATAACGAACTAAGAAAAGCAGATGCTTTGAAACTGAACTATTCAACTAAAGTAAAGGTGCCTAATTAATGGATTTTGAAGCTATAAAAAAAATCCTTTCGAAGGTTACCCCAGTTTCTTCCACTGTTAATTTTTTATTAAACCGTGCAAATCTTTCTAATAGCACTTTAAAACAAAAATACTCTTCTGTTTTAAGAATAGGTGGTTTGTTTGGCTGTGTTTTCATGTTGTTAGGTTTCTACAGCTTACAGCGTTTTGAGAATGACATTGATATCGAAACAGAAGGTCAAATTATTATTGAAAATATTGAAATACCGGAGACACAACAATTTGAAACACCTCCACCTCCTGCAAGACCTTCTATACCTGTAGAATCAGAAGACGACGATCTTGCAGACGATTTAACAATTGAGGAAACTGATTTAGATAATTTTGATGCATGGGATGCACCACCACCTCCTCCTTCGGGTCCACAGGTGAAATTTATTCCTTATGATAAAGCACCCGTGCCGTTAATGCCTATTAGGCCCGTATACCCAGATATTGCACAAGAAGCAGGAATCGAAGGTCAGGTTATTGTACAGTGTTTTATCGATAAAAAAGGTAAGGTTACAGAAACAATTATTCTTAAAGGAATTCCAAATACCGGGTTAAATGAATCAGCAATTGCAGCGCTTAGAAAAACAAGATTTAGACCTGCGAAACAAAGAGAAACAAAGGTTGGTGTGTGGATTACAATTCCAATTAACTTTACTTTACAGAACTAACTACAAGAGTTTTTAAAGTTCTGTTTCCATAGCCAATTTCAACCTTATCATTTATTTCTAAACTGCCTACACCCTTAGGGGTTCCAGTAAAAATCAGGTCACCCTTCATTAATGGAATTTTATTAGATAAGAAATAAATTTGTTCTGCGTAAGAAAACGTCATTTGTTCAAAACTGCCCTGTTGTTTTCTTTTCCCGTTTAGGTTTAACCAGAAATTATCTTCAATTGGTCTTGAAGAAAAATCTGAAACTACTGCTGATCCAAAAAAAGACTTGGATAATAACCATGGCAATTTTTTATTTTTTAGACTATTCTGATATTCCCTATCTGTTAAATCAATACCTATAGCATATCCATCAATAAATGATAGTGCATCTTCAAGTGATTTTCCTGTGCCGTCCCTCCCTATCAGCAGAACAATCTCTACTTCATAGTCTATACTTTTATCTTCAGGAAGAATAATTTCTTGAGACGTATTTAAAGATGGAATTGATTTTTGGAAAAAAAATGGTTCTTTTGGTTTGGGGTTTCCTAGCTCTTTTGCGTGTTCGCTATAGTTTCTTCCAATACAATAAATATTTTTTACTATTATATCATCACAATTTTCTTTTTTTACAGTATAGTTTTTCATACAAAATTTATTTTTTCTTAATAAAGCTACCGAGTTGAGCCTTAACAAACTCTCTATTTAATCGGGCTATATTAGTCTGTGAAATTTCTTTTGGGCATTCTGCAGAACATGCTCCCGTGTTAGTGCATGCTCCAAAACCTTCTGCATCCATAGTTGCTACCATTTTATTTACCCTATCACTTTGCTCTGATTCTCCTTGTGGTAAAAGAGCTAGGTGTGATACTTTAGCTGAAGTAAATAACATGGCTGATGAGTTTTTACATGCTGCAACACACGCACCACACCCGATACATGCTGCCGACATGAATGCTTCATCTGCATTGCCTTTATCAACTGGAATATAATTAGCTTCACCGGCCTCCCCAGTGTTTACAGATACAAATCCTGATGAGGAAATAATACGGTCAAATGACTTTCGGTCTACCGAAAGGTCTTTAATAACACCAAATGATTTTGCTCTGAATGGCTCTAATAAAATATCCTCTTCATCGCTAAAAGATCTCATATGCAATTGGCAAACTGTTGTAGCCCTTTGTGGGCCATGTGGTCTGCCATTGATCATAAATCCACAGGAACCGCATATTCCCTCTCTGCAGTCATGATCAAATGCAACGGGGTCCTTTTTTTCTTTCACTAACTTATTATTTAATATGTCTAACATCTCTAGAAAAGAAATGTTTGGATCTACGTTTTCTAATCGATAATCATGCAACTTACCTTCATTTTGACCGGATGCTTGCCTCCAGATTTTTAGATTTATATTCATTACTTATAGCTTCTAGTTTTTAATTTGACATTTTTATATTTTAAATCTTCTTTAAATAGGCTTGGCTTACCATTTTTATTATATCCCCAAGCTGCCACATATTTAAAATCATCGTCATTTCTTTCGGCTTCATTCTCCGGTGTTTGGTACTCTTCTCTGAAATGCGCACCACAAGATTCGTTTCTATCTAACGCATCATGTGCCATTAGTTCTGCAAGCTCAATAAAATCTTTTAATCTTAGTGCCTTTTCTAGTTCCTGGTTCATATCCTTATCACTTCCTGGGATGGAAACATTATTCCAAAATTTTTCTTTAATTTTTGGAATAGAATCAATGGCATAATTAAGGCCTTTTTTATCTCTAGCCATTCCGACCTTGTCCCAGACTATCTTACCAAGCTCCCTATGAACTTCGTCTACCACCAAATCCCCCTTTATAGACATTATATTTTCAATATCCTTTTCTGTTTCTTTAACGGCGTCAGTAAACTCCTTGTGGTCTGTTTTATTTGAAAAGTCTGCTTTTTCTTTGGCTAAATAGTCCATAACTGTGTGTGGTGCTACAAAATAACCATCGGCCAATCCTTGCATAAGAGCACTAGCACCTAAACGGTTTGCTCCATGATCTGAGAAGTTACTTTCTCCAATAGAAAAAAGTCCTGGGATGGTGGTCATAAGATTATAATCTACCCATAACCCTCCCATAGTATAGTGAACAGCTGGATATATCTTCATGGGGGTTTTATATGGGTTTTCATCAGTAATGTTTTGATACATATCAAATAAGTTGCCATATTTCTCTTTGATGAACTGTTCTCCTTTTTCTTTTATTGCTTTTTTAAAATCAAGATAAACAGCAACACCCGTGTTACCCACTCCCTGTCCATTGTCACAAACTTCTTTTGCTCTTCTACTGGCGACATCCCTTGGTACGAGGTTTCCAAAAGCTGGGTAGATTCTTTCTAAATAATAGTCTCTTTCATCTTCTGGTATATCAACCGCTTTTCTTGTATCATTTTTTTTCTTTGGCACCCAAACCCTTCCATCATTCCTTAAACTTTCACTCATTAGGGTAAGCTTAGATTGAAAATCGTTTTTTACTGGGATACAGGTGGGATGTATTTGAGTAAAACTTGGGTTGGCAAAAAGAGCTCCTTTTCTATGTGCTCTCCAATTTGCAGTAACATTGCTAGCCATTGCGTTGGTCGATAAATAATACACATTAGAATATCCACCTGTGGCCAGAATAACTACGTCAGCCGAATGTGATTCAATCTTTCCATTTAATAAATTTCTTGTCACAATACCCTTTGCTTTTCCATCAACAGTAACAATATCTAGCATATCATGCCTTGGATAAAAGGTTACCTTACCAGCATTGGTTTGTCTGCTAAGAGCAGAGTATGCCCCCAATAACAACTGCTGTCCGGTTTGCCCTCTGGCATAAAAAGTGCGCGAAACTTGAACTCCACCAAAAGACCTATTATCCAATAGCCCTCCGTATTCTCTAGCAAAAGGCACTCCCTGTGCTACACACTGATCAATTATGTTAACGCTGAGCTCAGCAAGACGATATACATTGTCCTCACGTGACCTGAAGTCTCCACCTTTAATTGTATCATAAAAAAGTCTCATGACACTATCGCCGTCTTGTTGATAGTTTTTTGCTGCATTAATTCCGCCTTGGGCTGCAATACTATGCGCTCTTCTAGGTGATTCGTGATAGGAAAAAGCGTGGATATTAAAACCTTTTTCTGCTAGTGTGGCAGCTGCGGAAGCTCCCGCCAGACCAGTACCAATAATAATAACCTTATATTTATTTGCTTCTTCTGGAGTAAGCTTATTAAGTGTTTTTTTATAGTCTTCCCACTTAGTATGAAGCTCTCCATTAGGGGCATTAGAATTGAGTTTGAAATTGTTCATAATTATATTAGCCTTATAATAAAACCAAACCATAATGGTATAGATATAAATCCAAGTGGAATCCAAAACCAAAATATAATTGATACCTTACTATATAATTTTTCATACGGTGTTCCAACAATCCCAAGGGTCTGACCAGCAGAAGAAAATCCATGCTTAAGATGATACCCAAGTAGGGCAATAGCAACAATATAAAACACTGAAAAAAATGGGTTTGCAAAACCTACCTCATCTCCTAAAACTACCTGATAATAGGTCATTTCTTTCATATCAAAATTAAATTTATACCAAAAAGTAGCCCAGTGAGTTACTAAGAATATAAAAATGAAGCTTCCGGTGAACGCCGCATATCTAGCAGAGGACGAAGTGTTCTCTTTGCTATATGAGTCAATATTTTTTTTTGCTTTTCTATTTTTCCACCACAATAATATTCCGCTGTAAGCGTGGCTTAAAACAAAGGCCAATAAAAAGAATTCTGCAATCCTAATCAAGAAACCTAGTTTGTGTAGTTTTTCAACATATCCATTAAATGCTGCTTCACCTACAAAAAGAAACAGGTTTCCAAACAAATGAAATGCCATGAAGAAAGATAATAACAGTCCTGTTATTGCCATTAAAATTTTTCTTCCAATTGAAGATGTTAATATTTGAAATATGGACATAAATTTACCTAGTGCTAAAGCCAATGTTATAACCCGTTTAGATAAAGGTAAAGACAAAAAAAGGTATGGTAGAAAATTTCAAAATTGCTGGCGGTCATAGGAACACCGCGGAGTCAGCAAAAAATATTTTATTGGAGGGAGGAAACGCTTTTGACGCTGCAATTGCGGGCGTCTTTTCTTCTATGTCTTGCGAGTATCTGTATACAGGTGCTGCCAGCGGTGGTGCAATGCTGGTAAAAAAGAATGGTTTCCATCCAGAAATAATAGACTTTTTTGTTGAAACACCTTCAATTGATCAGTCTAATGTTGGAGATTTCAAAGCGATATATGCTGATTTTGGTGACACAAAACAAGAATTTAATATTGGCGCGGGCTCTGTTGGTATACCCGGCACTATTCCTGGGCTAATTCAAATACACAAAGATTATGGATCTTTGCCTTTTTCTATTTTAGTTGAACAAGCCATTGATTTGGCAAAAAAAGGAAGTTTTATCTCAAAAAACCAAGAGTATTTGTCGGCAGTATTATCTCCAATAATATCCTCTTCTAGGGCATTAGAGTCTCTTTTTAGCAAAGATGGATCTTTGTTAAAAGAGGGGGGTCTATTTGTTAATGCTGATTTTGCGTCTTTTTTAGATCAGTTTTTGTATGAAGATCCATCACTGTTTTATAAGCATGAGGTTTGCCCGCTTTTTTATCAATCTTTTAAAAATGGAGGTATTATTGAACTAAAAGATTTACAAGAATATTCTCCCATAAAAAGATCTCCTCTTGAGCTAAAATACTGTGGTCACGATATTTTTATGAATCCACTCCCATCAACCGGTGGCATGCTAATTAGTGCAGGACTTGAACATTTAAATAAATTAGATAGTACCTCTAAACAAGATATAGAAACTGCTTTACACAAAATAAGGAATTATAAAGACCAAGACATGGTTGGTTCTACTACCCACCTCAGTATTATTGATAAAAACAACAATGTGGCTTCAGTTACAACAACAAACGGTGTTGGTGCTGGCTTTATAGTACCAGGTACTGGAATTATGCCCAATAATATGTTAGGTGAAAAACACTTAAATGTTAATGGTTTCCACAGTTGGCAATCTAAACAAAGAATACCAAGCAATATTTGTCCAACATTGATTATTGATAAAAATAACAGTCCAACTACTCTAGGTTCTGCTGGTAGCAGTAGAATCATTTCTGCAACGCTGTCTGTAATAAATAATTTAATTAGTGGTAAAATGTCGTTGAAAGAGTCTATTTCTAGACCAAGAATTCATCTCGAGGGCGATATTTTGCACTGTGAGCCAAACACAAACCAAGCGCAATATAAAACAAAAAATGTTGTCTATTGGGAAGATAAGAATATGTATTTTGGTGGCGTAAATGCTTGTAGCCCTTTTGAATCTTTTGCTGACAAAAGGAGGGATGGAGCTTCCATTTAATTAATTATATTTTTTGATAGTGAAGCAAAAAATATCAATGGCTGCCCAACCAAAAAAATAATTGGTTCATTTCTTTGCTATTAAACATTATTTCTGGATGCCATTGTACTCCTATAAAGTTTTCTCTGCCTTTTATTTCTATTGCTTCGGTTAAACCATCATCTGATTTTGCAGTAATTATAATGTCTTTTCCTAAAACATTTATACACTGATGATGGCTGCTTTTAATATCTATTTTCCTTTTTTTAACAATTTTTGCGAGCATGGAACTTTTCTTTGTAATGGTTACGGGGTGAACGCTGGCCGCCCCATTAAAAACCCCGTGATCAACATGGTTTTCTACTAGCGCTGGTATATCTTCAATGAGACTCCCTCCATAGATTACATTTACATGTTGTACACCCGCACAAATTGCTAGAACTTTTTTGTTTTGTTTCATAGCCTCTAAAAAGAGTACCCTATCAAAATTTTCTCTGTTTTCTGACATAACATCTTTATCTAAAAGATGTGGGTTAATAGATTGATATTTACTTGCAGGGATGTCTGGGCCTCCCACCATTAACAGTGCGTCTATATTGGAAACAAGCGATTTTATTTGACTTAAATTTTTGGTATGATGCACTGTTACCGGACATGCATCTGCTGCCCAAATAGCCTGATAATATGCCTTTTTTGTGGCGTTCCAGGAAGAGCCTTTTTGCTCTAAATCATAAGGGTTAATTCCAACTAAAGCTTTTTTCAAAAAACTGCTCTTAAAATTTATATTCGTTGAGCTTGGGAACCTTAATCATTAACTCTTTTAGGGTACCTTCGTAGTTTTTTTTATTATATCTTGCTTTCCACTTTCCCGATGGCTCTCCATCAACAAAACTTCCACTTATGGTAGGGTTTTCTTGCGGAGCAACATAGTTCCATACTCCGTTTTTTTTGTTATTTTTGTATTCCCCTTTGCCGTAAAAGCGAGATCCAAAATCAATGTCTGGGCCCTCTATCCATTCTCCAGTTTTTATATCTTGCTCATAGGGTCCCGATGCTATCTTTCTTGATTTTGTAATATTTGATTCAATAATACTATTATCTTCTTTTTTGTAGTGTGCCCAGATACCCTCTTTTTTACCAAACTGGTAGGAGCCTGACTGCTTTAGAGCCAAAGAACCTTCTTTTAGGATAAAATATTCTTTCCAGTCTCCGGTTTTGATACCCTCATTGTATGTGCCTTTTCCTCTGTTCGGGGAGTGGGGAGATAGGTTATAAAATGCTCCATTCAATTGTCCGTTAATGTAGCTTTCTTTCCACCCCGTGTCTTTTCCATCTTCATACCATACCCATGTATTAAATTTTTTTCCTTCTGAATATTCTCCCTCACTTACCATTACCCCTTGGGAGTCCCAACTTTTCCACAGCCCTGACTTTTCCCAGTTTTCATAATTTCCTGCTCTAATGAGAGCTCGTGTATTTGGGTCTCTTTCTTTCCATCTACCTGCGCCATCTTCAAAAGTTATTTCTCCCCTAGTTATTAATCGCCCTTCACTATCTTTGCTCCAGGTTGTCCATGTTCCAACAATTTTCCCATCTTCGTACTTAATATACTCTAGTCTCTTATTTTTTTCTCTAGGGCCTGGAAATAAATAAGTAACTTGCTCACCATCCGGAATTCCCTTGATGTATTTTGCCTTTTTTTGTGTACCTTTTCGAATGTCTACCTCAAACCATTCGCCATCCTTAAGGCCTCTTTTATATACCCCAAGTAGCTCTCCATACTTATCTAGGACGTCCCCCGAAAACAGGCTATCTGATTCTTTGTTGTATGCAAGACCGTCTTCTTTAATGATAATTTGGTCTTCATAAATTTCGCCTGAACAAGAAATCATGAATGCCATTACAAATATTATAAATGTTTTTTTCATACCCTCTCCTTAAATTGGTGCGGCTTATTTTGATTTTGCCGTAAAATTTTTAAACAGCAATAATGTATTCATAATGAACTTTAAACAAAAAATATATTTTTTTTCACAAACTAAAACCGATGGTGATCAATCTATGTCAGCAGTCTTGGGTGGTAAGGGCGCAAATATCGCTGAAATGTGCAAGCTGGGACTTCCTGTACCTCCTGGATTTACGCTTGCGACTTCATTATGTAATGATTTTTTAAAAAATAAAAAGCTATCTATAGCCCTCAAAAAAAATGTTAGAACCTATATTACAAAAACCGAAAAAATTGTTGGGTGTTCTTTTGGTGGAAAAAATCCCCTTCTTTTGTCTGTCAGGTCTGGTGCTCCCGTATCAATGCCCGGGATGATGGAAACTATTTTAAATATTGGTTTAACATCAAAAACATTGCCATACCTAATTGCTCGCTCCGGAAGTGAAAGGTTTGCATATGACAGTTATCGTAGATTAATTATGATGTATGCTGATGTGGTTATGGAAAAGTCATTACAACTTAATAAAACTAAAAGCCCAATCAGAATTAAAATGGAGAGTCTACTTTCAAAAATGAAAAAAAAATATAGTCATAGGAGCGACGCAACAGTAACCGCAGATCACTGGAAGGAATTAATTTCAGAATATCTCGACTTAATTAAAAAGGACTTTGGCGTTCCGTTTCCCGACGATCCACACGATCAGCTATTTGGTGCTATTGAAGCTGTTTTTTCTAGCTGGAATGGCAAAAGAGCAAAAGAGTATAGGGTGTTTGAAAATATTCCAACCTCAATGGGCACTGCAGTAAGTGTACAGGCTATGGTTTTTGGTAATCTAGGTAAAAATTGTGGAACCGGAGTTGCTTTTACAAGAAATCCTTCTAGTGGAGAAAATAAATTCTATGGTGAATGGCTTCCAAATGCTCAGGGTGAAGATGTGGTTGCTGGCATTCGCACGCCACACCCAATTCTAGCTGACTCTGGTTCAAAACAAAGCCTTGAACATAAAATGCCAGGCGCATTTAAACAGCTGGATCGTGTAAGAAAAAAACTAGAAAAACATTTTGATGAAATGCAGGACATTGAGTTCACAATTCAAGATGAAAAACTGTGGATGCTACAAACAAGAACCGCAAAAAGAACGGGTATTGCTGCAATTAAAATTGCGACCGATATGGTGCATGAAAAGTTGATTGATAAAAAAACTGCGCTTTCCCGTGTTCACCCAAACCAAATTTATGAAAGTCTTTTAAAAAATATAGACCCTGACTCTTTGTTGGGTGTGTCGTCAATTGGAGGCGGTTTACCAGCTGGGCCGGGAGCCTCTTCTGGTGAAGTGGTGTTTACAGCTGAAAGAGCTGAGCTTTTAGGAAAGAAGGGCAAAAAGGTTATTCTTATTAGAGAAGAAACCTCACCTGAAGATATTCACGGTATGCACTACTCAGAGGGGATTTTAACTTCACGCGGCGGACTAACTAGTCATGCAGCTCTTGTTGCTAGGGGTTGGGGTAAAAGCTGTATCGTAGGCTGTCAAACCTTGCGCATCAACAACAATCTGCGCTCTGGCTTTATAGGTGATATAAAAATAAAAGAGGGTGATTGGATAACGCTAAGCGGATCTACTGGGGAGGTTTTTCTTGGAAAGATGCGCTTATTTCAAAACCCCATTGATAGGTCTGGGCCACTAAGTGAGCTCCTTTCTTGGGCAGATCAGATACGTAAATTAAAGATTAGGACAAACGCTGACACACCAGAAGATTGCCAAAAAGCCTTAGATTTCGGTGCAGAGGGTATTGGTTTGTGCCGTACCGAGCATATGTTTTTTGAAGAGATGCGTGTGCATGAGTTTAGAAAAATGATTTTGTCCTCGGATAAAAATTCTAGAGTTAAACACTTAAAAAAGCTTCTTCCCTTTCAGACAAGGGATTTTTATAACATTTTAAAGACGATGGATGGAAAGTCGGTGACGGTGCGGTTATTAGACCCCCCACTTCATGAGTTTATAAATATTGGTAACAAAGAACTGGATCGTCTTGCTTTAGATTTAAATAAAACTAAAGCTTCAATTTTAGCAAGAATTGAATTTTTAAAAGAATCGAACCCTATGTTAGGGCATCGTGGTTGTAGGCTTGGTATTTCTTATCCTGAAATTACAGAGATGCAGGCTGAGGCTCTTTTGGGAGCCTCCTTAAGGCTTAAAAAAGAAGGGTACAATCCCAAAATAGAGATTATGATTCCACTAGTATCTCATGTAAATGAGTTTGTACATCAAAAGAATATTGTTGTAGGTGTCTATAAAAGGCTTTCTGGAAAATATGGTTTGAGCTTGAAGTATAAAATTGGGACCATGATAGAGGTGCCCCGAGCCTGCTTGATTGCTGAAGAAATTGCAAAACATGCTGATTTTTTTAGTTTTGGTACTAACGATCTCACGCAAACAACTTTTGGCTTTAGTCGAGATGACACAAGCACATTTTTTGAACCATACTTTCAACAAAAGGTTTTGCCTGGGGATCCATTTGAAAAAATTGATCAGGATGGAGTTGGTAAGTTAATGCGTTTCGCTGTTGAGGGTGGTAGAAAAACAAAAAAATCTATCTCCATTGGAATATGTGGAGAACATGGAGGAGAACCTGAAAGCATTGGGTTTTGTAGAGAACTTGGTTTAAACTATGTAAGCTGTTCTCCTTTTCGAGTTCCTATTGCGAGGTTAGCGGCTGCACAAGCTGAATTATGAATAAAAAATATCAGATCGTTATTTTTGGTGCCACCGGATTTACCGGCGAGCTTTGTGTTAAATATATGTCAGAGAAATATCCTGATGTTTCTATAGCTATAGCCGGAAGAAACAAAGAAAAGCTAGAGATGGTTAGAAGCAGGCACGGGTTGTCTTGTCCTATAGTTGTGGCAGATGCCTTTGATGTTGAAGCGCTAGATAAAATGTGTCAAGACGCTGAAGTTGTCTTGTCAACAGCCGGCCCTTATCATAAGTACGGTTCAGACCTTGTTCGTTCTTGTGTTAACGCTGGTTGTCACTATGTTGATATAACCGGTGAAAGCTTTTGGATTAGGGATCAGATAGAAAAACACCATAAGGATGCTGAAGCAAAAGGTGTTAGAATAATAAACGCGTGTGGGTTTGATTCTGCTCCATCTGATTTGGGCGTTTTTTATGCAGTCAACAAAGTTGTTGGAGAGGTGGACAGCGTCCACTGTTTTCAGGCCTTGAAAGGTGAATCTTCTGGTGGAACAATGGAAACTATGTTTTCATCTGTTGATGCAAAACTTACAAAGGGTGGTCTTGGAAAGTTTTCGCTAAACCCAGAAAATACCGTTTCAGTTCACCAAAAAAAGATGACGAATGACAAAATTAAAATTAAAAAAATCCCTCACATTGGTGGTTGGACCGGCCCCTTTATAATGGCGCTTCCAAACACGAGGGTTGTACGAAGATCTGCAGCTCTTTCTAAAAAAATAGGAAAATATTATGGGGAAAATTTTGTTTATTCCGAAGGGGCATACTACAGCAATAAGGGTGCAGCTAGAAAGGTGTCAATAATGACCTTGGTGCTTGGTCTTATGATTTTTTCACCCCTAAGGAAGTTTTTAAGGCCTTTTTTTAGAAAGCCTGGTGAGGGTCCATCACAAGAGGCTATGGATTCTGGGTTTTTTAAAAGCAGGTTTTTGGTAAAAACGCAAGATGGTGTTCAAGCCTTTTCTATGTCTGCAAGTGGTGACCCGGGATATAAAATGACATCGCGAATGGCTTGTGAAAGCGCCCTTTGCTTGTCTGTTGAAGATCTTGAAGACTTGACCCGGTGGAAAAAACTTTGGGGGTCTTTTAACCCCATCTATTGGTTTGGGCAATGTTTTAATTAAAAGGTTAGAAAAAATTGGTGTTTCTTTTAAAGAAATAGAGCTTTAGCTCTAAAGCCAAATAATAGTGATACCGGGGTTTCTGCGATTAAAGTCCTCATCATTACTAGTTAAAAATTCAGATCTCATTTCCACGGCGCCTCTATTAAACATATCATAGTCTTCGCCATTAATGACCCCTCTAAATCTACCCTTTTGTGCTTTTGCCCACCTTCTTACCTCTGTTGCAACCCTTCCGCTTCCAAGCCCGTGTATTATTTTGACAGCCGTAGTTTGTGAATCAGATTTGGCTGTACTAATTGCCACCTCTAGCTCGGTAATTGCGTCGCTTACGTTGTGACCAGTGTGTCCTATATCTATTTCTTTTAACATGTCTTCAAAATTGTCTATATTTGTTCTCAATGAATGATGATTTATCTAAAATTAAGGGTCTTTTTAGTTCTCAGCTAGAGAAACATTCCTCTTTAGCAAAGTCTACTCATGGTGATAGAAAACAAAAACTAAAAACTTTGTTGAATAATTTTATGTCAATGGAACAAGAGGCTATCGATGCTCTGTCTCTAGATATGAAAAAGAGTCCAACAGAATCTATTATAAGTGAGGTTTTGGGCGTTAAAGCTGAAGCTGACTTTGCAATACAAAATTTAAAAAAGTGGATGCGCTCAAAAAGGGTGCCCTCTCCTTCAACAATACTATTTACTTCTGGATGGGTAAGACCTGAGCCCAAAGGAAGCATATTAATCCTTTCTCCGTGGAACTATCCTATTTTGCTGTGCCTTAATCCTCTCATTGCTGCAATTGCATCAGGAAATACGGCTGTGATTAAGCCCTCTGAGTTTACTCCTGCGTCTGGTGCTTTTTTAAAAAAATTGATAGAGAGGACATTTGATCCTAACGAAGTTGCTGTTGTTTTGGGTGACGAGAAAGCTGCTATTGAGTTGTTATCTCATCCGTTTAATCACGTTATGTTCACGGGAAGCCCATCAACTGGGAAGCTTGTGATGTCTGCAGCGGCTAAACACTTGTCTGGCGTTACTCTTGAGCTTGGCGGAAAGTCTCCCGTGATTGTTGATAATAGTGCAAATATTTCTGAAGCTGCATGGAAGTTAGCTTTCTACAAGTTTGCAAATGCTGGGCAAACCTGTACTGCTCCTGATTATATTTTATGTCATGAAAGCAAAAAAGATGATCTGGTTTCGGGGCTAAGAGAAAACTTTAAGACCTTTTTTAGTGGAAGTGATGGTGGGCCTTCAAACGACTATTGTCAAATTGTAAACACAACACACTTTGATAGAATTGAGGGATATTTAGAAAACGCCAAGGGAATGGGTGCTAAGGTGGTGGCCGGCGGAAACACAGACAGAAGCAAAAGGTTTATTGCTCCAACGGTTCTTTGTGATGTCTCAATGGATTCTTTGGTAATGAAAGAAGAAATTTTTGGTCCCCTAATGCCGATTGTTACTTATAAAACTATGGACGAAGCTATTGGGTTTATTAATAAAAGAGAAAAGCCACTTGCTCTTTATCTGTTTAGCTATAATAAAAAAAATCAAAAAAGACTCACAGAGGAAACCTCAAGTGGTGCTCTTGTTTTTAATGACTGTGTCATTCACCACACAAACCCACACCTTCCCTTTGGCGGTATAAATAATAGCGGTCTTGGGAGTTACCACGGAAAATATGGTTTTGATGCCTTTTCGCATGAGAAGGCTATTTTGAAAAGCAGTGCTTGGTCCCCTTTCAGGCTAATGCTCCCCCCCTATACCAAAAGAAAACACTCTTTGGTTAATATGATAAAAAAATTCTCCTAGAAAGCTCGTTTCTAAAATCAATAACAGTGTTTGCGTATTTGTCTGATCGATTATAGGTGCGAATACTTCTCCAAATTTGTGATCTAAAGGAAAAGTTATGGTTATCTTTTGGGTATCCGTTTTCAGTTAAGTAGTAGGCTATGCTCCCCAAAACATCTTCCCAATTGTATGGGTCTTTCTTACCGTCTCCGCTATAGTCTATTGAAAGCTTATTGAAGCTTGATGGAATAAACTGCCCATACCCAAATGCCCCGGCATACGACCCCTCAAGCTGAAAGGGATTAATATTTTGTTCTTTTGAATATAATAGCAAGTGATAGAGTTCTTTTGTTGCCCATGTGGCGCGCTTTGGTAGGTTTACTATTTGTGTATAAAGAGAATTAAATACCGTGTATTCTGCATATCTCTTTCCATAGTTTGTTTCTATTCCTACAATTGAAACTAAAATAAGAGGATCAATATCAAACTCTAACATAATTTTGTTTAAAAGATCTTTGTTTTTGAAATAAAAATCCACCCCCCCATTTAACCTCTCTTCAGTAAAGAAAATAGCCTTATACTGTTTGTATGTTTTAATTTTTTCTGGCTTTTTATTAAACCTCTCAAGAACCATTGGCTCTTGTATTAATAGGGGGCTTTCAAAAATCTCTCTGATCTCATTTATGCTATAATAATCTTGAATTTTTGTCTCATTTATGAGTCTATTAAACACCTTATAGTTTTCACCTGGAACCTGCCCCACCACTAAAGAAAAACAAAAATAAATATATAGTGTTGTTTTAATCGTTAATTTCATAGTGTCAAATTTAATAACATTGTGAAAGCTGGTATGATAAATAATAAATTTTTACTATTAACCATAGCCCTTCTTTCTGTCAGCTCTGCATCTTTGGTGGTGCGAATGTTGCCAGATACCGATGCGATCACTATAGCTTTTTGGAGAATGTTTTTGGCAAGTATCATGGTCTTCATTGTTTCTTACAAAAATATCTTATCTTTTGTTCCCGATAAAAAAATACTGTTTGCGGGGTTTTTTCTTGGTATACACTTTGCCTTATTTTTTCGAAGTGTTCAGTTAACATCTATTGCTGAGGCTGCGCTCCTTGGAACTACGGCCCCAATTTTCACAGAGATTTATGCAATTACATTTCAAAGGAAGCCAATTCTTCCTGTTGTTATTTTTGGTCTCCTAATAGCTTTTTTGGGTGCTGGTGTTTTAGTAAGTCAAAGCTCATTTAGCGAAACGGGTATGCTCGGAAACATATTAGCTATTTTATGTTCAGTTGCTATCTCGTTTGTGTTAGTTGTGGGTAAAGATATTAGGGCAAGTGTTGGTTTGTTTGAATACACGCGGTGGCTGTTCTTTTTTGCCGCCTGTACATTGTGGGTGATTTCTTTAATCGTCGGCGTTTCTGTTTTTTCTTTTTCATCACAAGAGCTTCCTTGGTTTATTTTTTTAGCACTTGTTCCAACTATGGTTGGACATAACATTTTTTATTATTTAATTAAAACGCTTAGCACCACAACCGTTGCCGCCGTTCCTTTGGGTGAGCCTATAGTTTCTTCTTTAGGCGCCTTGGCGCTTTTTGGTGAACCAATTGGTTTTGCAGTAATACTTGGGGGTGGAATTACTTTGTGTGGTGTTTTTTTAGTGGTGCGCTTTGGAGACTAGTTTATTGTTGATCAGCAAGTCTTTCTTTCTTTTGTGTTGCTTCTCTTTTTTGCTGATCTAGCTCCATTTTACGCAACCTAACAGATATTGGTGTTATTTCTACAAGCTCATCTTCTGAAATAAACTCGATGGATTGGTCAAGCGATAGAGCTCTTGGCGGCCTAACCGTTACCGTGTTGTCAGATCCAGAGCTTCTCATATTAGAAAGCTTCTTTTCTCTAGTAATGTTAAGTGCGAGGTCGTTTGTTTTGTTCCTTTCTCCAATAACCATTCCATCATAAACCTCTGTGCCCACACTTACAAAAAGCTCCCCACGATCCGCCATATTAATACAGGCATAAGTTGTAACCCGTCCCTTTCTATCAGAAATTAGTGCCCCTGTGTTTCTTTGGGGTATTCTACCAAACCAGGGCGCATATCCATCAAAAAGCTTGTTCATTATTCCTGCGCCTTTTGTATCTGTAATAAACTGGCTTCTAAAACCAATTAAGCCTCTAGAGGGTATAGAAAACTCTAATGACACCCTACCAAAACCGTGATTCTGCAGATTTGTCATTCTACCTTTTCTTGCTGAAAGCTTTTCTGTTAAAACGCCAACCTTATCTTCGGGAACATCTAAAAAAACTTTTTCCATGGGCTCCACAGTCTTACCATTTTCTTCTCTTGTAATTACTTTAGGCTTAGAAACCATAAACTCGTACCCTTCTCTTCTCATGGTTTCAATTAATACTGCCATTTGTAATTCTCCTCTTCCTCTTACCTCATATGCATCTGTCCTGTCGGTTTTTAAAACCTGCAATGAAACGTTGCTTAAGATTTCCTCTTCAAGTCTGTCGTTAATGTGTCTGGTTGTCAGGTATTTTCCTTCTTTTCCCGCAAAAGGGCTGTTGTTTACATAAAACAACATAGAAACTGTTGGTTCGTCTATTTCGATTCTTGGAAGAGGCTCTGGATTTTCGTGCGATGAAATAGTGTCTCCGATTGTAATATTTTCAATTCCGGCTACTGCTATAATATCTCCGGCCTCTAGTTTGTCAACCTTGTTTTTTTTTAAACCTTTAAATGTGTATAGTGCAGAAAACTTGTGCCCAGATGTAGTCTTTTCTTCACCACAAAGAGAATAGCGTCTATTCATTTCCAGTGTACCGTTGTTGAGCCTTCCAATTGCAATTTGTCCAACATAGGAGTCGTAGTCTAGGTTTGTAATGAGAAATTGTGGTGTTTTTTGATCATCTGCTATTGGTCCTGGTATATTATTTAAAATTGTATTAAAGAGGGGGTCCAGCGTTTCTGACCCATCTTCTAGTTTGGTGTGTGCCACTCCCTCCTTAGCGTTAGTATAAATAATTGGAAATTCGATTTGTTCATCGTTTGCGTCTAAGTCTATAAATAAATCATACACCTCGCTCACAACCTCTTCAATTCTTGCGTCCGGTCTGTCAATTTTATTAATTACCAAAATTATTGGTATATTTTTGTCTAGCGCCTTTTTTAAAACAAAGCGCGTTTGTGGTAGGGGGCCCTCGCTTGCATCAACTAACAGCAGAGCTCCGTCTACTAAGTTTAAACTTCTTTCAACCTCTCCTCCAAAGTCGGCGTGACCCGGCGTGTCCATGATATTAATTTTGATATCTTTGTAATATACTGCCGTGTTTTTAGCGGTTATTGTTATCCCTCTTTCTTTTTCAAGGTCCATTGAATCCATAACCCTGTCTTGTAGCTCTTGGTGGGCCTTAAAGGTTCCGCTTTGTTGTAACATACCATCTACCAGGGTTGTTTTTCCGTGGTCTACGTGTGCTATGATTGCAATATTTCTAAAGTTATTTTTTCTCATTTTTTGTGTTGTAATTTGATAGGAATATAAAACTAAATATGGGCTGGTCGCATATTTATTATATGTGCATACTAAACAGCCATTGGAGCCTTGATGCTTTCCATAGGGTCATAATCATTTAGTTTAAAGTCTTTTGGGTTTGCCATTATAACGTCGCTTATTGTATTGAACTTTGGCATTGAAATTGTGGGGAGTGGTTTTGGAGAGCGCTTAATTTGTTCTCTTACTTGGTCAAAATGGTTCTGATATATGTGGCAGTCTCCTCCAGTCCACACGAAGTCGCCTGGGGTCATGTTTAGTAGTTGGGCCATGATGCATGTTAATAGGCTGTATGATGCAATATTAAACGGAACACCTAAAAACATGTCAGCGCTTCTCTGATACATTTGACAGCTCAGCTCTCCACCTTGTACGTGAAACTGAAACATTGTGTGGCATGGGGGTAGTGCCATTTTGTGTACTTCACCCGCGTTCCAAGCACTAACAATGTGTCTTCTGCTATAGGGGTCTTGAGATAGGCTTTTTAATACATCTTTAATTTGATCTACGTTTTTGTCTTTGCCCTTCCAACTTCTCCACTGATTTCCATATACGGGGCCAAGCTCTTTAATTGTTTCTGTGTTTTTATAACCAAGCTCTTTACCCTGCTTATCGGCATTTGCTGTCCAAATTGTTTTTTTTTCTTTGAGCTCTTCTCTTGATTGTCCATAATGAATTTCAGCTAATCTTCTTTCGTCTGTTTCTCCCTCAAGAAACCACAACAACTCACTTACTACGCTTCTCCATGCAAGCTTTTTTGTGGTTACTGCGGGAAAGCTGTTTCGCAGATCAAAGCGCAATTGATGACCAAAAATCCCTCTGGTACCTATGCCCGTTCTGTCTTTTCTGTCTTTGCCTTCCTTAAAAATATGTTCTAATGCACTAAGGTATTGTTTCAATATACCCCCCTCTTTTTCCATATTTGGAACTCTACGGCGCCGTGGTCTTCTGACCAGGTTTTATCAAAGAGTTTTTCTATTTTATCGAGAGGTAAAAAAGTATCACAGTTATATTCTCCAGGAATTCTGCTAAGATAAAACTCGTCAATAATGTCAAGTGTTTGATTAATAATGTTCGGTCCGCCAATAATCCAGGTTGTAATGTTTTTGTTTTCTTTTGCAATTGTTTGTATTTCTTTTGTTATTTCTCCGCTAATATATTTTTGTGCGCCAGGGTAGTCTTTTTCTCTGGTTGTTGCTAAAACGTTGGTTCTTTTTGGTAGGGGGCCAGGCATAAGGGGGTCGTCCCATGTTGTTGATCCCATGACAACAATATTTTTAGCTGTGTTGTTTTTAAACCACCTTAGGTCTTTTGAGTTTTTTGGCCAGGGCATTGTCCCGTCTTTGCTTACACCCCCCAAATCGTCACACGCCAATATTGCTTTAATCATTTTAATTATTATGCCTATTCTTTTGTTGGGATTCCCTTATTGTCAATCGACCCCGCCGCTACCCTATAAACCATTTCCATTTTTATGTGTTCTTTTATGGCGTTATTTACTTGCTCCAGAGTTACCTCTTCTATTTTTTGAGCATAGTCATCAAGATATTTTACTCCACCCCTATTGACCACTGCGGACAAAATACCTCTGGCGAGACCTCCTGTGGTGTCATATCCTACCTGCATCGATCCAACAATTGTACTTTTCATTCCTTTAAGCTCTTCTTTTGTGATGCCACTCTTCGCCCACTTATTAAGAACCCCCTCCATTGAAGCCTCTCCTCTTTTTAGTAGGTCTGGAGAGTATGTACCATACGCAATCCATGCCCCAGGGCTTTTATTTGTTGTGCCTGTTAGTGATGAATATACTCCATATGTTAACCCGTCTTCTACCCTGACCTTTCTCATAAGTCTGGCCGTAAAGGCTCCACCGAGCGCCCTTGTTCCAACCGTTAGCGGTAAAAAATCTTCGTGATCTTCGTTTATGTTAAGCGGTATACCATATATAAGGTCCGAACTTGTTTTGTCTTTCATGGTTATATATTTTTGTCCAACCTTTGGTGTGCCAGCTCGTCTCTCTTTTTTTTCTTCAATTGGAGAAGTCTTCCAGCTAGCAAAGTTTTTTTCAATTATTTTAGACATGTTTTCATGATCTACGTCCCCAACAACCACAATAACCATAGAGCCCTTGCCGTAGTTTTTGTCATGAAAATCTTTTAGTTCTTTTACGTTTATTGTGTTCAGTTCTTTTAAGCCGTCATCTGGTAAAAGAGGTGAATTTTGATGTTTGTCCCCATAAAAACTTCTGAGTACGTCGTTAAATGCGTTGTTCCATGTGCTTTCTTTGCTTTTTTTAAGACCGGCCGCCCTCCTTTTTAAAACCTTATCGAGCTCATCTTTTTTAAACGCTGGCTCTTTAATTTGTTCTGCTAACAACCCTAGCACCAAATCTGTGTCTTTCTCTAGAAACTTTCCTGTAAAAGAAATCCTTGCTGGTCCGGCCCCAAAACCAAGCCTTGCTCCTACGCTTTCGAGCTGGTCGCTTATTTCAAACTTTGATTTTGATTTTGTTCCTTGGTCTAACATTGAAACAACTAGCGATGGTATCATTTGTTTTTTTTCAGCATAATTACTTCCACCCAACATGCTCCCACTTAAGGTAACCACCCCCGAACCTCTTTTGAGCGTATATAAAAAAACCCCCTTTGTTGGTTCTGATGCTACTACATTGTTTGTAAACGCGCTGGCCATCTCTTTGTTTTCTTCTTTAAGCATATATGGCCCATTGTGGTGCCTGTGTGCTGCAGCCTCATTTGTACCCTTTTCACTCTCTCCTGGACTTTCTGGAATAAAATATCCAACAGTGCTCATTTGATTTAAAATATATTTGTTTGCTACTCTCTTCACGTCCTCTGCCGTTACCTTATTAATTTTCTCCTCATAGGTGGTGTATAGGGTCCAGTCTCCGCTTGCAATAGCCTCATTTAGCCCCCCCGCTACGGCGTATGAACCGTCCTGAGAAAAGAGGCGGGCTGTTGTTAGTTTGGTTTTTGCTTTTTCTGTTTCTTTTTCATTCACCCCGTCTTTTTTTACCTTTTCTAGCTCTTCGATAATTGCCTGCTCAACATCTTCGTGTTTTACCCCCGGAGTTAAGCTTGCATAAATTTCAAACAGTCCTTCATATTTAAACTTGCTTGGTGATGCAGAAATAGACGTCACCATTCCTTTGTCGGTTATTTGTTTATAAAATCTACTGTTTTTACCAGAAGACATAATTGATCCTAAAACTATCATGGGTGCCATGTCTTCGCTTGAAGCTGGTGGGCTTTTATATGCCACCCCAACAACGCCCTGTTGTGCCACCCTGTTTAGCATAACACGCCTTTGTCCTTCTTGTTTTGGCTCTGTTGTATACACCTCGGGTATTTCGTGCTTACTTTTTCTTATTTGACCAAAGTGTTTTTTAACCATTTTTAGTCCTTCAGAAACTGACACATCCCCAACGATTGTTGCTGTCGCATTGTTTGGCCAGTAATACGTGTCATAAAACTCTTTCAGCTTTTCTATTGGCATGTTTTCTATGTCCGACTTCCAACCTATTGTTGAGTGGTGATATGGGTGAGCCTGAAACGCCATAGACCATATGTGTTGATCTAGCACTCTTTGTGGGCTGTTTTCACCCCTTTCGAACTCGTTCCTGACAACTGTCATTTCTGACTGTCTGTCTTCTTCTACAATTATTGCCCCCCTCATTCTATCGGCTTCTATGTCAATAATTGTATCAAGGTGCTTGCTGGGTAATGTGCCAAAATAATTGGTTCTATCTGTCCATGTGGTTGCATTTGTTCTGGCACCAACCGCATCTAATATAATGTCTGCTTTTCCGTTTCTATAGTTTTTAGAACCCTTAAACATGAGGTGTTCTAGTAGGTGTGTTGCTCCCGTGTGTCCTGTTGCCTCGTTTACCGAACCAACCCTATATGTTACCATAAAAGTAGCAACTGGCGCAGTTCTATCTTCTTTAATTAAAACGGTAAGATCGTTTGATGTCATGCGATATTCTTTGATACCCCCAGACTCTTTAATGTATTCAAACCCGTGGTGTTTTTCTTGAGACATTGCCGCTCCTACAATTAATAATAATATTAGTGTTATTTTTTTCATTTTTTTCCTACTTGTCTGTTTTGTGGTTTCCCCAAAACCCAAAAGCATTTTCTTATCTCCAAGGAATGAATCTTGGAATTTTTGCCATATAATCTACATAGTCTTCCTGAAAAATACCAACAAGGTATTCTTCTTCTTTCTCCACGAGCCTCGACCAAAAAGAATAGTATATTGGGATAAAGAACAACAATACAAAAGACCTGTGGTTTAGGGCGGTTATTATTGGAAAATGAAATATAAGTGTTGTGTAAATTGGGTGTCTAATAAAGACATATATTCCTCTTACAGAAAAATTTTTACTGTTGTTTTTTAGTGGAAAGCTGAGGGTTGACCAAATTAAAATGATTAAAAGCTCCAACGTTGTTAAAAATATTAAAATATTTATCAACCTAACTGGTATTCCAATTTTTACAAAACCAAACTTATTTTCTGTTATGATTATTAAAAGAGTTGCCAGTGTTGTTATTAGGGCTCCGGCCGCACCAATTCTCCAGAGTTTTTTGTAATATTTTGATTTGGGTTGGGTTTTAGCGCCCGACAAATTCTTCTCTTTTTCCAAAGATCAACGTTCCCACTCGCACCATTGTGGATCCGTTTTCAATTCCAAGTAAAAAATCACCACTCATTCCCATTGATAGCTCCGTCATTTTTTTATCTTCTGGCAACCTTGCATTTATTTTTGAAAATATTTTCCCAAGCAACATAAAGGCTCTTTCTCTTTTGCTGTTATCTGGTTCGGTGGGTCCAATTGTCATCAAGCCTTCAATTTTTATATTTTTTAAATTAAAACACGACAATATTTCATCAATGCTTTCTTTTTCGAATCCACCCTTTGTTGTTTCGTCGCTAGTGTTAACCTGAATTAGAACTCTTTGTTTTTTTTTAATAAGCGCAGACGCTTTTGATATTTTCTTTGCTAATTTTGTTGAGTCTACTGAGTCTATGGTGTCAAAAAGCTTTATAGCCTTTTTTATTTTATTTGATTGTAGTTGGCCTATCAACCTTTTTTCTACTGACTTAATTTTTTCAATATGGGAAAACTTGGCTTCTGCTTCTTGGACTTTGTTTTCGCCTATAGAAGAAACTCCTGCCTCTATTGCTACCGACACCTGTTCTGCGGATCTTGTTTTTGTTACCGCTACAAGCTTAATTGTTTGGTTCGGCTTCCCCTTTTTTCTTATTTGATTTCTAAGCGTCTTGAGGTTCTGGGTTATTTTCTGGCTCATCTGCAGTTTTTTCTTCTTCTGATATTATTCTTGTAATAGCAGACACCTTGGTTCCCTCTGCAAGCTTAATAAGTTTTACTCCCTGTGTTGCTCTTCCAATAGATCTTATTTGTGAAACTGGCATTCTTATTAAAACGCCATCGTCTCTTATAATCATTAAGTCGTCTGTTCCTACCACCTCTTTAATTGTAATCATTTTACCTATCTTGTCTGTGGTTTTCATTGTTAAAACACCCTTACCACCTCTTTTTTGTGCGCGGTACTGAATAATTTCCGTTCTTTTTCCGAAGCCATTTTCTGTTGCAACAAGCACCGTACCCTCTCTTTTAATTAACAACATTCCAACAACTTTATCGTCTTTGGAGCTTAAGGTAATGCCCTTTACCCCCATCGTTTTTCTTCCGCTTGGCCTTATTTGTTCTTCTGAAAATCTGATAGACTTTCCGTTTGTTGTCCCTAAAAGAATGTCGTTTTCTCCATTAGATACCCTTGCCTCAATCAGACTGTCACCCTCTCTAATTTCTACAGCATATATTCCTTTTTTTCTGGGGTTTGAATAGGCAGAAAGCTTTGTCTTTTTAACAATTCCTTTTTCTGTTGCCATTACCACAAAATGATCGTCGTGGAACTGGTCTTGTTTTACCCCTATAAAGGCACTTACTTTTTCATCGGGCTCACACCCAATAAGATTTACAATAGCTCTTCCCTTTGCAGCTCTTCCGCCCTCTGGAATATCATAAACCTTTACCCAATAGCACTTACCTTTGTCTGTAAAAAACAATATATAGCTATGTGTGTTTTCTACAAACAGGTGTTCGGTAAAATCTTCTTCTCTTGCTGTTTGGCCCTGAACTCCACGCCCTCCCCTTCTTTGACTTTTGTAGGTGCTAACGCTTGTTCTTTTGATATATTGATTGTGAGTAATAGTTAAAACCATGTCCTCTTCTTTGATCATGTCTTCTATGTTTAGGTCTGTTGCTTTATCAATTATTTCAGTTCTTCTTTCTTCTCCGTATTTTTCTTTTATTTCGAGAAGTTCTTCTTTAATAATTTCCATTCTTTTGGTTTTGCTATCTAAAATACTTTTTAGCTCAGCCATGTATTGAATAATTTCTTTGTATTCTGCTAGTATTTTTTCTGTTTCTAGCCCTGTTAGCTTTTGTAGCTTCATGTCCAGTATAGCTTGTGCTTGTTTTTCTGACAAACCATAACCACCAACTAATCCTGTTCTTGCCGCCTCTGGGTCCTTACTCTTTTTAATTGTTTCTAGAACGCTATCTATATTATCAAGAGCAATTTTTAGTCCTTCTAAAATATGCGCCCTTGCTTCTGCTTTTCTTAAATCAAATTCTGTTCTTTTTACAACAATGTCTTGCCTAAAAACAAGGAAAACCTCTAAAAGCTCCTTTAGAGACATTACCTTTGGGGTTCCGTCTACAAGAGCTAATAAAATTATTCCAAACGTGTCTTGTAGTTGTGTTTGCTTATAAAGCTGGTTTAAAACTACTTCCGGGACGGCATCTCTTTTGGTTTCTATAACAATTCTCATACCGTCTTTATCTGATTCATCTCTAAGCTCGGCTATACCCTCTATTTTTTTATCTCTGGCTAAGTGTGCTATTTTTTCAATTAAATTGGCTTTGTTTACTTGGTATGGAATTTCTGTTATAATTAAAGAATCTCTTCCTTTGCTGTTTGGTTCAACATGTGCAGTTCCCTGCATCTTTACTTTTCCTCTTCCAGTTGCGTAGGCGCTTTTTATTCCATCTAACCCTAGTGCCTTTCCTGCTGTCGGAAAGTCTGGCCCCTTTATGTGTTTCATTAAATCTTCTACTTGGCAGTCTGGGTGTTCTATAACCTCTATTAAACCTCCAATAACCTCTGAAAGGTTGTGTGGTGGAATTTTTGTTGCCATACCTACCGCAATACCTTCAGATCCGTTTACTAAAAGATTTGGAAAAACTGCTGGTAATACAGCTGGCTCTTTAAGCGTTTCGTCAAAATTGTTTGTCCATGCTACGGTTTCTTTGTCAAGGTCTCTTAGAAGCTCTCCTCCTATCTTTGACATTCTTGATTCGGTGTACCTCATTGCCGCAGCCCTGTCACCGTCTACTGATCCAAAATTACCCTGTCCTTGTACCAGCTGATGTCTCATAGAAAACTCTTGTGCCATTCTAACCATAGCATCATAAATGGAACTGTCTCCGTGTGGATGATACTTACCCAAAACGTCACCAACAACTCTTGCAGATTTTTTATATGGCCTATTCCAATAGCATCCTAAGTCGTTCATTCCAAATAAAATTCTTCTGTGTACTGGCTTTAGGCCATCTCTTGCATCGGGGAGTGCTCTCGACATAATTACCGACATCGAATAATTTAGGTAGCTTTCTTCTAGCTCTGTTAAAAGTTGTTTATCTAATATGTTGTCTCTTCCTAGGTCCATTTTATATATCTATGTTTGTAGCAAACTTAGCCTTTTCTGTTATAAATTTTCTTCTGTGTTCTACTTCTGTTCCCATTAGCTCTCTAAACCTAACATTTGTCTCTTCCTCTTGGATGTGATCAACCGTAACCTGCATTAAGCTTCTTGTTTCGGCATTCATTGTTGTGTCCCAAAGCTGTTCGGCGTTCATTTCACCAAGCCCTTTATATCTTTGAATATTAATTTTTGCACTTTCATTTTCGGACTCCAGTCTTTGGATGACAACATCCCTTTCTTCATCCGTATATGCATATCTTTCTTTTCTTCCTTGTTTAATTTTGTAAAGTGGTGGCATTGCCATATATACAAAGCCTCCCTGAACAAGGCTTTTCATTTTTCTCCAAAAAAATGTAAGCAGCAGAGTTCTAATATGACTACCATCAACATCTGCGTCTGTCATAATTACAACCTTATGATATCTTAGCTTTTCCGGATTAAAACTATTTGGATCTTCTTCGTCTTCTCCAAAACCACACCCAAGCGCAGTAATTATTGATTGAATTTCGTTGTTAGCTAAAAGCTTGTCCTCTCTAGCTTTTTCAGAATTAATAACCTTACCTCTTAGTGGTAATATTGCCTGGGTTCTTCTATCTCTTCCTTGTTTGGCGGTACCTCCCGCAGAATCCCCCTCAACTAAGAAAATTTCACACTGCATTGGATCTTTGTTGGAACAGTCCGCAAGTTTTCCTGGCAGTGTAGTTGATCCTAGTCCAGACTTTTTTCTGACCAATTCTCTTGCTTTTTTTGCTGCTATTCGTGCTCTTGCTGCTTCGGCAGCCTTTTCAATAATTTTTTTACCCACTTTTGGGTTTTGTTCTAAAAAGGCCTGTATTCCATCGTAGACCACATTATCTACCATGCCTTTTACTTCTCCATTACCTAATTTTGTTTTTGTTTGACCTTCAAACTGAGGTTCTTGAACCTTAACAGACAAAACAAGAGTTAAACCCTCTCTAAAGTCGTCCCCTGAAAGGCTAAATTTTTCATTTTTTTTAGTTTTAATTAAATCGTTTTTATTGGCATAGCTATTTAGTGCTCTAGTTAAGGCAGATCTAAGCCCCGAAAGGTGTGTACCCCCTTCAACTGTATTAATATTATTAACAAAGGAAAATATATTATTATTATAATTTGTACTATATCTAAGGGCCAAATCAACAGGAACCTCAATGTCGTCTTTTGAAACAACAATAACTTCGTTGTGTATTAAATCTTCTCCCCCATCTAAATATTTTACAAAATCTGATAATCCCCCAGGAAAACAATAATCTACTGATGTGTTTTCTACTTCATTTTTAAGGGTTATTGATAAATTTTTATTTAAATAAGCTAATTCTTTTAATCTTCCTTTAATTGTGTCTTCCTGAAACCCTCTGTGTGTAAAAATTGAGTGATCTGGTTTAAATGTTATAATTGTTCCTCTTTTTGAACTTTTGCCCATCTTTTCTACGGGGGTTGTGGCTTCTCCTATTTTATATTCTTGTTTATAGTGAAAACCGTCTCTATGTACTTCTGCCGTTAAGTCTTCAGCAAGCGCATTCACTACAGAAACACCAACTCCATGCAAACCACCTGAAACTTTATAAGTGTTTTTGTCAAATTTCCCTCCTGCATGCAAAACAGTCATAACTACCTCGAGCGCTGGCTTACCTTCTTCTTTGTGAATTTCTACAGGAATTCCCCTTCCATTATCTTCAATAGATATTGTGCCATCTTCTTTGATGGTTACAATAATTTCTGTACAAAAACCCGCTAAAGCTTCATCAATACTGTTATCAACAACTTCACTTACTAAATGATGATATCCTCTTTTACCAACATCACCAATATACATAGCTGGTCTTTTTCTTACGGCCTCTAATCCTTTTAATACAGATATTTTATCTGCACCATAATTGCTTTTATTGCTCATTTATCCTCACAGGCATTAATAAAATTATTGTTTTTTGATCATTTTCTTTCGGTAAAAAAAGTGTTGCTGAATTTGCATCCTTGAAAGTAAAAAAAATATCTTCTGATGGATATTTAGCGACCGCTTCTTTTAAATATAGTGCATTAAATCCTATAGCTAGCTCTTCTCCTTTATACTCAGCAGATTTTATTGGAGCATATACTGTTTTGCTTTCAGGTTGGTTTACACTCTTAAAATAAACCTTACCTTCTGAAAAATTTAAAGATATTTGATTAGTATTTTTATTAGTAGCAATAGATGCTGCTTTTATATTATTTAACATTTCTGTTTTTTGTGCATTTAATTCTTCTGGATTACTCTCTGGAATTACAGCATTATAATTTGGAAATTTTTCGTCTATAATTTTAGAATAAAATACATCTTTACCATTATTTGAAAAGACATGATCTTCACTAAAAATTAATGATGTTTCTTTTTGTCCCTCGAGAAAAGTATTTAATATATTTAAATATTTTTTTGGAATAATATACCCTTGACTAATATTGGTTTCATTCTGTCTAGTAATTTTAACCAATCTATGTCCATCGGTAGCTACAAAATCTATTTTATCTTGAGAAAAATTAAAATAAGCTCCATTAAGGGCAGGTTTTGTTGGTTCTGCATTTATTGCATATAATAAAGAACTAATAATATTTTTAAGTTTATTAGTTTCTATTGTAAATAGAGCTTCATGTTTATTTTCGGGGATTTCAGGATACTCTTGAAAAGGAACTGTTGGAATATCAAATGATATACCTTTTTCAGATTTAATATTTATATGTGGTCCCGCAATATCTATATCAACCCTACCTTCTTCTATTACAGAAATTATATCATTAACCTCTGATGTAGGAAATAATCCTTCTCCGTTTGTATTTACAGAAGCCGTTATTTGTGTTTTTATTCCAACTTCCATATCAGTTGAGTGTAAGGTAACTCCATGAGCACCAGATGATATGTAAGTATAGTTAACTAAAGGATTTTGAGATTTGACTTGTGTAGTTTTTGTTAATTTAGAAAAAGCAGATTGAAGTTCTTTTTTTGTGGTTGAAATGTTCATATTTAGCTATCAATTATAAAAAGATAGTTAGTTTTTAACAAGTTTTAATTAGGTATACCTTATATAGCCTAAATAAAAGAAAATTGATTTTTGAGCTATTTTAATGAGTTTTATCTCTAAAAAAATGATTCTTATTATTAAGTATTTATATATATAAAAATAAACACTAATAATAATAAGGTTTATATGTTAATAAATAGCCAAAAAAAGTATTTTATTGAGATAGAAATATAATTTCTATTATTAACAAATTTAAATTTAATGTGTTAATAAAATGTTGAAAAAAAATCTGTAATTATTTTTTATATTAATTTTTAATTTGTGGATAAGTCAGTGGATTTCTTTTTATATAAAATTTATTTTTAATTTCTTCAATCCAATTTGAGTACCAATCTGACTTTTTTTGGTTTAATGCCATTTGTTCAAGATCTAACCAATTTTTATCTAAATTGGCTGGACCACCATCAATTTTTTCATCAACCCAAATAATATGATAACCAAACTGTGTTAAAATAGGAGCACTTGGTGTATTAATAGAAACATTTTTAATAACATCTACTAATTCTTTAACCTGGTATTGATCTAAATTTATCATACCCATATATCCACCCTTTGGACTACTTGTAGTATCATCTGAAAATTCTTTTACTTTTAATATAAAATCTTCTTTTGTTTTAATTTCTTTAACGATTGAAGCTGTTTTTTTATATGTCAGATTTTTATCGTCCTCTGAAACCTCAACACTTATTAATATATGTCGTGCATTTACCTTTTCACCTGCTCTTTGTAAAACTTCAATTAAATGATAACCAAACTGTGTTTTTACTGGCTCACTTAATACGTTTTGTTCTAAGGTAAAAACGGCCCTATCAAATTCTTGAACAAAAGTACCTCTCGGCACATAACCTAAATTACCTCCATTTTCTCCCGATTGAATATCTTGAGAATATTTTTTTGCGGCGTCTTCGAATGGCAAACCTGAAATAATTTCATCTCTTATTTTATTAATTTTTTGTAAGGCTTCTTGTGAAGACTGTTCAGAAGGTTTTATTTCAAGTAAAATATGTCTAGTTTTATATAATGTTGGAAAAGGCATAATACTATCTTTATATGTATTATAAAAATTGATAACCTCACCTCTCGTTATAGATATTCCAGAAGTAAGACTTCCTGTATATTTCTCGGCCAAAAGCTTACCTTTCATATCATCTCTATATGATCTTTTAAAGTCTGATATTTTTCTTCCAAGGGCTAATTCAGCCTCTTCTTTTCCTCCAGCCTGAGCAATAATATTATCAATTTGTCTCTCGAGTGCCCTATCAACATCTTTATCTAAAACCTCAACAGAGTCTACTTCAGCCATTTTAATAATTACTAATTGTTCAATCATACTTTCAGAAGACTTTAATAATAAATTATTGTATTCGTCAGGGTTTGTTGTAGGATTTATTCTTTGCTCTGCTGCGAGAGCATTAGCTGCCAATACAACATCGCTTAAGAGAACTATTTTACCCTCAACAACAGCTGAAACCTTATCAAGCAATATTTCTTCTTGAGCAAAAGAAAGGGTAAACATTAATATTAATAATAGTTTTTTAATTTTTATCTCCACTTTTATGTTTCACGTGAAACGAACGCTTTAAATATACTAATAAAATAGATATATCTGTTGGTCTAATCCCTGGTATTCTTTGTGCCTGACCAACCGTTTCAGGTAATACAGAAGTCAGCTTTTCTCTGCCCTCATTTGAAATACTTTTAATTATTTTATAGTCGAAGCTTGAGGGAATTAGCATCTCTTCATATATTTTTAACTTTTCTATTTCTTCCTTTTGTCTATTTATATAACCGCTATATTTAATAATAGTTTCAGCTTCAAATATAATTTCTTCATAGTGGTGAGGAAAATGTTTTTTAATTTCTTTCAAAAAAGACAAATTAAAGTGGTTTATTTTAACTAAAGGTCTCTTTAATAGTTTAGATATTTTGGTAGGTTCTTTTATTTTTTTCTCTCCAAGACCCGTAAGCTGAGTGTTAATTTTATTAGGAGAAATATTTTCTGTTTTTAAAAATAAAACTAATTCCTCTGTTTTTTTGTTTTTTTTGTCTAATTCTCCTAAAAGCTTTTCATCTAAAAGGTTATTTATTTTTGAAAACTTTAAAAGTCTTTGGTCTGCATTAGACGACCTTAGTTGAAGCCTGTATTCTGCTCGAGAGGTAAACATTCTATATGGTTCATTTGTATCTTTTAATACAAGATCGTCTATTAAAACTCCAATATATGCGTCATTTCTTTTTAATAACAGGGGAGGAGCGTGAAGAATTTTTTGTGCAGCATTTATACCGGCCAACAACCCTTGAGCAGAGGCCTCTTCATAACCAGAAGTACCATTAATTTGTCCGGCAAGAAACAAACCAGAAATTCCTTTAGTTTCGAGTGTAGTTTTTAATTGTGATGGAAAAAAGAAATCATATTCGATAGCATAGCCTGGCTTTAAAAATTCCACTGAATTCATCCCCTCAACAGACCTTAGGCACTTAAGTTGAATGCTTTCTGGAAGGCTGGTAGAAAAACCATTAACATATATTTGTTTTGATTTTGTCCACTCCGGTTCTAGCTGAAGTATGTGGCTTGGGTTTTGGGAAAATTTATAAACTTTATCCTCTATTGATGGGCAATATCTGGGACCTGCAGCCATTGTCTCCCCTGAATACATTGCCGATTTTGACAAATTTTCTAAAATAAGGTCGTGGGTTGCTTGGTTTGTTCTAAAGGCAAAACAGGGTTCGTCTTTTGGTAAAAAGTTTTTTGTTTTATAAGAAAGAGCCCTTGGTTTTTTATCACCATACCCAGCTAAACCACAAGACCAATCTACTGAAGATTTTTTTATACGTGGTGGTGTTCCAGTTTTTAATCTTCCAGCGCTAAAACCAAAAGAAGAGAGAGATTCGGTTATACCCTCCGATCTTTTTTCATCAAGTCTACCAGCCCTAATCTTTTCTTCACCAATATGGATAAGTCCATTTAAAAAAGTACCGCACGTTAAGACAGCAGCTGAACAAAAAAGCTCTAGTCCGTCTGAAAAAACAACAGAGGTAATAGAGCCGCCCGCTTCGTTTATTTTTATAACCTCACCCTCAACAACACTTAAACCAACATCTTTTATATATTTTTGAGCAACCTTCTCATATTTTATTTTATCTATTTGAGATCTAGGCGACCAAACAGATCTTCCCTTAGAGAGGTTTAGCGTTTTACTTTGAAGTGTTGCTTGGTCAGCAAAAAGCCCCATAACACCGCCTAAAACATCCAACTCTTTAACCATCTGTCCTTTTGCAAGACCCCCAATTGCCGGATTACAAGACATCCTTCCTATTGCTTTTTTATCCATAGAAACCAAAACCACATCAACACCAAGCCTATGGGCTATTAGTGCAGCTTCAATTCCAGCATGCCCACCCCCAACAACAACAAGATCACATTTATTGTTATTTCGTTTCACGTGAAACTATTTCCCCACACAAAAAGAAGAGAAAACGGCATTAAGAACGTCGTCTTTTGTTGTTTTGTTTGTTATTTCATCTAAACAAGAAAGGGCAGAGTTGAGATCTTCAACAGCTAACTCAAGACCAGAACATCCGAGTAAACAATTTTTAGACTCGACTAGATATTTCCTTGTTGAAATAAGACTAGAAAGCTGTCTTTGAGATGTTATTATAAAACCGAGATCTGAAAAATTGGAAGAAACACGCTTTAAAATAAGGGCCTTAAGAGAAGATATATTTTCTCCCGTGAGAGCAGATATAGATATGTCATAGTTTTTTCCACTTCCGCCCAAATCCTTTTTATTGCGAACATATATTATGTTGTTATTCTCAGAGGATAAATCTGTGTCAGATGGACCCAAATATAAAACAAGGTCAGCGGTTAAAATTTCTTGATTACTCTTTTCTACACCAATTTTTTCAATAATATCCTTTGTTTTTCTAATCCCGGCAGTATCTTTTAAAACACAAGGAACACCCTCAATGTTAATAGTATTTTCTAACACATCTCTGGTCGTACCGGCAACTTCACTAACAATAGCACGGTCTTGTTTTAATAGTGTGTTAAAAAGGGTAGATTTTCCCGCATTTGTGGGACCCGCAAGAACAACAGTTGCTCCGGCGGTTAACACATTAACAGCATCAAAACCATCTATTGCCGAACTTAGAGCTATAACAGAACTATCAATATTTTTTATAGCATCATCTACCAGGTTTGGTTGAAGATCCTCTTCTGAAATATCTAAATTAAACTCAACCTGACCAATTACAGAAATTATAGCACCTTTAATCGACAATATGTTTTCAAGCAAAGAACCCTTTAGGTTTTTATAGCTTAATTTTGCTCCCAAAATTGACTTTGAGGAAATAAGAGAAGCAACAGATTCGGCTTGAGACATATCCATTTTTCCATTTAAATAGGCTCTTTTTGTAAATTCCCCTCCAGGAGCAGTAGTTGCTCCATAAGAACAGCAAAGAGCAATTGTTTTTTCTATAATAACCGGGTTTCCGTGAAGGTTAATTTCCACAAGGTCTTCGCCTGTATAGGTGTTAGGACCAAAAAGAAAATTAACTACAGCTTCATCAAAAACAGACCCGTCTGCATCAACAAGAGCAAAAAGAGAAGGGAGGTTGTGTTTATTTTTTTTTGAAGGGCTCTTTAAAAGAAGAGAGGTTATTTTGTGTGATTCATTGCCAGTAAGGCGAACAACGGCTATTCCGCTAGATCCAAAAGGTGTTGAACACGCAACTACAGTGCCCATATTTAAAAGACGGGGAAAATACCCCGCTCAAGCCTCTTTGTTAATTATTTTTTGCTGAGCTATTTGCATTACGTTAAAACACAAATAGTAGAGGTTAAGACCTGATGGGAAACTATAAAAAAGAAAAAACATCATTCCAGGAAACATATACTTCATCATTTTTTGGGTAGCTTCCTGAGCGGGATCTCCGCCCGAAGGTTGGTTAGCCATTCCTGCTTGCATAGTGTAATACATTGAGGCCGACATTAAAAAAGGTAAAACGTTAAATGGAATTTCTCCAATAAAAAATAAGGTGTCTGCCGCAGAAAGATCGCTAATCCAAAAAACAAACGACTCTCCACGAAATTCAATTGTGTTCCTGAACACCATAAAAACGGACATTAGAACCGGCATCTGAATCAACATCGGTAAACAGCCAGCAAGGGGGTTAATTTTGTTTTCTTGAAACAATGCGGCTATTTTTTGTTGTTGTAAGGTTGGGTTGTTTTTGTATTTATTTTTAATATTATTTAGCAGGGGGTTAATCTCCTGCATCTTTTTAGAAGACCTTAGCTGTTTAGCCATTAAGGGGTATGTAACCACCTTAATTAGTATTGCAAAAAGAACAACCACAACTCCATAATTTGGTATAAGCCCATACATAAAAATCATAATACTATACACCAACCAAGAAACGGAGGAAAGCCATTGCCAACCTAATATTTTTTCTTCAATTCCTACACCAAGACGACTTACCTCTCCATATTGAAGAGGACCAAAGTATAGGGTAGTTTCCTCAAAATTTATATTTTGATTTGTTATAATATCAACAGCAGCTCTATCTCCAGAAGAGTATTTTACAAGCTCAACAAACTCGGTTTTTTGAGGAACAAAAAAGATACCAAAGTATTTTGTTCTGTATCCCGCAAAGTCAGCAGGTCCGGTATATTGTTTTGCAGAACGCTCAACCGTACCAGAAGATGAACCAAAAAAGCTAGTAGACCCAGCCCTGAAAGACTCTATATCTCCACCCTGACCAACAAGACCCTCAAGAAACATTCCATCTTGAGAAGGTTCGGTAAGCGGCAACCCACCAAACCAGTCTAGTCTAAAGTTTCCATCTAAAACATCACCCCTTATATCCCTTAGGTTTGTATTAATAATAACTTCATAGCTGTTATAAGAAAACGTCAGATCTTTTTGAACAGCCCCACTACCAACCTGTAATATATAAGAAAGGGTAACTGTTGGGTTTTCTTCGCTCAGAACAAAAGAGCCATTTTCTTCAACGGATGGTATATTTGATTCTGCCCAAAAATCATCTAAAAAAACCTCTTCACCAGATTGATTAATATAAGAAACGAGAAGATTATTTTTATTTTCAGTATCAATAAGGTTAAGAGTGTTCTCATTCACCTTAAGGTGTTTTGTAACTAAAAAAGAATTTAAGGAACCACCGTTTTTGTTGCTAATACCAGCGGTAAAAAGAGGCGTTTCCACCGTAAACACACTTTCTGAAAGACCAGAAGGGGTTTGAGTGGGGGAAAGTGAGGCTGTAGGAATGTTTTTTTCCACCTCTTGAACAACGCTTTCAACGGGAGAGGTAGCATCATTTTCTTGGGGTTCTGGGGAAATAAAATCAAGATATGTTGGCCAAAATAAAAGGATTGCCCCTATTAAAATAAACCCAATGAGCGTTTTTTGATCCATACTAAGAAGAAACGGTTAGTTTTTTACGACCCTTTTTTCTTCTTGCGGCTAATACTTTTTTTCCACCCACACTAGAGTTTCTTTCCATAAAGCCATGCTTGTTTTTTCTTTTCCTATTACTAGGTTGATACGTTCTTTTCATAATACTTTGTTGCCGAAATATAGCCCAATATTATTGTTTGTGAAACAATAAAAACTATCTTAAAAAAGAGCAAATACAAAGAAAAGTTCTGGTTATAGGTAAAAAAGAATGTTAATCTAAGGGATAGAGTTTATTATTTTTGTTAACAACTTGTGGATAACTATGGACTATAAAAAAATTTGGAATAAAACGAAAAAAAGTCTCAAGCAGGTTTTACCGGAGCACGGATATGAGGCTTGGATCGAGACATTGTCTCCAGTTGGGGCAACAAATAACATATTTATATTAGAGGCCCCTAACCAATTTGCACATGATTGGATTGTTAATAATTATCAAGATTTAATCGTTTCATCCCTTAGAGAGCACGAAAAAAAGCTAGAACTAAGGGTTGCCATTGCCCCTCAGTCACAACAAAATGTTGTAGCAACAAGCTTAGCAAACAGCGAGCCCGTCAAACAAAGCAATACGGGAAGAAGGCACAATATTAATGTTGGAAACACCTTCGAGTCCTTCATTGAAGGACCAAACAGTGTCTTTGCAAAGAACGCAGCCCTAAACGTTTCTAAAAACCCGGGCTCCAGCGACTTCAACCCACTTATTATATATGGGGGGGTTGGTTTGGGCAAAACCCACCTACTACACTCAATTGCTAACACGTTAATTAGGGGAAAAAAACAACTAAATGTTGTTTTGGCATCTTCTGAAAAGTTTACAAACGACTTCATAGCAAGTATCCAAGAAAATAGATCCATGGATTTTTCAAAAGTATACAGAAAAGCAGATGTCTTACTTATAGACGACATACAGTTTTTTCAGGGAAAAGAACAAACACAAGAACAGTTTTTTCACACCTTCAACGACCTTTTTACGGCGGGAAAACAAATTGTAATGACGGCAGATAGATATCCAGGAGAGATGGTTGGTCTTCAAGATAGGCTCCTTTCCAGGTTTGAATCGGGCCTTCATGCAGATATTCAACCACCAGACTTTGAAACCAGGGTCGCTATATTGTCAAAAAAAGCACAACAAAATAATGTAAAAATTCCAAGCGTTTTTTTAGAAAAGATAGCCTCGCATGTAAGAACAAACATCAGAGACCTTGAAAGCTGTGTAACTAAAATTTTCGCACACGCAACTTTTTCTGGAGAAGACATAAGCGAAGCACTCGTAGAGTCTATTATAAGAGAAAGGCTTGGAGACCAAGGTTATGGGCAGGCAACAATGCAAGACGTAATTAGTGGAGTGTGTAGCATTTTTGCAGTAAGCCATGAAGAAATTGTAGGACAATCCAGAAGAAAAAATATAGCCGAAGCAAGGCAGGTGGCTGCATACTTGGCGAGAGAGGTTTTAGATATGCCACTAAATGCAATAGGGCTGCACCTTGGTGGAAGAGATCACACAACCGTTATGCACTCTCATAAAAAAGTTACAGAGCTTCTAAAAAAGGACGAAAAATTTAAAAGACGTGTAGATATTATATATAATGAGTTAAATTTAAACTAGAATATTATAAAGGGAAAAAGATGGCAAAAGGAACAGTAAATAAGGTAACATTAATTGGAAGGTTGGGGCAGGATCCAGAAATTAGATTTTCTGGAGATGGTAAAGCAATAGCCTCTTTTAGTGTAGCAACCAATGAAAGTTGGAAAGATAAAAACGGAGAAGTTCAAGAGAGAACAGAGTGGACAAAATGTACAGCCTTTGGAGGTACAGCTGAAAAATATATTCAGCCATATGTCAAAAAAGGAAGTCTGGTTTACATCGAGGGCTCACTAAAAACAGATAAGTGGCAAGACAAGGATGGAAACGATAAATACTCTACGGGTGTTGTACTAAATAACTTTGGTGGAATACAAATTTTAGGCGGCGGAGAAGGTGGAAACTATGAAAGATCCGGCGGAATGGACCAATCACCAAAAACCTCAGAAGAAAATACAAGTCAAGTTACAGAAGACGACCTGCCTTTCTAGTTTTTTGCAGTGAAAACATCAAAACCGAGAAGCAGAACAACAAGAACACTTTTAAGCTACGTTTCGGCTTTTATTTGTTTCGTGCTGGCCCCAATAAGTGTTAGTGGCAAACAAAACTTACCAAAAACTGGCCCCTATATTTTAGCGCCCAACCACATTCACAACATAGACCCCTTTCCACTTTCGGGGGCGATAAAAAAACCAATTACTTTTCTAATGGCAGAAGACCAGAACCCACTAAGGTGGTATGAGGCCTGGGCCCCACTTTCTTATGGAGTCCTTTTGGTTAATAGAAAAAAAATACAACCATCAACAATAAAAGCCCTTCACAGGCAGATTAAAAAAAATGAAATAATATGTATTTTCCCGGAGGGTACAGCATTAAGTACCAAACTAAAAGAGGGTAAAAACGGAGCTTCATTTTTTGCAGCGCGACACGAAATACCAATAGTACCGGTGGCTATATTTGGGACAGAAAAGGTTTTACCTGCACTAAAAAGGTTTAAAAGAATAAATATTAATATTACTTTTGGTAAACCAATACTTGCTACAAGTGAAGACAAAAAAAATATATCTGCATTGACAAAAAAAACAATGAGATCAATTAGAGGGATGTTACCAGAAGAATATTGTTAACAAGGAGAAAATATGATTTATAATTTAGAGATATCAGCAAACCTAGCTTTTGACTTACTACGAATTTTATTAGCTGTTTCACTTTTTTTCGTTTGGGTTGTTAGGTATGACAATATAGTTAAAGAGTTTAGAGATGACTATAACCTTCCAAACTGGTTAAGGGACTTGGTAGGAATAATTAAGCTGTCTTGCGCGGGAATGATATTAACAAACGACACCCAACTACAAATAGTTGCATTGATGTCAATCGCCTTTTTAATGTGTGCTGCTGTTGCAACTCACATAAGGGTAAAAAACCCTATACACAAAATGCTGCCGGCTATAGCACTATTAACCGTCTGCTTGTCTATGTTGTTTTTGGTTTTTTAGTTGTTAAGAAAAACAATCTTACCTAAAACCCTACGCTTAGCTATATCTTCAATAGAAGAAACGGCATCCTTCATTGGAATGGTTTTAGATATAAGGGGATTAATTTTACCATCAGCTAGCAATTTCCCTATAGTGTTTAGGTTTTTGGCGTAAACGGCCGACTCCTCCTTTTGAAAGCGCCCGATAAAAACACCAGAAACAGCACACCCCTTTAACAGCATAAGGTTAGCGGGGAAGGACGGAATTTTACCTGCAGCAAAACCCACCACCAAATAAGTTCCTGCCCAACCAATAGATCTTAGTGCTGGCTCAGAAAAACAATCTCCCACAGGATCATATATAATAGAATAACCACCATTTTTACTCTTTGATTTTAATTCTTTAGTAAAAGCTACTTGGCCATCCTTATCTAGTTTTTCACTTCCATAAACTACAACGTCGTCGGCACCATACTCCACACAAATCGCTGCCTTTTCTTTGTTTGATACAGCTGCTACCACACGAGCTCCATATGCCTTTGCTATGTCGACTGCAGCTAAACCCACACCTCCCGCAGCACCCAAAACCAACACTTCATCCTTTTCACCAATATTTGCTCTTTGAACTAGGGCGTGTAAGCTCGTACCATATACCATAAAAACACCGGCGGCTATATGGTGAGGAAAGGATGGTGGAATAGGAAAGGCAAACGTTTCGTGAACTACGATTTTTTCTGCAAAAGCCCCAAAGCCCTTAAAAAAAACTACACCATCCCCAACCTTTAGAGAAGAAACATTTTTACCGACTGAGCTTATAGTTCCAGCGCCTTCATGGCCCGGAGAAAAGGGAAGGTCTGGTTTAAACTGATATAACCCCTGTACAATTAAATTATCAGGATAGTTTAGACCGGCAGCCTTTATATCAATAACAATTTCGTTGGGCCCAGCGATAGGATCTGCAGTTTCCTCCCAGGAAAGCTGAGATACTGGACCAAATTCTTTACACAATAAAGCCTTCATAATTCCTCCTAGTGTTTAAAAACCCTTGTGTCCGTAAAGACCATTGAAATCTTATGTTCGTTGCAAGCTACTATAACTTCATCGTCTTTTATTGAACCACCCGGCTGTATGATAGATTTAATTTTGTGTTTCCCCATTAAATCAATAGAGTCCCTAAATGGAAAAAAAGCATCAGAGGCAAGAACCGCACCAGGAGGTATTTTTGTTTTAGTAAGCGCATATTTAACAGCATCAACGCGGCTAGTTTGTCCTCCAGAAATACTAACTATTTTTTTATTGTGTGCAACAACTATTGCATTAGATTTTGCGTGCTTGACTGCTTTCCAGGCAAGCTCAAGAGTTAAAAGCTCGGTCCTTGTAGGCGTTTTTTTAGTAACAGTTTTGAGTTTTGAAAAATTTATTTTTGAAAGATCTGTATCTTGAACGACCCAACCGCCAGCAATCTCTTTTCCAACGCTCTTTTTGGGTTTGAAACCACCCATAGACAGTATGCGGAGGTTTTTCTTTTTTGAAAAGACGGCCAGCGCTTCAACATCAAAGTTGGGAGCAATAATTATTTCAAAAAACATTTTATTTAGTTCTTTTGCTGTAGACACATCACACTTTTTGTTCATTGCAACCACCCCACCAAAAGCTGAAAGAGGGTCTACCCCTAAAGCGTTTAGAAATGCCGACCTCGGTGTTTTAGCAGAGCCTATTCCACAGGGCGAACCGTGCTTTACAATAACGCAAGAAGGTTTTTTAAATTCATGAAGGCACAAAAGAGCGGCTTCACCGTCAAGAAAATTATTATAAGACATCTCTTTTCCTTGAAGTTGTTTTGCTTGGGGCAGACCAAATGAACCACCCTTTTCTTTTAATACAAAAGCTTTTTGGTGTGGATTTTCGCCGTACCTTAAATGCACAGCTGACTCTTCAAGTTCTGTAGAAATTGCACGGTCATAAGACGCACAGTGATCAAACGCCCTTCCCGCTAGCCCCAACCTTTCGTTTGCTTTTATGCCCCCAGTAGCAATTGATTTTTGTATGTTTTTATAGTCATCGGGGTTAATTACAACGGTTACCCACCTATTGTTTTTGGCCGCCGCCCTTATCATGGTTGGTCCGCCAACATCAATGTTCTCTATTTTTTCTTCAAGAGATGAATTCGGGTTTTGAGCAATCTTTTGAAAAGGGTATAGATTGCAAATAACCATGTCAATCCATTGAACCTTATTCTTTTTTGCCTCCTTTACGTCTTTATCTCTTTGCCCCAAAATACCTCCTGCAATATTTGGATGAATTGACTTAACGCGCCCACCAAATATTTCTGGAAACTTGGTTAAAGAAGAAACAGACTTAACCTTTATGTCATTTTCTTTTAGTTTTTTTGCAGTGCCACCAGTAGCTATAATTTTTACACCACTTTCTTGTAAAAAACGAGCGAACGACACAATACCGGTTTTGTCAGACACAGAAATTAGTGCCGTTTTTGGAATAATTTTATTTGATAAAACCATTATACCTCTGGAAGCTGAGGCCCTTTTTTGTTTACAAGCTTGTCTCTATAGGCAAGCGCTACGAGAGCCAAAGCCAGAAGCGCAATAGACGCAGACAAGAAAAGCGAATCAAGCCCTTCAACAGTCTCAAAAGAAATGTGTCGAGCCAAAGCAAACATCCCAATATATAAAGGATACCTTACTGGAATTTTACCGGTTGAAAAGAAAATATTTACCATCTGCATAATTTCAAGATATATAAAGAGCATCAACACGTTTTGCACCTTAATAACTCCAGAAGAAATTGCGTTGTTAATTTCGTACCCACAGAGAAATAACACCATCCCTAAAATAACAAGATGTAGTCCTTTTTCTATAAATGACGTTAATTGATATACCATACTATTCATTTTTTACCCCATGATTTAATTGATTCTATAAATGCTTCACCTTCAAGCCGTTGGACCCTATTTTTTAGGCTTTCAACGGTATCGTTTTTAAACACACCACATTTTTTTTGCACCACAATTGGACCTTGATCTACCTGTGTAGTAACCAGGTGAATTGTACACCCAGTTTCTTTGTCTTCATTTTTTAAGACAGATTCATGAACGTTGTTGTTCATCCCGCCGGCGTACTTTGGCAATAAAGACGGATGGACGTTTAATATTTTTTTATCCCACATTTTAATAAAAGGCGCCGATAATATTCTCATAAATCCAATCAGCAAAACCAAATCTACCTCTTTTTCAAGCAACTTTTTACTGATTTGTTTATCAAATTCTTCCCTGCTTTTATTTTTATGATCAATAAACGCAAAGTCAACACCGTATTTTAGTGCCTTATCTGCTATAAGCGCATCTTTGTTGTTTGTAATAATAATTTCAATAGATGCATCGAGCTCTCCCGCTATAATAGCGTCTGCAATAGGGGGCACGTCACTGCCCTTTGTAGAGCCCAATATTCCGAGTTTAATCACCTTAAAATCTCCTTCATATGTTTGATGCGCAGGTTGATAAGCGCCCCCGTTCCTATATCTTTTCGATGAAACAGGTTTCCCCTAACCCCAGAAACGCCTTTTTCAGCAAGTTTTTCTGCAATACCAATTTTTTGATTTATCCCAACAAAGGCTGCAGTTCTTGATCCGGTAGCTATAAGCCCACCGGCTGTTTTTTGTACGGCAGCAAGGTAAAGATTATGATCCTCTGGATTACAAAAAACCTCGAAATTTTTACTGGGACTATCTGGGTATCCAACCGGTACTGCATATTTACAAACAGTAGCTTCGTTTTTAAAACTAATTTTCAAACTAGCAAGAGATCCAGAAACAATAGCATTACATATTTCAATAAAGTCAGTCTCTAGTATGCTTAAGACGTTCATTGCTTCAGGATCACCAAACCTTGCATTATACTCAATAACCTTAACACCTTTTTTTGTCAACATAAAACCCCCATATAAAATACCACGAAAGCGCTGACCCGTCTGTTTATAAAGCTCTAGAGCAACGCGCTCATTGGTTTGTTGAGCGTCAAGCACATCTTGTTTTGAGAGAAAGGGAAGGCTGTGGTTTGCAAAAGAATATGTTCCCATTCCACCTGTGTTTGGGCCAGTGTCGCCCTCAAAGGCTCTTTTGTGATCTTGAACAACGGGCATGTGAGCACATGACGTGCCATCACAAAAGCTCATTAAAGAAAACTCTTCCCCTAAAAATTTTTCTTCAACCAAAAAGGTACCACCACCATTTATTATGGAGCTAGCATAGGAAAGCGAATCTTCAATTGAGTGAAGATGTTCGCCAGAAATTTTTACACCCTTCCCGCCCATTAAGCCATCATATTTAATAACATAATCTTCGTTTAGGTGTTGTAAGAACTCTTTAGCGCCATCAATAGAATCAAACTCTTTTCTTTCGGGGTTTTTTTCAGGACAACACAGGTCTAAAATGTTTCTTGCAAAAGCCTTACTAGTTTCAATTTTCGCAACAGCCCTTTTAGGCCCAACACAACCTATACCAATCTCCTCTAGCGCATCGACAAGACCTGCTTCTAGCGGATTTTCTGGTCCAACAACGGCAAGATTGATAGATAGGTTATTTATTAATTTCAACACCCCAGAAACATCAGTTGGAGATTGTTCAAAATATTGTTCTGATAATTGTTCTATTTGGGGATTAGTAGTGGGGGCAATACAGTAAAGAAGGGTGGGGGTAATACTTTCATTAATTTTTTTAGCTATAGCAACCTCTCTTGCGCCAGAACCAATTAAAAGTACGCCAACCATTACCTTTTAGAACTATCTACCCTACTGTTTTCAAGGTCTGCTAGAAAACTTTTCGTTACATTTCCTGTACAATATTTTCCCGTGAACACAGAGTCCTCAAAGCGCGTAATTTTTCTATTACCTATATGCGCGGAGAGCTTCAGATCTTCAAGGTTTTGATATATTAGTGTGTCAGCACCTATAAAGTTTTCTACCTGCTTTACTGTTCTGTTGTGAGCTACGAGCTCTTTTGTTGCGGGCATATCAATACCATAAACATTCTGGTATCTAATTGGAGGGGCAGCAGAGGCAAAAAATACCTTTTTAGCCCCGTTATTTCTAACCATTTCAATAATTTTTTTCGACGTATTACCCCTCACAATGGAGTCGTCAACGAGCAAAACGTTTTTGTTTTTAAATTCTATTTCAATAGGGCTTAATTTATGAGCAACAGACCTTTTTCTAATGCTTTGACCGGGCATAATAAAGGTTCTGCCTATATACCTGTTTTTAATAAAACCTTCACGATATTTTATATCTAACTTGTGTGCCACTTGCATTGCAGATGTTCTGCTCGTGTCTGGAACCGGAATAACAACATCTATATCAAGATGGCCGTACTCCTTTAATATTTTTTCCCCCAAATAATCACCCATTCTTAAACGAGACTTGTGTACTGAAATAGAATCTATGGTTGAGTCGGGTCTAGAAAAATAAACAAACTCAAAAAGGCAGGGAGTATGATCAGATTTTTTATAACACTGTTTTTTCAACAGTTCACCAGTTTCCGAAATAATAATAGCTTCACCCGGCTTTACATCTCTTTCAAACGAATAACCAAGGGCGCTTAGTGCAGCACTCTCAGATGCAACCATATAAGATTCACCACTTTTACCAATAACTAAGGGACGAATACCGTTTGGATCTCTGAATGCCACGATTCCAACTCCGGCAACGAGCATTGCAACCGCATACCCACCCTCACACTGTTTATATACATTCTTTAATGCTGAAAAAATGTGGGAATGTTTTAATGTTCTAAAGTTTGTTTTATATAGCTCATATGAAAAGAGGTTTAATAAAACCTCAGAGTCTGATTGGGTATTAAACTGACAAAAATGCGTTTTTAGAAGAGCATCCTTAATTTTATCGCTATTAGTAAGCGTTCCGTTGTGAGCAAGAGATATATTAACGGGATTAGCAGAATAAAAAGGTTGCGCTTCGCTTGCATCTGAACAACCGGCGGTGGGGTAGCGCACATGGCCGACACCTACATTACCCTCTAGGCTCAAAGATTCATTTGTTTTAAAAACTTCCGTAACAACACCCAAGTCTTTGTGCAAGGACATTTTAGTACCATCCCAAGTGGAGATGCCAGCTGCATCCTGGCCACGGTGTTGAACCTGTATCAGAGCATCATATATGTCCCCAGCAACATCGTTGTCTTTATGATATATTCCAACAATTCCACACATAATTAATACTTCTTTAAAATCTTTTTAATTTCACCAACATAGGTTGATGGGGTTAAATTTAATAGAGATTTTTTGTCTTTATCTGCAACGTCTAACGATTCTACTAACGCTAAATATGACTCTTGGTTTAACGCAACCCCCCGAGTCAACTTTTTTATTTTATTATAAGCACCCTTATCACCAGATTTTCTTAAAACAGTTTGAATTGCTTCTGCTAATATACTCCACTGACCATCAAGCTCAGAAGAAAGCTGGTCTTCATTTGGTTGGATTCTATTCAGACCGGTAATAATATTTTTGTAAGCCAACAATGAGTGGCCAAAAGCAACACCAATATTTCTAAAAAGCGTACTCCCACTCAAATCTCTTTGAAGCCTAGACCTTGAAATCCTGGAAGCCAAAAAAACAAAACTAGCATTGGAAAGCTCAAGGTTCCCCTCCGCATTTTCAAAAGAGATCGGATTAATTTTATGTGGCATGGTGCTTGAACCAACTTCACCCGCCTTGTTGGTTTGAGTAAAAATATTTCTACTTATGTATAGCCAAATATCAACACACATATCAGTCAAAATATTGTTAATACGTACAAAAGCATGCAAAAGCTCAGCAATGGAATCATTAGGTTCAATTTGGGTAGTAATGGGATTATTTTTCAAACCCATTTCTCTAATAAACTTATCTGAAAACCCAGTCCAAGACTCTTTGGGAAAAGCTATTTTATGTGCCGCAAAAGTTCCCGTTGCTCCAGAAAATTTTGCAAGCAAAGTATGTTTTTTTATGTATGTAATTTGTCTTTCAAGTCTATTATGAAATACGGCTATTTCTTTTCCAAGGGTGGTTGTTGTAGCAGGCTGTCCATGCGTCAATGACAACATAGGCATGTCTTTTGTTTTGCGTACCAACAACACTAAAAGAGAGGATAGTTGGTTTAGGCTTTCCAACAAAGGCCCATCAATGCCTCGTTTAAACATCAAAGAATAAGAGGTGTTATTAACATCTTCTGATGTTAGCCCAAAGTGAATAAAAGGCACCAGGTTTGAATAACCATTTTTTTCTAATTTTTGTGATAAATAACCCACAACGGCGTTAACGTCGTGTTTGGTTTTTGCCTCAATTCTTTTAACCGCGTTGTATTCTTTCTGATCAAAGTTTTCATAAAAAGAACAAAGAATTTTTTGATCCTTTTTCTTTAAGGATAAATCCTTTTTAAGCGCGCGGTGAGCAGACAGTGCAATTAGATATCTAATCTCGACCTCAAGACGAAACTTCATTAGAGCCTGCTCTGAAAAAAAACTATTTAATTCAGAAACATTTTTTTTATATCTACCGTCCAGGGGAGATATTGCGCTCATACTTTTCCTAGACTCAATATTCTATGTACAGCTAAGGCACAATTCCCTGGATCAAGAACCGTAAGTACGGGGGTCATGCTTGGCATTTGAAGAGTAGAGTGAATATTAATGCTCATATCAACCTTATCGGAGAAAGGCGGACAGCCAATTGTTGGCTTGCTTGTGTTTGCTGCTACAAAACCGGATAGGGCATTAGATCTACCCGCAATTGTTACAAAAACAACAGCTTCTTCAGGGCCATAAGATCTTATAATCTCTAAAACCTTTTCTGGATTTTTATGTGCAGAAGCTGCATGAGTTTCGTGCCCCACCTCCAAAGTGTCTAGTGTAGATGTAATTTTGTCTGCATGGTGTTGATCGGATGTTGATCCCATGATAAGTACTGCTTTCATATTAACTCCTTAACATTGTTTTTAATTCTTTGGTCTATACTTGTTAGATCAGGAAATTCAAATTTTTCACCCGTAATAAGCTCATATAGTAAAATATAGCGAGCAGAGAGCTCAACAATTAGTTCGTCTGGAGCTTCAGGTAAAATAGTATCATTATAGGGGTCGCAGTGTTTTGCAAACCAAAGCCTTAGAAACTCTTTATCAATATTTTGTGGCTCTTCGTTGTTGTTAAAGCGCGACGCATATGTTTTTTCTATCCAATATCTACTAGAGTCGGGGGTGTGTATTTCATCAACAAACTTAATATTGCCAGAAGAGTCTTTACCAAGCTCATATTTTGTGTCGACCAATATTAATCCATTTTTTGCAGCTACCTTTTGGCCGTAGCTAAATAAATCTAAACTCATCTGTGCCGCCCTATCATAGTCTTGTTCTGTCATTAAGCCCAGCTCAAGAATTTCACTTTTTGAAACAGGCCTGTCGTGAATTTTATCTTTTGTAGTTGGTGTTAGCATTGGTTGGGTAAGCTTTTGATTTTTTTTCAAACCTGAAGGAATTTTATTTCCACAATATTCTTTAGCACCATTCTTATATACGGTCCAAAGAGACGTCTCTGTAGACCCCGTAATATACCCCCTTACAACAAACTCCACCTGGAATACTTTACACTTCTCAACAAGGGAAATATTAGGATCGGGAGTTCCAATGAGGTGGTTTGGAAACATATTTTTTGTTTTGTTGAACCACCAGGCGCTTACCAAATTTAAAACTACACCCTTATAAGGTATTCGAGCAAGAACCCTATCAAAGGCACTTTGTCGATCAGTAGAAACCATTAGAACTTTGTCCTCTAGAAAATAGGCATCACGCACCTTGCCCACTTGTTTATTTTTTACGTTAATGTTGGTATCCTGAATTGTGTTATTCAGGTTCTCGCTAATTACCTGATAATATTTTTTGTCAATATTCATGACATTCTTGCGAAATTGGATTACACAAAATATGACTATTTAAGATTAAATCAATGTCTTTTTTTATTTGTTTTTCTTTAGAGTTAATTTCCCAAACAGTTCCTTTTAAAATATTTGTTATACCACTAAAACCAAATCGCTTTTGCAGGGTCTCTTTCATTTTTCTGCCACCAATGTTTTCTTTTTCTCTAACTAAAAAACGAGAACCAGAATTTCTCTTTACATTAGTGACTATAAACTCTTTGCTCGGGTTAAATAAAACATCTGTTTCGTAAACGCTCTCCATATTGAGCGGACCCTCATGTTCTATTTCAAGGTGTAAATATTTTTTAATAGGAACGCTAGTTTTGCCAAGCCTTTCTATACACTTTTGTACAGAAATCGCTTCATTGTCTGCAATAATCATTGATATTAAAAGCTCAGTAGTTTCTTTTGATTTTTTAAAAGGAGCGACCTTGATTTTTTTACAATCATAACTTAAAGCCTTATAACTAAAAACCTCATCTGTGCTTAAAAAATTATTTAATGCTCGAAAAATAGAATCACCCCCATGTGTACGTTCGGGGTGTGGCATTATTGCCATAACGTTCCCAGCAACGTTACCAAGAGCAGCAATATTATCAATGGATCCATTTGGGTTAATTGGAAAATCATTGATAATGCTTCCACCTTTATCGCAATAGCGGTATACAGCTAAATTGGATTTTTCTACAGCTTGATGTAGCTTACTGTCCATCATAAAGCGCCCCTCTGCATGCGCTATGGGTATGTGCAAAAGACCCATATCAGACCTATCAATAAAAGCAGAAACACTTTTTTCATTGCTCTTTAAATAACACCAGGTATTATAGTACCCCGTACCCACAACCTGTCCGCCTTTAACGCGCTTGTTTTCAGTCAAACTAACCATGGTGTCAAAATTGCCATTTCCTGGGACCATTCCAGACTCTACCAAAATTTGTGCGCCATTACATATACCCAAGACCGGCTTACCTTTCAGAGCTTGTTTTTTTAATGTGTTCATTATGGGGTCTAGAGATGCAATAATTCCAGACCTTGAACGATCTTCATAAGAAAAACCTCCAACAAGAATAAACCCACTATATTGTTCAAGGTTAGATGAGGGCTCATTCCAAAGGTGAGATATTGGAGTCATGCCGTTGCGTTCGATTGCGGCAATAGTTTCAAGCTCAGTGTTAGAGCCGGGAAACTGAATAATAGCTATTTTAGATTTATCTATCATTTAAATAAACTTGTTTAGATGGGCTTGCAACCATAACACCTATCTCATAACAATTACCCTTGCCAAGCATTTTTAGAAGGTAATTTTTTTGAGAAGGACTTACTATAATGGTAAGACCAATACCCATGTTAAAGGTACGATACAGCTCACCTATCTCCAGCTCAAGATTGTCTATTAAAAATTGAAAAATAGGAATCTTAGGCCAAGAGTTTATATTAATTTGAGCAGCAAGACCATCAGGGAAAACCCTGGGCACATTATCAACTAAGCCTCCCCCAGTTATATGAGCTAAACTCTTAAGCTGAAACCCCTTTTCAATAAGAATATTAATCATTTGACTGTAGTTTTTGTGTGGTGCAAGAAGTGCGCTACCAACAGTTGTTTTTTTATCAGAAAGGACATCACCAACCCCCAAATTTAATACATCAAATATGAGCTTTCTTGCTAAAGAATAACCATTTGTGTGTAGTCCGTTTGAAGGTATTCCCATAATCAAATCACCCTCTTTAACAGAAGACCCATCCACAATATTTTTTCTTTCTATAATTCCCGTTGCAATCCCAACCAAGTCATATTCATTTGGGTGATAGGTGCCGGGCATTTCAGCTGTTTCACCACCAACCAAAGAAACGCCCAAGTTTTTACACTCAACAGCAACACTTTTAATAATTTCTGAAACTATCATAGGCTCAAGAGAACTGCTGGCAATATAGTCAAGAAAAGTTAGTGGTTTTGCCCCAGTTGCAGCTACATCATTGCAACAAGCGTTAACCAAATCATAACCAATAAAATCAAAGTTACTACATTTTTGCGCAACAGCCATTTTTGTGCCAACACCGTCAATACTTTGAACCAGAACAGGATCATCGTACTGATTCACAATGTCTTTAATGCTATACATTGCACCAAAACCACCAATCGAAGAGAGTACGTTTTTATTAAAGGTAGACTGGATGACGTCTTTTGACGACGCTATGGCGTGATCTGCTTTTTCAATATCTACGCCAGCGTCTTTATATGAAATCTTCTTTTTCATGATAGCAGTTTTCCTCTCAAAGAATTCCCCCAAATATTATTAGCTTCATTAATAGATAAGTTAACCTTGTCATTAATGGTGATGGTTTTTTCACTACATGTTGACCCTATAATATCAAAAGGTATGTCCTTTTTTTCTAGTATTTTTTGAACGGCGCTTGCGTCATCGCTTTTAACCTCCAATAGTATAGAAAGGTTTTCATTAAATAGTCTTTCTGCAAATTCTTTATTTTCTAAATGAACATTAACGCCAACATTGTTTCGAAATGACATCTTGCAGAGATTCACCGCTAAACCTCCTCGAGTGACCACCCTTGATGAAAGTATTAATTCTTGTGAGTTCAAGTGGATGAGGCCGTTTAGCATTTGACTATATTCTTTATTAGAAAAGTGACACACTTCATTGTTGTTGGTTTTTAATAGGCTTGTAGCTACACTGCCTCCGATGGAATGATTGTTTCCTCCCAACAAAAATAAAGCAGAATTTTCAGATTGAAAGCTATTTTGAATAGACTTGTCAACATCTATATTTTTTCCAAAACAACCAATCATTGGACTTGATGGTATAGCATTATCACCACTTTGATTGTAAAAGCTTACATTACCCGCAACGATAGGAAGGTTGGTGTTGTTTTCAAAGTGTAGATCATCACAACAGTCTCTAATCGCCTTGCAACTCTCAGCAAATTGCCACATTTGTTCTGGCTTTTCAGGATTACCAAAACACAAACAGTCTGTTAGCGCAACAGGAATTGCACCACTTGCAACAATCTTCGCAGTTGACTCTAAAAGAGCGTGTTGTGCGGTGAGATAGGGGTCAATTTTACCAATTTTTGGATTGTGTGCAATTGCAACAGCAAACCCATTTTTTCTAATTTCTTCTGGAAAAGATTTATTATTAAAGGGCGAAACAACCCCAGCCTCAGAAACACCCCTCTCTAATACGACCCGACCTTGAACCTGTTTATCATAACACTCATATATCACAGAACGTGAAGCAATATTTTCATCCCCCAACAACTCCAATATCAATTGATTATAGTTTGTAATATTTGGAAAAGAATTAGAGTGTTTAGAAATTTTTACCTCTTTTAATGGCCTTTGGTACACAAAGCCCTCATTAATTTTTTCAATAGGACCATCAACAATTTTTTTACCTTCAGCATATACAGTATAGTGGGGTTTTTTAATAATTTTTCCAACAACCTTTGCCTGAGCTAAGGATGAAACGTTAGGGAAGTCAAATTTTTTATTGTAGTGGTTTAATATGGTGGATGTGGTATCGGGATGACATACCCACATAAATCTTTCTTGGGTTTCAGAACAAAGAATTACATGGCTTTGCAGGTTATCCATGCTCGTATGAATTTTATCAGCCCAAACCTCTGCCCCCATACCAGCCGCATCTGCTAGCTCTATGCTTGCGCAAGCAACTCCCCCTGCACCTAAATCTTTAAACCCAACTTTGTCTACCATATTATTTTTTTGTAAATACTTAAAAAGATCATAGCTGGCCTTAAGAATATGTCTTTCTAAAAAGGCGTTTGGCTCTTGCACCGCACCCTTATTCTGCTGTTCTTTTTCTTCTTCAAGTTCTAGTGATGCAAAGCTTGCACCACCAAAGCCACTATTGTCTGTTGGTTTTCCCACCAAAATTAAATCGTAACCTTCTGCGTTTTTAGGAGCTTTTGACCTAATAACATCCTTTTCTCGAACAATTCCAGCAGCAACAACAGTAACTAGACAGTTTTCATTGTAATCTTTGTCATAATACAAATCTCCCGCAATATTCGGAATGCCTAGCGGGTTTCCATATCCAGCAATCCCGCTTACTACACCTTCGTGAATCCATTTAGTTTTATTATTTTTTAAATCTCCAAATCTAAGGCCGTCTCCAACAGCAACCACCTCTGCGCCCATACAGCAAACGTCTCTAACATTACCACCAATACCGGTTGCTGCACCTTCATAGGGAACAATTTGACTGGGATGATTATGAGATTCGTGGCTAATGACTAAACCATAACGGTTATTATTTTTATCGGTTGCAATTGAAACAATACCAGCGTCATCCTTGGCCCCTAAAATGACATCTGGACCATCAGTAACAAAGTGTTTGATATGTTCTTTGCTGCTTTTATAAGAACTATGTTCGGACCCTTGAATAGAAAAAAGAACAAGCTCCGCAAGCGTGGGAGGCCTTTTTAAAAATTCGTTTTGAACCGTTTTGGTTTCTTTTATGCTTAGGGGAATATTTTGTTCAGATAAAATATTTATAATTTCTTGATCTGAAAGATTGGAAAAGTCAAACGTGTCCCAACTTTCATATTTTTTCATAAAGCAAAAGTTTGGTTTCGATCTGGACCATAGGAGATTAATGAGATTTTATTTTTAGTAAAATCTTCAATCTTCTTAATGAATACTTTCATTTCGGACGGACACTCATCAATATTTTTAATATGTTCAGGTAAAGAACTCCAACCGTCAAGAGTTTCATATATAGGTTTAATTTTACTAAAACTGTCTAAATCAGCAGGAACATAATCAATTTGCTTGCCATCGATTTCATAGCCTACACACATTTTGATTTCAGGCAACCCAGTTAATACATCCACCTTTGTTAAGACTAGTTCAGTAAACCCATTTAATTGATTAGCATATTTTAGTTGAACCAGATCAATCCAACCAATTCTACGAGCTCTACCGGTGGTTGTGCCATATTCTTGTCCTACTTCGCGAATTTTGTCTTCAAGCGGGGGACTAATTTCGGTTGGCAAGGGTCCACGGCCCACATAGGTAAGATATGCTTTAGCAATTCCAACAATACGCTTTTCTCTATTTAAACCAACTCCAGAGCCGGCCTCTACTTGACCTGCAACAGTGTTGCTACTTGTAGTATATGGATACAGGCCATGATCTATATCTAAACAAGCGCCTTGAGCGCCCTCAAACAATATTGTCTTTCCATTACGATCTGCGTTTGAAAGCTGTTTTGTAACATTGCCCACATACGGCCTGATAGCTTCAGCATAATCTAGGTATTGATGAAGAATGCCCTCAAAAGAATAATTAAATGATTCTTCAAACACATTTTCAACAAGCTTTTTATTAAAAATAAACGCTTTTTTCAGTCTTTTGGCAAAAACATCTTTATTGAAAAGATCTACAATTCGCAGACCATGGCGATACATTTTATCTGCGTAGACAGGAGCAATTCCAGACCTTGTACTTCCTGCAGCTAAATCGTTTTGTAGGGCAGTGAGATGATGATCAATGTCAACATGATAAGGCATAATTAAATGAGCGCGGTCGCTAACCAAAAGATTAACACCAAGCCTTTCTTTTTTTAATAACTCAATTTCTTTAATCAACACAGCGGGATCAATGACAACGCCATTGCCAATAACAAGCTTGCAATTCGGGTGCAACACCCCAGACGGAATTAAGTGTAATTTAAGGGTTCTGTCGTCGAGAATAATAGTATGACCAGCATTATTGCCACCCTGGAAGCGTACAATATAATCAGATTTTGCTGAGAAAAAATCTGTAACCTTTCCCTTGCCTTCGTCGCCCCATTGGGCGCCAATTATAACTGAAATATTTTTTTTATTATTTTGCACTTTTTGATTCTGTTGATAAGGTGTAATTTATGTCGTGGATTCTAGATACCAAAATAATACTTTTAAAAGCCTTATTTTTTTAGGGGTTTTACTTCTCAATGGCTGTGCCACTATTGGCCAGTTAGCTGTTCCACTGGAGTCAATTGATAAGCCAAAGGGGCCCTATGGCATTGGCACCCAAGTCTTTTTTTGGACAGATGAAAAAAGGAGCGAACAATATACAACAGACCCAACGGACCTTAGAAAGCTACAGGTACAAATTTGGTATCCCGCACAAATGAAGGAAGGCTATCAAAAAACAACTCATATGGTGTTTCCTGAGAAAACTTTAGATGCTATGGCGAGCACCCTCAATGTACCAGCGAACTTTATAGCACATGGTACACGATTAATGTCAAATGCAGTGCAGGGAGCACCTCCAGTTAAAGGAGAAAAATTTCCATTGATATTATTTTCACATGGCGATGGAGGCGTAGCAACTCAAAACCTATCACAGGTTGAGGCGTTAGTAAGTAATGGGTATATTGTGATTGCCCCCAACCACACCTATAATGCTTCTATTACTTTTGATGAAGAGGGTACCCCAGCTATATATCAGTCCAATATCACCTGGAGCGAACAAACAATTTATAGCAAGAAGTACTATGCAAATCAACTGATAAGATATCGATATTCAGATATTGCGTTTTTATTAGACGAGATATCAAAAAGTACTCTACCAGGATCTATGTCAAATCCCTACTACGACATGATTGATTTTGAGCGCGTGGGAATGATGGGACACTCCATGGGAGCAGGAACAAGTTATCACGGGTTAATTAATGACAAGCGCATTAAATCAGCAGTAGGATTAGATGGATGGTTTTTCCCCCTAGACAAAAAAACCTTTTCCACCAAAACCAATAAACCATTTCTTCACTTAGGACAAGAGGAGTATTTGAGCTTGGACATAGATGGTGATATTAATAACTCTGAGTCAGGAAAGATTAATTTTGACATTCATAACGCCATTTTAGAAAACAATACCAGTTCTTTTGTTGTTTATATTGAAAAAAGCCTTCACGTTGACTTTACAGATTATAAACAGACATATATTGTAGGAAGACCATTTACAATTCCGATATCTGAATTCGGAGACATCTCAAAAAATAAAATTAAAAATATTATGAACAGATCAATTTTAGAGTTTTTTAATTATACATTTAAAGGCGAAGAGTTTGATCCAACAGTTCTTGATCAATACAAAAATAGTATAAAAGTGAGCTATGACGTCCAGTAGTTTTATAAAAAAGTTGGGAACATTTAACAAAAAACAGCGCGGAAATTCACAATATTTAAGCTTAAAAAAAGAAAGATTTAACTTTTCTAACCCAATTTGTCGCTCGTGAAAGTCAATACTAAAAAAGTATTGACATCAACTAAAACAATCCTCAATTTAAATGGATTTCACATTTGAAGGGATACGTATCCCCCAAACGTGGTATATATATACTGTGAAAAGTATGAATGAAATTAAAGATTATATATACATTAATATATATATAGGGTAAATGAATGAAACAAAATAACAAATTAAAATTTGTATATAAAAACTCATTTGGAGGTAGAATAATGAGAAAACTACGTATGTTAATTGCGCTTCTTGTTCTTCCTACTCTTATGTTTGCACAGTCAACTACTGCTAAACTAGCAGGGGTTGTTTCTGACGCTGATGGTAATCCATTGGTAGGAGCAAATGTAGTTGTAGAAGGATCAAACTTAGGTGCAGCTACCGATCAATTAGGTAGATACTATATTCTTGACGTTCCTGTTGGTGACTATAACTTAAGAGCCGAGTATATCGGTTATACTACAGTTATAGAAGCTGGTGTAAGTACTTCTGTTGGTTTTACAACAACAGTTGATTTTGCACTAGATGTTGCCTCAGTTGCAGGTCAGGAAGTAACAGTAACAAGAGAAAGACCATTAATTAATCCGAATGCTACTAATACAACTCGTGTTGTTGATAAAGAGTTGATTGATGCATTTGCTGTGAGAGGGGTTGAAAATATTGTTAACCTTCAAACAGGTGTTGTTAATGGATATTTCCGTGGAAGTAGAAGTGGAGATAGTAGATACTATGTTGACGGCGTTCCTGTAAAAGATGTTTACGGGGGTGGAAATCTATTAAACGGTAACTCTCAATCAGCACTACAAGAAATTTCAGTTCAAACTGGAGGTTTCTCTGCAGAATATGGCGGTGCTAATGGAGGGATTGTAAATATTACTACCAAAACTGGTGGTACACAATGGAGATCAAAAGTAGGAGCAGAAATGTCTTTAGGGGCAGATGCTAGTACTTCTCCTGATAAACTATACACAGATGGTTACCAAAATGTCAACTTTGACTTTGGTGGTCCAATCAGTGATAATGTAAAAGTATATTTGTCTGTTGAGGCGAAAGAAAAAGGCGGTGACGTTTCTTATAGTTACTTCCCTAAGTTTGACGCTATGGCAATGTCTGAAGTTCCTGCTGACTTTTACAGCGACGGTACAGATGGCTTTGTATATGGTACAGATGCAAGTGGTAACAAAATTGCACATATTGAAACTGTTATAAGAGACAATCAAACAGATCCAGCGTTGTTGGCTTCTGGTGTTGCAGCTTATGACACTACATATGTTGTATATAGTAACTATGAGCGTATGTACGGACAACAACCTCAAGATGACAACAACCGTGTTACAGTTAATGGTAACATGACAATGGACTTTGGTCCATTACGTGTCAAGCTTGGTACGCAAGCTTATGATTTTGAAGGACACAGCTATAGCTGGAGTAGAGTTCTAGGTGGAACAGATGGTTCATATATTAATGAATCAGATTTTGCTATGGGATACATGAACTTCAGATATACTATTAGTCCACTATCTTATGCTAAAGTTTCGATTTCAAATCAATCTTATGAAACAACAGGTGGTAATGAAAATTACTTACATGATATTGAAGCATATGGTAGAAGAACCAAAGCATTTGGTTCAGCAAATTATTACAAACGTGACGGAACTGGATTTAACCCACTATCACCAGATGAGTTCATCGGTGCAGCAGGTTTTGGATCACAGTACACAAGTTACGATACAAGAAAAACTACAACAAACACCGTAAGTTTTGACTACACTAACCAAATTGGTTACAATGAGTTTAAAATTGGTGGTTCGGTAGACAGTCACGAAATTAGTCGTTACGGTTTATCTGCATCAGGTGTTGCTAGAGCAATTAGCCAAGTAGATGCTAATTATGACGGTGTAGCTACTAATGAAGAAATCATCGCTGCAGGAAGTGATCCAGCAGACTGGAAATTCATTAACTACAGAGCTCTATATGTAACAAATCTTGGTTACAATATTTATGGTGATGAATGGAATGGAACATATAATCAGGACGATCATATGTTATCTCCAGCAGAACCAACACAAACACGTTTCTATGTTCAAGATAAGCTTGAATTTAAAGATGTTGTTGTTCAAGTAGGTCTTTCAATGGAATCAATTGACACTGGCGCTATGGCACCAGACTCAGATGGTGACGGATATGGAGACTCAGACGGGTTCAACCACCTATACTTTAATAGACAGCGTGTAGATAGAAATGGTGATGGTAACGGTAACTTTGTTTGGAAGAAAACAAAGAAAGAAACTGCTACACATCCTAGAATTGGTATCTCATTCCCAGTATCCGATCGTACAGTATTCCGTGCGAATTACGGAACACACTGGCAATCAGTTCCAATGTCATATCTATACTTATCAGATTCACAGCTATCAGCAGATATCTTAGCTGGTAATGCTACTGCATCTGAAAACCCTGCGTTAAAGCCAGAGCGTTCAACTCAGTATGAAATTGGTATTGAGCAACGTATCGGTGCTTTCGCTTCATTAAAGATTGAAGGGTTTTATAAAGAAAGTAAAGATTACTTGACGCTAGCAAATCGTACAGACGCATTTACAAATACTGGTGGTGCAGATACTCAACAAAACTGGGCACAGTATTTAAATGGAGACGTTATGGTCTCACAAGGTTTGACAACAAACTTTGAAATGCGTAGAACTAGAGGTTTGTATGCGCAAGCGAATTATACATACTCAGAAGCTAGAGGTACTGGATCTTATGGATCACAGAACTTCTATGTTACTTGGATTGGTACAGATGATGGATATCCAAAAGCGATGAATCTATTAGACTATGACCAAACTCACACCGCAAACGTAATTCTTGACTGGCGTTCACCGAACGCAACAGGTGCGTTAGCGAACACAGGATTTAATGCTGTGATGAGTTTTGGTAGTGGTACTCGTTTTACGCCATCTCAAATCTATAGTACAGTTTTTGAGAACAGATGGGAATTCCCAGAGGGTCCGGTAAACTCAGGTACAATGCCTGCTTATACTAACCTTGATCTACGTGTAGACAGAGCCATTAAATTAGGCGGCGTAACAGCAAATGCATATGTTGCAGTGTTTAACGCTTTAGACGCAGAACAGGTTAATGATGTTTATCATGGAACCGGTAACGTAGCTGAAGATGGCTGGGTTGCAACTGAAAGTGGGCAACAATGGCTTGCCAATAGATTAGCAACTAACCCTGACGTTGACGCAGCGGCACTCTACCAGGATAATTTAGCATTTCCTAATAGATGGAGCGCTCCTCGTACAGTTAGAGTTGGTATGAACATTAGTTTTTAATTAAATAAGAAGGTAAAGAGGTAAATATGAAAATCTTAAAGAATATTACCGTTTTCACATTGGTGATGTTACTGTCAGTTACAACTGGCCTTGAGGCGAGAGACAAAAATGTCTCTAACTTTAGTAGCTCATCTAATTATGTGGATTCTGTCGGTACGTTCGATGGGAATAAAATCTATGCAGACGTTGCTAACAACGGTCTCTTTCTGGATTACCATGTTTCTGGTGATTCAGCTCTAGAGTGGCCTAAAGGCACGGGTGCACACTCTATCTTCCAATCCGCATTATGGATGGGAGCTACAGTGAATGGATCTATTCGAACTATCGTTGGAGATTATACACAAGACATGGGTCCAGGTCCATGGGGTGGTGACCCGCTAGCTGCGGTGCACAGAATCTATAAAGTAGAGAAATCTATGTTAGCTTCTCCCCTTGACTTCGCTGACTTCCAAGAATGGCCAGTTGATTTTGGTGCACCTTGGGTTGACGTAGATGGTGACGGAGTTTATACTCCACTACCAGGCGGAACTGATCATCCAGAATTCCTAGGAGACCAAGTACTTTGGTTTGTTAGTAATGATGGTGACCCAGCTTATAAATTGAATTTCGGAACATCGCCACTAAACGTTGAGATTCAAACAACTATGTTTGGTTTTGATAGACCTGACGTATTTGGTGACATGGTGTTCTTAAAACAATTAATCATTAATAAAGGTTCAGATGACTTAGTCGATACATACATGGGACTATGGTCAGATCCTGACTTAGGATATGCTGGTGACGACTTTGTAGGTTGTGACGTTGACTTAGGTCTGGGTTATGTTTGGAATGACGGCGCTGACAGTGTCTATGATAACCTAAGTGTTGGAACTCCAGCAGCTGGATATGACTTCTTCCAAGGTCCAATGGTAGATTGTGACGCAACAGAAGACTGTTCAGTAGGTGCTAAAATGTTTGGTACTCGTCATCCAGGTAAAAAGAACCTTCAGATGTCATCATTTGCATTTTATATTAATGGAGATGCGACATATACTGACCCTGCTGATGAAACAGAGGGTTACTTTTATTTACAAGGTTTAAGAAAAGATGGAAGTGCGTATCCAAATGAAATAGCTGGTGATCTATATGATCAACGTTTCTGTTTCTATGGAGATGCTTCTGCAGCACATAGTACTGCTAACCCTGTTGATGGAAACTATGCAGCTTCAGCTGATAGACGTTTCTTAATGAGTGTTGGTCCATTTACTATGGCAGCAGGCGATTCACAAGAAGTAGTATTTGGTATTTTCCATGCTGCTGGTGGTGACGCGTTATCATCTGTATCTTACCTAAAAGAGATAGATGCCTTAGCTCAAACAGCTTATGACATTGATTTTGCTCTGCCAGATTCACCGCCATCACCAAACGTGACAGCGAGTTCTTTAGCAGATCAAATTACATTAGTTTGGGACGACGCTCCTGAAAGCTATAATGTAGTCAGTGAAGTTGACTTAGATGCTAATGGTAATCCTACAAACTTTGTATTCGAAGGATACAATGTATATCAGCATGAAACAGCATCCGGAGCTGGAGCAAAGAAAAGACTAGCTACGTATGATGTTATAAATGGAACTACTGAAATTTATGACACTGTATTTAACGCTGAATTAGGTGAGAACATTAATATTAGAACACAGTTTGGTTCAGACAGTGGGTTAGCACATTTTGAAGCTATCACAACAGATGGATTGAACGGTAATTCAAAACTGATTACAAATCGTTCTTATTATTATTCTGTAACCGCATATGGTTACAACGCGGACGGTATTCCAAAAACATTGGAAAGTAGTCCGAGATATTTAACTGTAAGACCAGAAGTACCTAACACCATGACTCCAGGCGAAAATACTGCCTCAGCTGGTGATTTAATTGCAACCGTGCACACTGGACCTTCTCAAGGTTCTGTTGATGTAGTTGTAGTAGATGCTTCTCAAATGACAGGCGATAGTTACACAGTAACAATGGATGATGCAATGCCAGACGGCACTGTAGCTGTGAACTGGACGCTTACAAACGATATGACTGGTGAAGTTCTTATTGCTAACAACGCTGTTGTTGGTGGTGTGAATACTGCAACAGGCGTTGAAGTTGGTCCAGGCGGAACACCAGTAGTTGAAGGTATTCAATTGCTAGTAAACGGTCCTCAAGAAGATCTACTATCAGTAGAAGAGTGGACAGCGCCTTGGAAAGATGTAAACGAACTTAGAGACCCTGCGGTTTCTTATGTTCCTTTCGCTAGTTTAGGTCGTACAGGATACATTTTAGAAAATAGAGCAGGTGTAGCGTACTCCCCACCATATAATCGTGACTTTGACCGATTTAATTATTGGGAATCAGATGACGTAGAGCTTGACTTTAGTACAGAGTCACTAGGTTGGGATTACATATACGAGTGGACAACTGGTATGCTTCCATTCTCAGCATTCAGACATAATTTTGCTACTGGAGCAAAAGAGCAAATGTATGCTGGTCACTGGGATCGTAACTTTAGTTTAGACTTTGAAATAGATGCTAGTTATTGGGTAGGGCCAGTTTATGGCGCTGATGGCTGGGAACCAATCTACTGTTTTGTAGGAATGGTTGCTACTCCATATGATCCAACTAAAGTAGCACAATACATTGCTGAAGACGATCTGACAACGTCAGGTGGTTGTGGTTGGGCATCAGGCGGTTCATGCGATAACGTTACTACAAGTGGCGCAGGAATTGGATATCCATACATGACAGCAACAATGTTTACTGATTACTTAGGTTCAGGAGTTTTACCAACTGCAGACGGACTAGCCCAATGGGGTAGTACTTGGGTTGGTGCAAGTTCTGTAGTATTCAATATGAGTAAACCAAATTCATCAGCAGATACGTTTACGTTTACTACTGAAGGATTAGGTATGGCGGATAAAGCATACGATCCAGATACTATCTCAGTATGGCCAAACCCATATTATGGATATAACCCAGAAGAGCGTGATGCGCTTGATCGTAGAGTGATGTTTAGTCACTTACCTGAAGAAGGTCCTGCGACAATTCGTATCTTTGCACTTGATGGTACCTTAGTAAGAACAATTCACCACAATGATACAGCATCACAACATGCAACATGGGACATGAAGAATAACTTCGAATTACCAGTTGCTAGTGGAATGTATGTGGCACACGTAGAGACTAACCACGGAGATAAAATCCTGAAGTTAGCTGTAATTCAACCAGAACAACGTCTTGACGTTTATTAAGGAAAAGGAGAATATGAAAATGAAAAATACATTTAAAATCTTCCTTGGATGCGCAGTGTTGGTTTCAGCACTAACTGCTGGTACGGTAAGATCACAAGGTACCGCTGGTGCCTCACAGCTTCTTATCCCAGTAGGTACTGAAACAGTAGCTCTTAGCGGAACGAACGTTGGTACCGTAGCTGGAGTAGATGCATTATTTACTAATGTAGCTGGTTTAGCAAGACACAACTCTGGTTTACAAGGAACAGTTTCAACCACATCTTATATTGCAGACATCAATGTGATGTATGCAGGTATGATTATGGCAATGGGCGAAACAGGAACATTTGGTTTGACATTAAAGTCACTAGACTTTGGTGATATTCCAAAAACTACTGCATTTGCTCCTGAGGGAGATGGTCAAACATTCTCTCCTAGTTTTTTCACAGCAACAGCAGGGTTTGCGAGAGCATTCTCTGACCGTGTTAACGTTGGTGTTTCAACAAAGATGATTTCTGAGACAATTGAAGAAACATCTGCAACAGGGTTTGCATTTGACGTAGGTGTCCAATACAAATTCCCTGACCAACCACTAACAATTGGTGTTGCAATGAAAAATGTTGGTAGTAGAATGCATTACGATGGTATTAATCTTGATCAGAACCTCACACCAGAGGGAGCAGAATCAGGTTCATCATCTGAAACATTTAGAATTGTTGCAGACAACTTTGCTCTGCCAACAAGCCTAGATCTTTCTGCAACCTACTCGTTGCTTAACAATTTAGATGTGAGCACAACTTTCACTAATCACTCATACCAAACAAATACTATAGCATTTGGTGCTAAGTATATGTTAGGTAGTGCTTGGGTGGGTGCAGCTACTACAATGACTGTAGGAGATGACTCACAACCTAATGACGTTTCTGACGCAGATTGGGAAGAGTGGAGCGGAACCAATTGGGGAGCTTCAATGGGTGCAGGTGTAACAGTGCCAGTAGGTGACTATACGATGCATGTTTCATATGCTATGAGAACAGCGAACGAATACTTCGATGATCACAGCACAATGCAAGTTACCTTTGACTTCTAAACTGTTTAGTTAAGGATTCAAATTGAAAGGGGCTCTTTATAGAGCCCCTTTTTATTTATAAGATATATTATGAAAGCAAACTATTGATCAAATAATAATTCAATGTTGCTTTGTAGATATTGAGATGGAATATTTTGACCTAAGAAATATCTACCAGAGGTGTCATCAAAATGCATTTCCCAATGTAAGTGAGCCCCTTTTTCATTTCTTAATGCTCCATCTGATGTGCCAGTATTGCCAGAAAAACCAATTAGCATACCCTTCTCTACTCTAGTTCCAGGTACAATATCTTCTGGAATATTAGATAGGTGTGCATATACGCTGATAGTTCTAAATTTGGAAGTAATTGAATATCCATGATCAATAACAACTGACTTTCCAAGTAATATAAAATGATAAATATCGTCAGGAGTCTTGCCTAACCCTTCAGAGGTAGCCAAAAGGGCGTTATATGTATCAATATCAACGTCACTATGATAAGGGTTACTTCTTATAACAATACCATCATAAACTGCTGTAACAGGGCCATTTAATGGCACAGAAAAATCAACACCCTCATGTGTGCCAGATCGATATTCCCTGCTCGCATTTGGGAGCAAATTTAATATTGATGGCACTACATAATCTTTTGAGGGTAATTGAATTGTGGTGAGTAGTTCAGAATGATGTAGATTTATTGTTTCATCAACGTAAAATAAAAAATTTTCTTTTGATAAAGGTTGCTCACGTTCTATATCGAGAGATGCAGTTGGTGCAGCACACGCCGATAAAAGGAAAATAATGCCCAGATAACTTTTAATATTCATTTTCATTTAATACTATATACAATTCCATTATACATTAGACTCAATTTAATCAAACTGCTACTTTCTTCATCTATCCATATTTTTATTATTGAGCTTTCAATAATAGCTAAATTAAGAGAATTTATAGTATCTGATACCTTTTTTTCTTCACTTTTAATATCAAGCCGATACAGTAAGGCAATTTTTTCATTATCATTAATACTTAATGTATCCTTTTCAGCATATAAAAATCTAATTTTGACTTTCTGACCATCTAAAAGATCAATTGACTCTTCCCACTTTGCATCAACAATATCAATTTTAGATTTTAGCAATAATTTATTAAAAAGATTGTTTTCACTGTCCAAAGTTTGCTCTTCATATTCTAAGTCTTCTTCTAGTAAAAACTTCCCAAAATTTAGTGCCTTAATAGAAAGAGATTCATTATCAATCGATAACCTCATTCCCTTTATAGAATCGTATAAATAAATATCATAATCTTTATCTTGAGAAATAGCAACTGAACTAAAAGCTAAAAATAAAATAAGACCATTTATTGTTTTTGAGTATTTCAATGTTATAGTAGTATCAGTGAAGCAATAATAAAATATAACGCTACGCCCAAGATATCTATTGCGGTAGTTACAAATGGACCTGTTGAAATTGCGGGATCGAAATTTAATTTCTTTAGTATTAGCGGCACACTCGCTCCCACTGCAGTTGCTATTGTCATTGAGCAAGCAATGCTTAGCCCTATGACTATCCCAAGATTATCTAATTGTATTCCAGTTATAAATTCAGAAGTAGCTCCAACTAAAATACCATAGCCTACCCCTAAAATTACTCCAACAAGAATTTCTTTCATGATAAGAGGAACGGTATTACCTACATCAACCCTTCCAGTTGCTAACCCACGAACAATGATAGTAGAGGATTGTGTGCCAATATTCCCACCAATTCCTATAATGACCGGTATAAAAGAAGCTAACACTATCATCTCTTTTATAAGATAATCAAAGTATCCAATGATCGCAGCAGCACAAATTCCTCCAATTAAGCTTGCGAAAATCCAAGGAGCGCGTGACTGTGCGTTCTCAATGGGAGATTTTAATAGAATTTCTCTGTCTTTACCAACACCTGCCATTTGCAAGAAGTCTTCAGATGCTTCTTCTCTAATAATATCTACGACGTCATCAATGGTAACAATACCTAAAAACCTATTTTGTCTATTTACAACAGGTAGAGCTAAGTAATTATACTGAGCCACCGTTTTAGCAACCTCTTCTTGATCTGTTTCTGATGTTGCAGCATGAATATCTTTAATCATCATATCTTTAAGCTTTGTAGTATTTTTAGAGGTGACCAAATTTCTCAAGGAGATAACCCCTACAAGCTTTTCTTTATCATCTAAAACATAAAGATAAAAAATCTTATCATTTTCAGGGAAAGATTGGAGTTTTTTAATTGCCTCTTTAATAGTCGTATTCTGATTTAGTGTAAATGTTTCTTTAGTCATAATACTACCAGCACTATCATCAGGATAAGACATTATTTCTTCCACGTCTTCTAAATCTTCCACTTCAATTTTCTTTAAAATTTCTTTTTGTTTTTCGTTGGGAAACATGCTAATGATAGCTGCTTGATCGTTCGTATCTAAATAAACAAACATTTTAGAAATATTAATAGAGCTTTCATCCATAAGCATATTTTCAATTAATGATTCATCTAACTCTTCCAGGACGTTAGCTTTGTGATTAAAGGTAGGGCATAAACTGAAAATAGTCTTTTGCTCGAAGCCGCTAAATCCCCTCATCAGAAGGGCAACATCCGCAGGATGCGTTTTGCGTAAAATCTTTGTTAAGTTGGCGGTAGCCTTTCTTCTTAAAAGCCTTTGTATTGTTCTTCTTAATAAAGAAATTTCAGTGGAAAATATTGCTTTTTTCATTGTATTGGATTTTGCATAAATTAACTCTACTTTATAACAAATTAAAGATTAAGTAAATGGCAAAAATAACTAAACAATCAGAAAACTTCTCTAAATGGTACACTGACGTTATCCTAGAAGCAGACCTTGCGGATTATGGACCAGTAAAAGGTACAATGGTTATTAAACCATATGGGTATTCATTGTGGCAAAACGTGAAAAATACTTTAAATAATATGATTGAAGAGAGCGGCCATGAAAATGCTTACTTTCCACTCTTTATCCCAAAAAGCTTTTTGGAAAAAGAAGCTAAGCATGTTGAGGGGTTTGCTAAAGAATGCGCAGTTGTAACACACTCAAAACTTGTATCTGAAGATGGCGTACTTACTGTTGATCCTAGCTCAAAGCTAGAAGAGGAAATCATCGTTCGTCCAACCTCTGAAACTATAATTTGGCATATGTTTAAAAAGTGGGTGACTTCATATAGAGACTTACCTATTAAAATTAATCAATGGGCTAATGTAGTTCGTTGGGAAATGCGTACTAGGTTATTTTTAAGAACATCAGAATTCTTATGGCAAGAAGGGCATACAGCGCATGCCTCAAAAGAAGAAGCAATAAAAGAAACACTGATGATAGTTGAAATGTACAAATCTTTATTTGAGGAGCACCTAGCTATACCAACTATGATTGGTAGAAAGTCTAATATGGAAAGATTTGCTGGCGCAGACGAAACTTATTCTATTGAAACAATGATGAAGGATAAAAAAGCACTTCAAGCGGGTACCTCGCATTACTTAGGCACAAATTTTGGTACAGCCTTTGATGTAAAATTTCAAAGCAAAGAAAATAAAGAGCAACCCGTCTTTGCAACAAGTTGGGGTGTTAGCACACGCATGATTGGCGCACTAATCATGGTGCACGGCGATGATAAAGGATTGAAAATTCCACCTAGAATTGCTCCTCACCAAGCAGTGATTATCCCTATTAATCCTAAAAATGAAGATAAGGAAAAATTCGATAATTTTGTGGATACAGCACATAACATGTTAAAGGAAAGTAGTATTAGATGTTCAATAGATGACTCAAATAATAGCCCTGGATTTAAATTCAACAACTGGGAATTAAAAGGCGCGCCATTGCGTATAGATATTGGTTTAAAAGAATTCCAAAGTGGAAGTGTAACGGTTTGTAGAAGAGATACCGGGGAAAAGGAAGAAATGTCTATTAAAGCACTAAACACACTTACATCAACCTTAGAGGATATTCAAAAAGGCATGTACGATTCTGCAAATTCTTTCTTAGAGGAAAATACTTTTGAATTAAGTGACTATAATAAATTCAAAAAACAACTCTCCAATGAAAATTGTTTCATCAAAGCATATTGGGATGGATCTGATGCCTCAGAACTCAAAATCAAAGAACAAACAAAGGCTACTATCCGTTGTATTTTAGAAGATGTTAATGACCCGAATTTGAAATGTATCTTCTCTGGAGAGCCAGCGAAGCATCTTGTAGTTTTTGCAAAAGCATATTAGTTGCTATGAAAAACCTACTATTTTATTCCTTGTTCATTTGTATGTCATATCTTTTGTTGTGGCCTGTTCCAATAAATCCAGTATCTTGGGATTCTCCTGATCCACCATCAATGACAGGCATATATGAAAAAAATGATTATTTAAAAAATATAGAAATCTTTTGGGAAAACGATGGACATTCTGGACCAGAAGACATCGCAATTCATGACGATAATTTATATGTTGGATACCATGATGGGCTTATTATGCGCTCTGATGGGGAGTTTTACAATACTAATGGCCGTCCTCTTGGAATGGTATTTGATGCTGGCAATAATCTAATCGTTGCAGATGCGATTCAAGGACTGATATCAATTAATCAAAACGGTATTGCTAGCACCCTTTCAATAAAATCTGATTCAGACGGCATTCCGCTCAGTTTTGCAGATGATTTAGATATTGCAACCGATGGGAAAATTTACTTTTCTGACGCTTCAGATAAATTTGGATACGGGGAAGACCAAATTGAAGCTATGGAACATACACCAAACGGAAGATTGTTAGTCTATGACCCAAAAACTAAACTGACGACCACACTTCTCGATAAATTATATTTTGCAAATGGGGTTGCTGTAGGCCCCGACGATGCTTTCGTTTTATTTAATGAAACGTTTATGTATAGAATACAAAAATATTGGCTTAAAGGACCAAAAGCCGGCACATCAGAAATCATTATGGACAACCTACCTGGTTTTCCAGATAATATCTCTTCTAATGGAAAAGGAATTTATTGGGTGGCACTTTTTACAGTAAGAAATGACTTTATTGACCAAACAGCAGATAAGCCTTTTCTTAGGAGTCTAGCCTTGAGATTACCAAAATTTTTACAGCCCAAGCCAGAATCTTATGCCTTTGCTTTGGGAATTGATGCTAACGGCAATGTTTTACATAACCTTCAGTATGATGCTAGCGATGCCTATGCTCCCATAACAAGCGTTAAGGAGTATGATGACCATTTATATTTTGGAAGCCTCACTCATGAAGGTTGGGGTAAAATAGAAGTTCCAAAATGAGGATTTCTACACCGGGCATTGTTTTAAAAACCAGTCTTTTTAAAGAATCAAGTATCATTGTTAGGTTATTTACATTAAAAAGAGGCAAGTCTTCTTATGTTATTAAGGCGGCCATGAGGCAGAAATCTCCTCTTAAAGCTATATATCAACAGATGAATGAGGTTGAGGTAAACTATGTTCATAACAATAAGAGGCAATTACAACCAATATATGATTCTAAAACCATTAATAGTTGGGACGGGATTAATAAAGACCTTAGAAAAACCGTACTTTGTTTATCCATGATTGAAATGATTGATAAGGGTTTTGATGAAACTACGTCCGATCAAAGCACTTATTATTTAATTAGAAATACCTTAGAGTATTTTAATAGAGTAAATAGTGGATACAATAATGCTTTTTATTTTTTCCTGATACATTTTTTAAAAAATACAGGATACAATATTATTGATGCAGAACAGCACCCTATTATAAGGCGGTATAAAACAAAAGAACCTAACTTGACCGAACAATTAAAGGAAATATATTTCTCTGACTTTATAGATAAAAAAAGTATGAATGTAGAGTTTGACTATAATAAAAAAACCATGGCTAACTTTATATCTGACCTAATGAGATATCATTTGCCAGATATAAAATCGTTTGGTGTTGCAAAAGAAATCTTTAGAACTTCTTAATTACTCTACCTTAAAAACTTTTTCTCCAGGTTTAGACATCCTGAACTTTTCCCTAGCAATTTTTTCAATATATTTTTCATCAAATTCTAATTTTTCAGCTTCCTTTTCAAGAGCAGCAATCTGTTGACGCAATGAATTGATATCTTCCTGAATTTCAATTTTTTCTTTTTTTAAATTCCATAGCGCAATAAACCCCCTATCACTAAAAAGTAGTAACAATATGCAGCCGACAGATAAGCAGCCAAACAAGACATTAGTAAGTGATAGGCTTTTAAAATTCATAGTATTTTACTTTATAAAGGAAAAGCTTTTACCAAACTTTGGATTTTTCAAGCTTTCTTCAATTCTTAGAAGTTGATTGTATTTACTTGTTCGATCTGAACGACAAACAGAGCCAGTTTTTATCTGACCACCACCCATTGCTACTGCAAGGTCAGCAATAAAGGTGTCTTCCGTCTCTCCAGATCTGTGAGATATAATAAAATCACAATTATTTTTTTTTGCTATATTAATAGCTTCAATTGTCTCTGAAACTGTTCCAATTTGGTTCAGTTTTATTAAAATGCTATTAATAGAATTTTGAGCAATTGCTTTCTCTAATTTAGCCGGGTTGGTTACAGTTAAGTCATCACCAACAACTTGAACTTTGTTACCCAATGCTTGATTCATTTTTGTCCATCCAGACCAATCATTTTCATCTAAACCATCTTCTATAGATACAATAGGATATTTAGTGATAAGATTATCATAAAACTGTATCATACCATCAACATCTAAAACTTTATTATCAATTTTTAGATGATATTCTCCTTGGTTATAAAAGCTTGATGCTGCAACATCTAAAGCTAAGTAAACATCTGTTCCAGCCCTGTAGTTTGATTTCTCTATTGCATTTAATAAAAGCTCTATGGCATGTTCATTTGATTTAAGTCTCGGAGCAAATCCACCCTCATCACCTACTGTTGTCGACAAGCCCAAATTCTTTAACTCGCCTTTGAGTGTATGAAATATTTCTGAACCCATTCTAAGCGATTCTGAAAAAGATATTGCTCCAGAAGGGAATAACATAATTTCTTGAATATCAGAACCTCTGTCAGCATGCATACCCCCATTCAAAACATTGATCATCGGTACAGGCATTTGAATGCTGTTTTTATTTAAATACATATAAAGTGGTTGTTGATAAAACTTTGCGGACGCAACAGCACATGCCATTGATATTCCCAGCATTGCGTTTGCACCATAATTGCTTTTATTAGGCGTACCATCAATTTCCATTAATAAGGCATCTATTGCTGTTTGATCATCAGATCTTTTGTCAATAAGCTCAGGTTGAAAAACATTGATTACATTTTTGATGGCAGTAGAAACTTCTTTTCCATGAAAGCGAGTATTATCTAAATCCCTTAATTCAAGCGCCTCAAATTCTCCTGTTGATGCACCTGAAGGAACAGCTGCTTTACCAATAATCCCACTCGCATGTACCTCTACCTCTATCGTCGGATAACCCCTAGAATCTAGTATTTGTCTAGCGTGTACTTTTTCTATAATAGGATAATTATTATTTCCCATATCTTAAGTTAGTTCTTATTGCGTTTATATGACACTTTTCAATAACAATTCTAATGAATTATTGATTTATTATGTAAATAAAATTTTTTTACTTACTTAATAAAAATCTTGATTCATCGGCAAAAAGCGACTATAATTATAAAAAAGATGAATAAAGACAACTTTTTTAAAAGATTTAATCATATTGACATGATTAATAATGGGGGTAAAAAGTCACTCGTAAAGTGTGAAGTTTTACCTTTTTTTTAACTAGTTAATAACTAATCAAGGAGGAATAACATGGCTTCATGGGATTCAATGATAACGAGTACATTAAGTGGTTTAACAGGTGTAGTAAAAGCTGCAGTAATCTTCTTCATATTCGCAAATATACTATATCCAACAGGAATGGACCCACTTGGTGGAATTATGAATTTAGTTGATACATTTCTAAACGGTGGCGTAACAGGATTGCTAGTATTAGTAGTCTTTTTGTCATGGTTATAAGATAGGCTGTATTAAACTAACAAGAATAAGAGCTTCATACACTAGTATGAAGCTCTTATAAATTAAAAGTTTGGAGGACAAACATAATGAAAAATGCTATGAAAATGATCAACGATACTTTAGGCCAGTTAACAGGCTTATTGACACAGGTGGTTGTTGCTGGTACTATTATTGGTATTTTGTATGATGACGTATTTGGTGTTATCGCAGGTATTGGTAATGCAGTAGCTATGATTGGTGACGGCGGCATTGCTGGCTTAGTTGCAGTAATGATTGTTGCAGGGTGGATGAAAAAATAATTTTTTTAATAAACTCTACGTTGACTTAAAATAAAAAGGGCTCAAATTTTGAGCCCTTTTACGTTATATTTGTAATAATTTTATACTATGAAATCAAAAATTCTTTTACGCCCTATTATATCAATTTTCTTTTTGCTATCACTCCTTATAGCAAATAATACACAAACTATTACTATTCTAGACAGTAATAACATTTTAGGTGAAGCTGATATTTTCAAGAAAGACCAATACTATCTGTCGATCAACGACTTTGGAGAAATTATTGATAACGGTTCATTTATAAATCAAAAGACAGAAAAAATTGTTATTTACATAGACAATCTTAAAATCAAGTTTTCATACAACATTCCATTTGTTGTAATTGATGAGAATATTTATCAAATGGAAAGCAAAGTTGTAAAAAAAGATGAAGAATATTATATGCCCATAGATAGTTTTTTTAAGATTTTATCTATTCACGGCTCTAACAAGCATTCTATAGACTATAATAAAATGTCTATCACATTTAAAACAGAAAATAAAAAATCAAAAATACCTGTTGTGTCACCAGATTTAAAAGCGGAAAAGAATAAATGGAAGTTTAACACAATTATAATTGACCCAGGGCACGGGGGTAAAGACCCAGGAGCTATTGGATATCGAGGAACCAGAGAAAAGGATATTGCCTTAGATGTAGCCAAAAGACTTGAAAGAAAGATATCTAAAAACATGAAGGTAAAAACAATCCTAACCAGAGATGAAGATATTTTTCTAAAATTAGGAGAAAGAACAAGGTTCGCTAACGAAAACAACGGAGATCTTTTTATTAGTATTCATGCAAATGCAGCAGAAGACAGAAGAGCAAGTGGATTTGAAACATTTTTGATTGGTCCTAACAGAAATCAAGCAGCAGTAAGGGTAGCTGCCAGAGAAAACGCAGTATTAGAACTTGAAGGTGGTGCCACTAAAAAACTAACAGATGAAGCTCTTATTACGGCGACAATTGCACAGGCAGGTTTTGCAAGCTTTAGTGAGCAGTTTGCGGCGTTAGTCCAAGAAGAAATAGGAAAGAGGATTCAAAGTAAAAATAGAGGCGTCAAACAAGCTGGTTTTTATGTATTAATGGGCGCTTCTATGCCTAATGTATTAATTGAGCTCGGGTTTATATCAAATCCATCTGAAGAAAAAAAATTAAAAAGTCCAAAGTATAGAGATACGTTAGCAACATCTATTTATAGAGCAATAGAGAAATATGAAAAAACTTTAGACGCTAATTGAAATGATTGATCCTACCTTAGAATTTTTATATGGACTCCATAATCGTGGAATTAAACTTGGACTCAAGAATATAAATAGTTTTTTAAAAATCTGTGGTGACCCACATAAAAAAATTAAAACAATTCATTTAGCTGGAACTAATGGCAAGGGATCTACATCATCTATTATTGCAAAAATTTTACAAAATAATGGTTATAAAGTAGGATTATATACTTCTCCACATTTAATAAATTTTAATGAAAGAATTAGAATTGATGGTATCCCTATATCTGATGAAAAGATTATAAAATTTATTGAAAGGCACAAGCAAACATTAATTGATAGCTCGATTACTTTTTTTGAGGCAACTACAGCTTTAGCGTTTGAACATTTTGCAGATCAAAAAGTAGATATTGCTATAATTGAAACAGGCTTAGGTGGAAGATTAGATTCAACTAACGTATTGACTCCTATTCAGACAATTATTACTGAAATACACTATGACCATACACACATTTTAGGCGAATCAATTGAAGAAATTACTACTGAAAAGTGCGGAATTTTTAAAGATAAAACGCCATCCATAACAGTGAATTCAGATTCTCGAGCTATAAAAACCATCAAAGAACAAGCTTTGCTAAAAAATGTTGAAGTGTCATTTATTAATAAACAAAATATTGTTGTTAAAAGTCAGCAACAAAAATCTATCAGTTTTTCCTACCAAGATCAGGAATTTACTTTACCTCAAGCAGGGTCTTATCAGGCGCAGAATGCTATAATGGCCATTAAGACATGTCAAAACAACTTCAATCATTTAACCAATGAAAATATTCAGCTAGCTCTCGATCAGTGGTATTGGCCTGCAAGAATGCAGATTATGAAAGACAATTTCTTCTATGATGTAGCTCACAATAGAAATGGCGTTGAAATTTTGACCAAAGATTTAAAAGAAATTTATAATAAGAAACCATTAGGAGTGGTGGTCTTAAAAAATGATAAAATTAACCCTGAGTTGGTAGAAATGTTTTCTCAATCATTCGAGAAACTTATTATTTCAACTATTCCCTCAAAAGATATATTAAATAAAGAAGAAATAATGAAAAATCCATTGCTTAAAAACTTTGAATTTGTTGAAAACCTTAACGAAGCACTTACAGATATTAATAATATAGAGTATGCGGGTGGTAAAGTTGTTTTTGGTAGTCATTATATAGCGAAAGAGGTATATAATTTTTTTGATTTTTCCTTTGACAATGGTATCATATGATGTAATTTGTGATTCAAGGTGTTTTCCCCCTAGAAATACATTTCACAATTAACAGAGGAACTAATGAAGTTAACCGATTTAAAAGAAAAAAAATTAAGCGACTTAAAAGAAATTGCAAAAACTATGGGAATAGAGAAAATTTCTTCTCTTTCAAAAGATGAGCTAATGCAGGCTATGGTTAGTGCTGCGCCAGCTGAAAAAAAAGAAGATGCTCCAAACCCAATCAAAGTTGAAAAAAAAGAAGCCCCAAAGAATACTCCACATCAAAATCAGTCTAGTGAAAAAAGAGCTGCAGGAGTTTTAGAAATTTTACCTGATGGATATGGATTTTTAAGAAGTGTAAATGATAATTATTTACCTGGACCAGAAGATATATATGTTAGTCCATCACAAATCAAAAGATTCAAATTAAAAACTGGTCATTTTGTTGAAGGGAGTACTAGAGCTCCAAAATCTAAAGAAAGATTCCATGCCTTATTAAAGTTAGATAAGGTAAATGATGTAGATCCAGAAAAGATTAGAAATCAAAGATCTTTTGATAAGTATACACCCTTACATCCAAACGAAAAATTTAATTTATCTAACACTAGCGATATGTCAATGAGAATTATGGATCTAGTTTGTCCTATTGGAAAAGGTCAGCGTGGATTAATTGTTGCACAACCTAAAACCGGTAAAACGATTCTTATATCCAAAATAGCCAATGCTATTAGAAGAAATCATCCAGAAACAGTACTATTAATTTTATTGATTGATGAAAGACCTGAAGAGGTGACAGATATGAAGCGTAGTGTAGATGCAGAGGTAATAGCTTCTACTTTTGATGAAGGGCCAGAACGACATGTACAAGTTTCAGATATGGCACTTTATAAAGCGCAAAGATTGGTGGAGTGTGGTAAAGACGTTGTCATCTTACTTGATAGTATTACACGCTTAGGTAGAGCACATAATGCCGTCATACCTCATAGTGGTAAAATTCTTTCTGGTGGGGTTGATTCAAACGCCTTAAGAAAACCGAAGAAATTTTTTGGAGCAGCACGTAATACCGAAGAAGGCGGCAGTTTAACTATCATTGCTACAGCCTTAATTGATACTGGTAGTAAAATGGATGGTGTTATTTTTGAAGAGTTTAAAGGAACTGGTAATATGGAGTTGGTGCTAGATCGCGAATTAAGTGACAGACGAATCTACCCAGCATTTAATATCGTTAAATCAGGAACAAGAAAAGAAGAATTGCTTTTATCTGATCAGCATTTGTCTAGAATGTGGATTTTACGAAAGATGTTAGGAGAAATGAGCACTGAGCAATCTATGCAGTTTATGTCAGAAAGAATGCGAAGAACAAAAACTAACCAAGAATTTCTTGACTTAATGAGCCAGTAAATGTCTGTATCTTTATCAGGATTAGTTGATAAAATCAAACCATCTTTTACCCTACAGATGACAGCTAGGGCTGCTGCTCTACGAGCCAAAGGTGTAGATGTTATTAATTTTGGTGTTGGTGAACCAGATTTTAATACTCCTGAGCATATCATCAAAGCGGGCCAAAAAGCAATCGAAGATGGCTACACTAAATACACTCCAGGTTCTGGAATGTTAGAATTAAAAGAAGCAATCCAAACAAAAGTAAAAAATCATACAGGGACTCTATATGATACGAATCAAATAATTGTATCAAACGGAGGAAAACAATCATTATCAGTAGCCTGCCAAGCACTATTTGAAGAAGGCGATAAAGTAATTATTTTTTCTCCTTATTGGGTGTCTTTCCCAGAGTTTGTAAGATTGTCAGGAGCAGAACCTCTTTTAGTCAATACATTACCATCCGTACAGTTTGAACCAGATTTTGATGATTTAAATAAGAAGATTATGGGAGGATATGATTTCAAAAAAATTGATCCTTCTATTAAGGGAGTGATTATTAACTCTCCAAGTAATCCTACGGGGGGTGTGTGGTCAGATCAAGCAATTATAAAGATGTTAGAAATCAGCAAAGCAAATAATTGGATTGTCATTTCAGACGAAACATATGAAGAGTTAGTTTACGATAGAGAATTCACCGCAATAGATAGCTTGAATAGTATGGGTGCTGAAGTTTTAACTATTAGGAGTATGTCTAAAACATATGCTATGACCGGTTGGCGTATTGGATATACTATTGCAGATGAAATAATCGTAAAAGCGATGTCAAAAATTCAAGGACAAACAACATCTTGCCCAAATGCAATTGGTCAAAAAGCTTCCGTAGCAGCTCTTTTGGGAGATCCCCAACCTGTATTAGATATGAAAAGTAAATTCCAAGAAAGACGCCAAGTCATGTTTGATGCTCTTAATGCTTTAGAAGGTATAACATGTGATATGCCTGGAGGAGCCTTTTATATGTTTCCTGACTTCTCATCTTACATAAATAGGCAAACAAAAGAGGGTAAAATTTTACGCGACACTTTCGACCTTTCTGATTATATTCTCGACACTGCAAGTGTAGTAACAGTTGCAGGAGATGGTTTTGGAGCAAAGGGCTATTTAAGATTATCCTTTGCAACAAGTAGTGAAATCATCAAAACTGGAATTAAAAGAATAGAAGAAAGTTTAAAAGAATTAAAATGAAAAAAGATACACATTCAAAAGAATATAGACTCGTTGTCTTCGAGGATAGTTCATGTAACTATTCTTTTTTGACACGATCTACTGTCAAAACAGATAAAACTGTTAAATGGGAAGATGGAAAAGAATATCCATTATTTAAGCTAGATATCTCTGATAAATCACATCCATACTATACAGGTCAACGTACATTGGTAGATACTGCTGGAAGAATTGAGAAGTTCAACCGCAAGTACAATAAAAAAGCTTCTTAAGCGTTTTTTTATTTATAAATTTTTAATCTATGGACATCTTATCAAAAGCAAACAGTACTATTGTGGAATATGATAATATTATGCAAGAGATGATAGATCCTTCCAATGTACTTAATCAAGAAAAGTTAGCTTCCTTATCGAAGAAAAAAAGTGCCCTTCAAGAAGTATATGATTTAAGTATAAAGTTTGTTGCACTTACTAAAGAAAATGAGGAGTTGGATGCTCTAGATGGTGAAGAAGGCTATGCAGACTTGGTGAAAGAAGAAAAAGAGTCTATTGGAGGCAAGTTATCTAATATTGAAAATGCACTTATCAAAATATTAATTACCGACGATCCCAACGATAATAAAAGTGCTATCATAGAAGTTAGGGCCGGCACTGGAGGAGATGAGGCTGCCTTATTTGTAGCTGATTTATTTAGAATGTATTCTAGATATGCCGAAAAAAATGGTCTATCCATTAATGTAATGGATATTCATGAAACGGGCGTTGGTGGCTTAAAATCTGTAATCTTTAGCGCTGAGGGCCATAAAGCATACGGTATTTATAAATATGAAGGAGGCGTCCACCGCGTTCAAAGAATTCCTAAAACAGAGTCTGGTGGAAGAGTACATACATCAGCAGCAACAGTCGCAGTTTTACCAGAAGCAGAAAAAGCAGAATTAGATATAAATGAAGCAACTGACATTAAAGTAGATACCTATCGTGCTAGTGGAGCTGGTGGTCAACATGTTAATAAAACAGAATCCGCTATACGTCTTACGCACATTCCTACAGGCCTAGTTGTGACATGTCAAGATCAAGCATCTCAACATAAAAATAAAGCTTCAGCTCTCAAGGTTATGAGAGCAAGGTTGTTTGCCTTAGAACAAGAAAAGCTAAATAAAGATAGAGATGAAATGCGAAAAAGTTTAGTATCTACAGGTGATCGTTCAGCTAAAATTAGAACATATAACTTTCCACAGGGCCGTATTACTGATCATAGAATAAATTATACCACTCATAAACTACAGGTCACTCTTGAAGGAGACCTAGATCATGTTATAGAGCAATTAAAACTTGCAGAGGATAATTCTAAGATTAACTGATATGCATCCAAACTATCTCTTGACTGATTTTTTTAATAAACAATTGTTAGCTCTTAAAGAAAAAAAAATTGAAGAGTATAAACAAAAGTCAGAAATGATTATTGATGATCTTTTAGGTATATCTAAAGCTGAACTATATACAAATGATCATTTCATATCTAATAAGGAAATATACAGTCTAGAAGCAGCATTTTCTCTATTACTAGAAGACATGCCAGTTCAGCATATAATTGGAAAAACTTACTTTTACCAAGATTCTTTTTTGACACCGCCAGGTGTTTTTATTCCAAGGCCAGAAACAGAACTCCTCATTGATTGTATTAGAAATGATTTTAAGAAAATGTCAAAGAAAACAGTACTTGATGTAGGCTGTGGCAGTGGGTGCATAGGGATTACTATAGCCAGTATTTATAAAAATTTTGAGGTAATGGGTATCGATATTTCAAATAAGGCAATTGACGTCGCTAATCAAAATGCTCTTCACTTAAAAATAGACAATATAAAGATCATGAAGCAGGATATTTTTAAAATGAAGACTAGAAAATTTGATATTATAGTAAGCAACCCCCCCTACCTTGATATCAATGAGATTCCATTATTAGATAGTGTAGTAAAAAATCATGATCCATTAGATGCTTTGACAGATAAAAAAGATGGAATACAATTCTATAAATATTTTATTAATAATATTTCACATTTATTAAATGAAGACGGTGCGATGTATTTTGAAATTCCTAAATCTAAAATTACCAATCAAATCATTGATATGATTGATAATAATAGCAATATTGAAGGTACATTTTTTAAAGATTTAGAAGGAAATAAAAGAGTAATTAAGGTTTTTTTTAGAAAATAATGAAAAGCGAATTTATACATCTACACAACCATTCAGACCATAGCCTATTAGATGGAGCGCAGAATGTGAACTCTATATTAGAAAGAATGGATGACCTAAGCATGGATTCAGTAGCACTTACCGAGCATGGAAATTTATTTGGTGCCATTTCATTCTATAAGCAGGCTAAGAAAAATAATATTAAACCTATTATTGGTTGTGAAGTTTATGTTGCAAAAGGCAGTAGTCTTGTTAGAGATAAATCTGGTGGTATGGGGAATTATAACCACTTAGTACTCATCGCTCAGAATTTAAAAGGCTACAAAAATCTAATGAAAATTGTAACTCACGGGTATCTTGAAGGATTTTATTATAAGCCTAGAGTAGATTTAGAAATTTTAAAAAAATATAATGAAGGCATTATATGTATGTCAGCTTGTTTAAAAGGAAGTTTACCGGAAGCACTGTTATATAGTGGTTATGCTAGAGGACAAGCAGTCGCAGAAGAATATTCAAGCATCTTCCCTGGGAGATACTATATTGAATTGCAAAATCATGGCATACCAGAAGAAATACGTAATATAGAGTTAGCTACAAAGCTAGCTAAAGATATGGGACTTCCAACCGTTGCAACAAATGATGCTCATTATGCCAGAAAAGAACATCATGTTGCACATGATGTCCACATATGTATTGGAACAGGAAAGCAATTAAGTGATTCTAAAAGATTAAAATATCCAGGACATGAATTTTATTTTAAATCGCAAGACGAAATGTTTTCTCTATTTAAAGAATTCCCGCAGGCTTTAGAAAACACAAGAGCAATAACTGATAGTATTGATTTAGATATTCCCATGGATGAATACCATCTCCCTTGGTATAAAATCCCTGAAGGATCTGATGCAAAAGATGTAGATGGATATTTAGAAAAATTATGTCAAGAAGGTATGAAGCAAAAATTTAATCAATATACCGAAGAAATGGATACAAGGTTAAAATATGAACTGTCGGTGATTAAAAAAATGGGATTTGCGAGTTACTTCTTAATTACGGCAGACTTCGTACAATATGCTAAAAAAAATAGAATTCCAGTAGGACCTGGTAGAGGGTCAGCTCCAGGAAGTCTCGTATCTTATTGTTTAGATATCACCAATATTGATCCACTAAAACATAACTTAATTTTTGAACGTTTTTTGAATCCTGACAGAATTAGTATGCCAGATATAGATATTGACTTCTGTGTAGAGCGTAGAGGCCAAGTCATTGATTATATTAAAAGCATATATGGAGATGACTCTGTAACACAAATCATTACTTTTGGTAAAATGAATGCTCGAGGAGTTATTAGAGATGTAGGACGCGTTATGAGTTACCCTTATTCTGAAGTAGATGGGATAGCAAAAATGATTCCCGAAGGTCCAAACATTACTTTAGATAAAGCTTTGAAACAAAGTTCTGAGCTTCGTACTGCTTCACAAACATCCCATAAAGATTTATTAGATAATGCTAAAGTCCTTGAAGGTATGACAAGACATGCATCAATTCATGCAGCTGGTGTGGTAGTCGCTCCGGGAGATTTAACTGATTTTGTACCATTATATAAATCTTCTCAAGGAGATGTGACTTCACAATACAATATGAAAGAATTAGAATCTGTTGGTCTTCTGAAAATGGACTTTTTAGGCCTTAGGAATCTTACTGTTATTGATAAAGCATTAGACTTAATTAAAGAAAGATCAAAAAAAGATATTGATATAAATACTATTCCAATGGATGATGATAAAGTATACAATCTTTTTTCAAAAGGATTAACCGTTGGAATCTTCCAATTTGAGTCTGCTGGAATGCGAGATTTCCTTAAAAAACTTAAGCCTACCGGTATAGAGGGTTTAGTAGCCATGAACGCATTATACAGACCAGGCCCAATGCAAAATATTGATAGATATATCAAAAGATCTCACGGAGAAGAAAAAGTCGACTATGTCCATCCCCTACTTGAAGAAGCATTAAAAGAAACCCATGGAATTATTGTATATCAAGAGCAGGTTATGCAAATTGCTAATATTATAGCAGGATTTACTCTTTCAGAAGCAGATGAAATGAGAAGAGCCATTGGTAAAAAAAATCGCTCCTTAATGGATAAGATGGCAGAAAAATTTGTTAACGGTGCAGTGAAGAGTGGTTTATCAAAAGCTAAAGCTAAGCAAATCTTTGATTTAATTGATAAATTTGCTCAATATGGATTTAATAAAAGTCACTCAGTAGCCTATTCTTATATTGCTTATCAAACAGGTTGGCTAAAAACACACTATACAGCAGAATTTATGTCTGCTAACTTGACTAGTGAGATGACAAATACTAATAGAGTCGTAGTGCTAATAAATGAATGTAGAAAACTGAATATTAAGGTGAATGCACCAGACATTAATAAGTCTGATATCAATTTTATCCCACTAAATGACAAAGAAATTTCCTTTGGATTAAACGCTATTAAAAATGTAGGTATTAAAGCTTTGGAGCAATGCATTAAAGTTCGAAAAGCTCAAGGAGATTTTACATCGATATTTGACTTTGTAACAAAAGTCGATCAGCGACTTGTTAATAAGAAGGTATTAGAAAGTCTTATACTAGCAGGTGCATTTGATTCTATTTCCTCAAACAGAGCACAGTTATTTGAATCTGTAGATGTTGCCATTAACTATGGTCAGCAAGTAGATAAAGCCTCCAATAAAAATCAGATTGATTTGTTCTCAGATGAAGAAGATTTAGTGAAACAACCCGACTTGCCTAACATCGAAGATTGGGGAAACCAAGACAAGCTAAAAAAAGAAAAAGAAGTATTAGGCCTGTATGTGTCAGGTAATCCATTACTGAAATATGCTGATACTCTAGAAGAATTAAGTAACTATGACTTTACCGAAAAGAAATACTTAAAAGAAAACAGCTTAATAAGAATAGGCGGAGCAGTCTCAAGTTTTAAGCTGCATTATGATAAAAAAAATCAACCAATGGCTTTTTTTAATTTAGACTGCCTGGGTGGTCAGGTAGAATCAATTATTTTCCATGACGCTTTCGAAAAATATAAAGAAATTATAAGTGAAGGTAATATCGTTTTCCTTGTTGGTAATTCTACATCACAAAATGATTTTTCTGATTTGAAAATTATTGTAGATGAGGTTGTTCCTATTAATCATGCCAAAAAAGTTTTAAAACTAAAAGAAATTAATATAAAGATAGGAAAAAATGTTACAAAAGCTACCATAGATGAAGTTTACAAGCACGCAACTGACAACCTAGGTCAAAGTTTATTTGTAGTGCACATGAACAATGAAGATGGATCTTCCCGAAGGATTATATCTAAGAAAATTAGAGTATCTAGCAGTAATCATTTTCTTATAATGTTAAGAGATTTATTAGGGGAATCAAACGTCTGGATTAGTTAAATTATATCTATTATGAGCTTAAATCCACCAATTAGAATCTTAATGGCAAAGCCAGGTCTTGATGGCCATGATAGAGGAATTAAAGTGTTAGCAGCTGCTTATCGTGATGCTGGCATGGATGTTATTTATCTAGGACTTCGCCAAACACCTGAAAGTATTGTTAGAGTTGCGATCCAAGAAGGCGCGGATGTCATAGCACTATCTATTTTATCGGGTGCCCACATGACAATTTTTACTAAGGTTATGTCTTTAATAAAAGATTCTAAGTTAAAGAATGTTCTAGTAACAGGTGGAGGGATTATTCCAAAAGAAGATAGTGATGCACTAGCTAAAATTGGTGTTGGAGAACTATTCGGTCCAGGTACTCCCGTTCAAATATCCTTAGATTATATTGAAAAATGGGTTAAAGAAAATCGAAGATGATTTCAAATATTCACAACATCTATCTTAGGGGAGAAAGAGCATATAAGAATAATAAATTTGGAGAGGCGAAAAAACACCTCATGTCCGTTGTTGAGCATGATACTAATCACTATGCTTCTTATCTTTTATTATTTGAAATTCTAAACAACTCACAATCTTCTCAATTACAACAAGTAGTAAAAGAACTAAAAAGGATTAACCCAGCAATTGTTCTTGAATATAAGCCAGTTCCTAAGCCTAAAAAAATTAGCAAAGAGGTAAATCTAGTTACCATATCATATATTAAATTAATGCTACTACAAGGAAAAATTATTAAGGCAAAAAGAAGTTTAAATACAATTATTAATCATGGTAAAACCAAAAAACAAATTTTAGAAGCTAAAAAAATATTAAAAGATCTTAATTAAAAAGAGGACCAAAAATGAGTGCAGAATACTTTATAAGAAGACAAGAGAAGTTACGAACAGTTTTAGCAGAAAAAAATGTAGATGGAATGTTAATCACTAATATGATACATATTAAATATCTATGTGGCTTCGGTGGATCAAGTGGTTCTTTATTAATGGCCCCAGACACCTGCGAGTTTATAACAGATGGTAGGTATGTTGTCCAATCTAAAAATGAAGTAAGGGGTGCAAATATTACAATCGATAGTATCCCTCACTTACAAGTAATAAAAAATAAAAATTTTTTATCAAATGGCCTTAAGATAGGATTTGACGGTAAGAATGTTTCTCATCAAATGTTCTCTGATATCAGTAACATTTTACCTCATGTAAAATGGGAAAATATAGTTGGATCTGTAGAAACCTTAGCGATGGAAAAAGATGATAAAGAAATTGAAGCGCTTAAAACTGCAGTAGAAATTACTGATAAGGCATTTGCAGAAGTACTGCCTATGATTAAAATTGGGGTAGAAGAGCAGGAAATTGCTAATCAGTTATCATTCCTTTACCGTAAGTATGGTGATGCAGATGCAGATGCATTCTCACCAATTGTTGGTAGTGGCCCTCATTCTGCTATGCCGCATCAAAGACCAACTGATAAGAAAATCGGTCCTGGCGAACTGGTTGTTATCGATTCTGGAGCAAAATACGCAGGATATCATGCTGATATGACTCGTACGGTAGCTACTAAAGGATATTCAGAGCAACAAAAAGAAATTTATCATATCGTTTTAGAAGCTCAAATCAAGAGTATTGAAGGCATTAAAGCTGAAGTCTCGTGTAAAGCAATTGATACTATTGCAAGAAAACATATTACCGATGCTGGATATGGCAAATACTTTGATCACGGATTAGGTCACTCATTAGGTCTTGAAATTCATGAAGATCCAAGATTTAGTAAGGTTAGTACAGACTATTTAAAGTCAAACTATGTAATGACAGTAGAGCCTGGTATCTATATTGAAGATATTGGCGGTGTTCGTATTGAAGATGATATCGTTGTTACAGATGACGGTTGTATTGTACTAAACAAAACATCTAAAGATTTCATAGTAATTTCATAAAAAGATGAAAAAAGCATTATTAATAATAGCATGCATGCTAATGACGGCATGCGTTGAAAACTTAATACATATATCTGTACTCCCTGATGGAAAGTTTTCTATTAAATATAACTCAATTGGCGACAAAATTGATTTAGAAAACAAAGACTTTGTCCACCCTAAAAACACAGAATCAATAAAGTGGGCAACTACTATGACCTCCTTAGATGGTAAAGACAGGCTTTCTAAAAATCTCAACTGGGAAAAAGAAACTATTTCTACTGAGCCCATAAATCAAAAATTAAGTTTTGATGACAGCCAAAGCTTAATCTACAATATAGATATAGACAAAAAAGAATATTTCTTTTGGGATACTTATAGTTTTAAATCAAATGTAAATAGCTTAGCTATTAATAAAAAATATCCCTCTGTCATTGAATATTTAGATATAGAAGCTGACTCATTATCATGGATAGTACCGGCTAAAAAACATATTATTACAAAGAGCCTTGAAGACTATGATAAAAAAGCTCAAGTGAATAGCATCTTCAAAGAAAGAATTAATAATCAGATAAATTCATATTTTAGTTATGCCAAAGAAAGAGATTTGATAGATAAGTTTGATATAAATTCATCAATTATCTTGAAAGATGCTTTAAAGCCTATATCAAAAAATCTTCCAAGAAATTTTTTTAAAGATATGGAAATCTTTGTTGATAAATATGAAAGCGAATTTTTAAAAAATACAGCATTAATGAATGATTATTTTCAATTTAATATCAATTTGCCAGGAATAGTTCGCAGTAACAACGCGCAGTCTATTTCAGATGGACTGTTAGTGTGGTCTTTTGATTTTGATAGTATTGCAAGAGACGAATTCAAAATGTATGCTAATTCAATTAGAATCAATAAATTTAGGATTCAATTATTATTAGGACTGATTATAGTCGGATTTTTAGGAATATTATGGAACAAAAAAATAAACAAAAAATAAAGCAGTTAACTAGCCAGATTAATGAACATAATTATGCATATTATGTGTTAGATCAGCCATATTTAAGCGATGCAGAATACGATAATTTGTTCAGAGAACTAGAATCTCTTGAGAAAGCTAATCCAGCATTGATTGAACCCTCCTCTCCAACACAGAGAGTGGGCCACCCCATTAAAAGTGGTTTTCAGAATTATGATCATGAGATTCCTATGCTCTCTTTATCTAATGCTATCAATGAGCAAGAAATTTCTGAATTCAATAAAAGAATTAATAAATGGTTAGATCAAAGTAAAACCTTTTATGTGGCAGAACCAAAGATAGATGGTTTAGGGGTCTCATTAATTTATAAAAATGGTAAATTGGTCAGAGCACTAACCAGAGGAGATGGGTATTCAGGAGAAGATATAACACACAATATTAAGACTATTAATGCCGTCCCTATGATTTTAAGAGGAGAAAATTACCCAAGTTTTCTAGAAATTAGAGGGGAAATCTTCATGTTAAAATCTGATTTTGAAATCTTAAATAAAGCAAGAGCTCATGTTGGTGAAAAGCTATTTGCTAATGCTAGAAATGCAGCAGCTGGCAGTGTAAGGCAATTAGATCCAAATATTACTTCAAGAAGAAAGCTATCCATTTTTTGTTATGAGCTTGGTGCAAGTGATGGACTAGACGTGAATACTCATTGGGATATGTTGTCATATTTAAAATCAATAGGGTTGCCCGTGAATCCTTTAGCAAAAAAAATTGACAGTATAGATAATATGATTTTATATCACCAAGATTTAGAGGAGAAAAGAGATAACATCCCATATGAAATTGATGGTTCTGTAATCAAAGTAGATAGTTATACACTACGATCTAAACTGGGAGAGCGAGCTCGGTCTCCAAGATGGGCTATTGCTGCAAAATTCAAGTCTAAAAATGCAGAAACGCAGATTCTAGATATAATACTTCAAGTAGGTAGAACAGGAGTGATTACTCCAGTTGCAAAAATTAAAGAAGTAGAGATATCTGGAGCAATTATTAGTAGTGCTACTTTGCACAATCAAGATGAAATTGATAAAAAAGACATTAGAATTAATGATTATGTAATAGTAGAAAGATCAGGGGATGTTATACCTAAAATTATAAAAGTTCTGAAAGAAAAAAGACCTAAAAATACACAAAAGTTTGCAATTAGTGATTTTAACTGGCCTGACCCAAATTGCAAAATTGAACGTATTGATGGGGAAGCTGCTTACAGGTGTATAAATCCGAATTGTAAATCTAGGGTCATGGGAATGCTCGAACATTTTTGCTCTAAAAATGCAATGAATATTGAAGGTATGGGTCCTCAAATTGTCAAACAATTACTAGAAGTAAATCTTTTAGAAAGCTTTGATGATATATATAGATTAAAATATGATGATTTAATTAAGTTAGATCGATTTAAGGATAAGTCTGCAATGAATCTTATTACTTCAATTAATGAATCTAAAACAACTACCTTTCCCAGATTTTTATTTGGACTTGGTATACCAAACGTCGGTCAACATATATCAAAAATATTAGACATTCACTGTCATTCTTCTATTGAATCTCTATCTAATCTTTCAATGGAAGATTTAGAAAATATAGATGGTATAGGTCTAATAGTAGCACAATCAATTATCGATTTCTTTAGTATCTCTTCAAATAAAGAAATAATCAATAATTGCTTTACAAATGGCGTAATTATTAATAAGACTATTTTCAATAATGCTGGCGAACTAAAAGAAACTATATTTGTCATTACAGGAAGTTTCACAAAATATAACCGCAATGAAATAAAAGATATGTTAGAGGTAAAAGGCGGTAAGGTTTCAAGCTCAGTTTCTTCTAAAACAAACTTTTTAATCGTCGGAGACAACGCAGGATCAAAACTAGAAAAAGCTCGAAAACTCAATATAAAAATTATGAATGAAGATCAGCTAGATAAAATTATTAATTAAGTATGTTAAATCTTTATTATTTTCTGATTAGCATATGATTGCATCTTTTGGAGAAGATATTTATAATGAACTATATATAGTAGGTTCTTTAGGGGCTATATACAAAATTCAAAAGGGGAAATAGTTGAAAGATCTTGGGATTGAAATAATTAATCTGCATAAAAAATATGATGATGTGTATGCTGTTAAAGGAATCGATCTATCTATTAAAAAGGGAGAATTCTATGGCCTTCTAGGACCAAATGGTGCTGGAAAATCTACAACTATTAATGCTATTACCAGCTTAGTGAAGCCGACAGACGGTGAAGTAAAAATTTTAGGGAAAAATATTGTATCCGATTTTAGATATGCTAGATCTCAAATTGGCATTGCTTCACAAGAATTAAGTAATGATTTCTTTTTCCCAGTAGAAGAGCTTTTATACTATCAAGCTGGATATTACGGAGTGACTAGAAAAAATGCAAAAAAGAGAATAGACTATATTCTTAATAAGCTTGGATTATATGAGCATCGAAATAAAAAAATGCGAATGCTTTCCGGGGGAATGAAAAGAAGACTACAAATTGCTAAAGCTTTAGTACATGATCCACAAATTCTCATATTAGATGAGCCCACAGCAGGTGTAGATGTAGAATTAAGACATGATTTATGGAAATATCTCAATGAGCTTCATTCAGAAGGTAAAACTATATTATTAACTACTCACTATATTGATGAAGCAGAGCTTTTATGTGAAAGGGTTGGAATTATTGATAACGGTAAATTGATTGTTGAAGACACAGTTAATAATTTAAAAAATATGGTTAATAAATCAGGGATAGTGATTCATACAAAAGAAAATTACCGAAATTTAGATACTATTTTAAAGGATTTTAGTCCTCTCGTGAATGAAAAAAAAATAGAAATCTTAACAAAAGAGCCAAACCTAGATTTACCAAGAATTATTTTAAAATTATCAGAAAATAATATAAGAATTGACGATGTCCAACTTCCTAAGGCTTCATTAGAAGATGTATTTATAGATTTAACAGGGAGAAAAATTAATGATTAATAATTGGGTGGGTTTTTATACTCTATCTTCAAAAGAAGTTATGAGATTTTTTTCTGTTTGGAGACAAACGATTATACCTGGCGTAATTACAACGCTTTTATATATATTTGTATTTGGAGTTGCTTTAGAGAATAGAATTTCAGAAATCAGCGGAGTTTCTTATAAGATTTATATTCTTCCAGGATTATTAATGATGAATGTTATTACAAATGCTACAGCAAATACAGCTTCCTCTATGTTGCAAATGAAGCTTCTTCAAACATTACCCGAGCTATTGATTACTCCATTATCTAGTCTAGAATTATCCTTATCATTTATTATTGGAGGAGCAGTCAGGGGTTTTGTAAATGGAACGCTAATATTATTAATTTGCTGGCTAGCAGGTATGCCAATTAATGATCTACCTTTAACTTTAATCTCAATTTTTTTAGTATCGTGGTCTTTTGCTAGCTTAGGCCTACTAATTGGACAGCTATCTGATTCTTGGGATCAATTAGCGCTAATTCAAAATTTTGTAATAACGCCGTTCAGTTTTCTAGGAGGAATTTTTTATTCCATAAAGATGTTACCGGCATGGGCAACAACTATTAGTCTGATAAATCCTATTTTTTATGCTATCAATACCTTAAGGTATACAACTTTGGGAGTTTCAGACGCTAACTTTCAGTCTTCTTTCATCTTTTTGATCATATTTACTACCATGTCTACTTTATTAGCAGTGCGAACAATGCATACAGGTAAAAAAATAAGGTTTTAATTTTAATATATATGAGGTAAAATCTACGCATGCGAAATCAGCAAAAGGCTATCCTATTTTTAGAGGATGGTCTTTTTTTTAAAGGAAAAAGTCTTGGTTCGTTAGGGGAAACATCTGGTGAAGTATGTTTTAATACTGGGATGACAGGATACCAAGAAATTTTAACAGACCCATCTTACGCAAAGCAAATGATTGTTATGTGTAGCCCACATATTGGTAATTACGGTACCAATGAATCAGATGTAGAATCTTCAAACATTTATGCATCAGGATTTATTATCAAAAACGAATCACTATCTCCATCTAATTGGAGATCTACTAGCTCACTAGAAGAATTTTTAAAATCAAATAAAGTTGTGGGGATACAAGATATTGATACTAGAGCTCTTACTATCCATATTAGAAATAATGGATCAATGAGAGGAATTATTTCTACGAACGATTTTGATATTAATAGCTTAGCCAAGAAAATTAAGGATATACCTTCTATGGAAGGTTTAGATTTAGCTAAGGAAGTTTCTAGAAGCGAAAAAACAATTATTTGCAATGTAGATAATCCAAAGTATAAAATTGCAGCTATTGACTATGGTATGAAAAGTAATATTTATGATATATTGCTAGCAAATAATGCTGAAGTAACTATTTTCCCAGCCTCTGTTAAAGCAGAAGAGATATTGAATTATAATCCTGATGGTATATTTCTTTCGAATGGACCAGGTGACCCATCTGCAGTATCATATGGAATCGAAACAGTTAAAAAATTATTAGGGACAAAACCTATCTTTGGTATTTGTCTTGGTCATCAAATCTTAGCACTTGCACTAGAAGCTAAAACATTTAAAATGAAATTTGGCCACCGAGGAATTAATCAACCAGTCAAAAATTTAAAAACTAATCAGATTGAAATTACGTCACAGAATCATGGTTTTGCAGTTAGCAATGACTCTTTAGCATCTAATATTACAGTAACACATACGCATCTGAATGACAATACTATTGCAGGAATTGAATGTGAAGATATGAGGGCATACTCAGTCCAATATCATCCAGAAGCTAGTCCAGGCCCACACGATTCAAGATATGTTTTTAAAAAATTTTTTAACATGATGGATTCCAATGCCTAAAAGAGAAGATATCAAAACAATTTTAGTCATAGGTGCAGGGCCGATTGTCATTGGTCAAGGCTGTGAATTTGATTATTCAGGAACGCAAGCTATTAAAGCATTAAAAGAGGAAGGATATAGAGTTGTATTAATTAACTCTAACCCAGCTACCATTATGACAGATCCTCAATTCTCTGATAGAACATATATTGAGCCTATTACATTAGAATATGTTGAAGAAATTATTCAAAAAGAAAAGCCAGATGCTATATTGCCTACTGTTGGAGGGCAAACAGCTTTAAATGTAGCAATGGATTTAAATGATAAGGGAATTCTTGAAAAATATAATGTAGAGCTCATTGGAGCTAATAAACAAGCTATTGAAACAGCTGAAAGTAGAGAAAAGTTTAAGGAAGCAATGCTTGAGATTGGTTTAGATTTGCCATATGGGCATACTATTCAATCATTGGAAGAGGGAAAAGATTTGCTTGATGATATTTCCTTACCTGCAATTATTAGGCCTTCTTTTACTTTAGGAGGATCGGGTGGTTCAGTTGCATACAATGAAAAAGAGTTTGAAGATTCTGTTGAAAAAGGGTTAAAGGAAAGTCCTACAGGTCAGGTATTGGTGGAAGAGTACTTGTTAGGCTGGAAAGAATATGAACTAGAGTTGATACGAGACCCTAATGATAACGTCATTATTATTTGCTCTATTGAAAATATAGATCCTATGGGAATACATACAGGAGATTCTATTACTGTTGCTCCAGCAATGACTTTAACAGATAAAGAATTTCAGCATATGAGGAATGCTGCAATACAATGTATTAGAAAAATTGGAGTTGATACGGGGGGTTCGAATGTACAGTTTGCTATTAATCCAAAAGATGGTAGAATGGTGATTATCGAAATGAACCCTAGAGTTAGTCGTTCATCTGCACTTGCCTCGAAGGCAACTGGTTTCCCAATTGCAAAAATAGCTGCCAAATTAGCAGTTGGATTTTCCTTAGATGAATTAAAAAATGATATTACTAACAAAACACTAGCTGCGTTTGAACCAACAATCGATTATGTCGTAACTAAGTTACCTAGATTTGATTTTGAAAAATTCTCTTCTGCCTCTGGTAAGTTAGGGGTACAAATGCAATCTGTGGGTGAAGCAATGTCCATTGGAAGAACATTCAGAGAATCATTCCAAAAAGCATTTAGATCCTTAGAGTTAAACCTACCAGGACTTTCTACTAAAGACCCAAGAAATGAAGATCCAGATATTAAACGTTATCGCTCTCTAGATATATCTTCTCTTAATGATGGAAGTGCATTCAGAATTTTAAAAGTGAAAGAAGCAATAAAAGAAGAATTTACAATTGAAGAAATACATAATAACACTGGTATCGATCCCTGGTTCTTAAATGAAATAGCAGAGATTGTTTATTTGGAAAATCATCATAACTCATTAGATGATTTAGAATTGCTGAAAAAAAATGGATTTTCAGATATTCAAGTAGCTGCACTTACTGATAAAACAGTTGAAGAAATTAGGCAGATTAGAAAAGAAAGAGACTTAAAGCCAGTTTATAAAGTTGTAGATACATGTGCCGGTGAGTTTACTGCAGAAACTCCATATTCATACTCTACTTATGAATCTACGCATGACATTACACCACTTGATGGACCAAAGGTAATGATCTTGGGTGGGGGTCCAAATCGTATTGGACAAGGAATTGAATTTGATTATTGCTGTGTTCAAGCAGTTTATGGGCTTAGAGAAGCTGGATATAAATCCATTATGGTGAACTGTAACCCAGAAACCGTTTCAACTGATTTTGATTTAGCAGATCGACTATACTTTGAACCAATTACATTTGAAGATATTATGAATATTATTGAATTTGAAAAACCTGATGGAGTTCTTGTACAATTTGGAGGTCAAACACCCTTAAAAATTGCAGAGCAATTAACAAATGAAGGTGTCAAAATATTTGGTACATCTTCTGCTAGCATTGATTTAGCAGAAAATAGAGAAGCATTTGCCAGTATAATTAAAAAGTTAAAAATTCAAATTCCAGAATATTGTATTGCAAAAAATTATGAAGAAATTATCAATTTCTCAGAAATTGCTCAATTCCCAGTATTAGTAAGGCCAAGCTATGTTTTGGGTGGTAGAGCAATGCAGATTGTTTATAATAAAGAACAACTTGTAGATTATGTTTTCCGCTCAGCCGAAGCTACAAATGATCATCCAATACTAATTGATCAATTTATTGAAAATGCTTTTGAATTTGATGTTGATGCTTTATCTGATGGCGAAGAAGTTTTTGTTGCTGGTATTATGCAACATATTGAAGAAGCAGGTGTTCATTCAGGAGATTCATCATGTGTCTTACCCCCTTATGATATGAGTAGCAAAGTTAAAAAAGATATCATAGATATGACAACCAAATTAGCACTAGAGTTAAATGTGATCGGGTTAATTAATTTACAATTTGCAGTAAAAGATAATGAAGTATATGTTCTTGAAGTAAATCCAAGATCAAGTAGGACTGTGCCTTTTGTGAGTAAATATAGCAATGTACCTTTAGCAAATATCGCTGCACAATTATCTGTAGGAAGAAAAATTAGTGATTTTAATCTAAATGAAAATCGCTTTAAACATACTGCTGTTAAAAAAGCAGTACTCCCATTTAAAAAATTCAAAGATGAGAAAGTTTTTTTAGGTCCAGAGATGAAATCAACAGGCGAGGTGATGGGAATTGATACTGAACCAGGGATAGCATTCTTAAAAGCGATGCAATCTGATGGATATACCGTTCCAAGAAGTGGTACAGCCTTTGTTTCAATAACTGATGTAGATAAAAAAAGAGCACTTCCAATAATTAAAGATTTGGAAAAACTCAATTTTACAATTATTGCTACAAAAGGAACTGCGGAATTTTTATTAGAAAATAATATCAACTGTTCTCCCGTTTTTAAAGTTGGAGAAGGTCGCCCAAATGTAGTAGATGAAATTTTGAACGATAATATCCACTTAGTAATTAATACACCGCAAGGCGCTCAATCAAGATATGATGAAGAGGCTATTGGAAAGACTTCAGTAATGAAAAATGTTTTAACCATTACGACTTTAGCTGGAGCCAAAGCAGCTATAGAAGCTATGTCAAACATGAATAAGATTAGAGTTGCTCCTCTGCAAGAGTATTTTAAACAATAATTATTTATAGCTATCTATGTCTGGACAGACACAGAAGAAATTTCTATCTCCATAAGCATTATCAATTCTTGATACATATGGCCAGAATTTATTTTCTTTAATCCATTCTTTTGGGAATACAGCTTTATTTTTGCTATAAGGACGATCCCACTCTTCACAAATATCTTGAATTGTATGTGGAGCATTTACAAGAACATTGTTATCTTGAGGAACTTTGCCTTCCGCAATTTCATCAATCTCCTTTTTTATTTGAATCATCGCTGAACAGAATCTATCTAACTCATCTTTAGACTCACTTTCAGTAGGTTCAATCATTAATGTCCCTGGTATAGGCCATGACATTGTTGGTGCATGATATCCATAATCAATTAATCTTTTTGCAATATCTTCATTAGTAATGCCTGAAGTATTTTTGAATTCTCTACAGTCAATAATAAACTCATGCGCATTTAGCCCCGTGGTACCACGATATAAGATTGTATAATCGTTTTCCAGCTCTTTTGCCATGTAGTTTGCATTTAAAATTGCTATCTGAGATGCTTTTAGTAACCCTTGACCAGCCATTAATTTCATATAAATATATGATATTAATAATATACTCGCACTTCCATAAGGAGAAGATGATACAGAGTAAGAATAATCTTCATCTGTTAAATAATGCTTAGGAAGGTGAGGTTTAAGTTTATCATTTACACATATAGGGCCCATTCCTGGTCCACCACCTCCATGAGGTATACAAAAAGTTTTATGTAAATTAATATGCATTACATCTGCACCAAAATTACCTGGTTTACACACTCCAACCATCGCATTTAGATTTGCACCATCCATATACACTAAACCACCATTATCATGAACTAAAGCACAAATTTCATCAATGTTATGTTCAAAAACTCCATGTGTAGATGGATAGGTTACCATTAAAGAGGATAATTTGTCTCCTGCCTCTTTAACCTTACTTGTTAAATCTTCAAAATCAACATTACCATTATCGTCACATTTCACAATTACAACTTTTAAGCCAGCCATAATTGCGCTAGCAGGATTTGTTCCATGTGCAGATTCTGGTATAATACATACATTTCTATCAGAATTATTTTCCTTATGATATTGCTGAATTGTCAATAGACCAGCATATTCTCCCTGTGCTCCAGAATTAGGTTGAAATGATACTGCATCAAATCCTGTAACTTTATATAACATGACCTCTAGTTGGTCAATAATAGTTTTATATCCTATTGTTTGATTAGTTGGAGCAAAAGGGTGGATACTGTTGAACTCTGGCCAACTAATGGGAATCATTTCTACAGTTGCATTTAACTTCATAGTACATGAGCCTAATGGAATCATGCTATGATTAAGAGATAAATCGCGCTTTTCTAGCTTATGAATATATCTTAACATCTCAGTTTCTGAATGGATACTTTTAAAAATATTATGTTGTAAAGTAAGTTCATCCCTTGTTGTAACAAACGTTGGATTAGGTTGTTTTGATTTGGAATCTGCAACAAATAAGCTAGCTATCTCCTCTACTTCGGCATTAGAAGTTTTTTCATCTAATGAGATACCTATCAATCCTCCATTATGATATTTAAAATTATATAGTTTATCTAAAGCTCTATGTTGTAGAGTTTTGAGATCTAAATTATTTAATTTGATAGATAAAGTATCAAAATATGAGTTATTATTTAAAATAATCTCATGCCCTTGATAGCTTAATTTTTCTGCAAGATTTTTAGTGTGACTGTGAATATTATTTGCAATTTCTTTTAATTTTTCTGGGCCATGAAAAATAGCGTACATACTTGAGATAATTGCAAGCAGGACTTGAGCAGTGCAAATATTTGAAGTAGCTTTTTCTCTTCTAATGTGTTGCTCTCTAGTTTGTAAAGTCAGTCTATAAGCTTGATTTTCTTTTCTATCTTGAGAGACGCCAACAATTCTTCCAGGAATATCTCGTTTAAATTCTTCTGTAGTTGTCATAAAGGCTGCATGTGGACCACCGTAACCTAATGGCACTCCAAAACGCTGACTATTTCCTACCGCAACATCTGCTTTAAATGAGCCAGGAGCTTTAAATAGCTGTAAACACATTAAGTCTGTAGCAAAAATTACCTTACATTTAGATTGATGTGCTGCATCCGTAATTTTTTTATATGCCTCAGGATTAGCAATTCTTCCAAAACGATCTGGATATTGAACAATACATCCAAAGGCATCTGTATAATCAAAATTTTCATATGATGTAATCTCAATTTCAATACCAAGAGGCTCTGCTCTAGATACAATAACATCAATAGTTTGTTGAAAGCAGTTTTCATCAATAAGAAACTTATTAGAGCTAGATCTATTTTTTCTGTAGAACATTAGCATTGCTTCACTCGCTGCAGTTCCTTCATCCAATAAAGACGCATTCGCTATAGGTAGTTCACAAATTTGTGATATCATTGTTTGGTAATTAAGCAATGCTTCAAGTCGACCTTGAGATATTTCAGGCTGATAGGGGGTATATTGCGTATACCATCCTGGGCTTTCTAAAATATTTCTCAATACAACATTTGGCGTAATAGTATCATAATAACCTTGACCAATCAGAGAACGAAAAATCTTATTTTTTGAACCGAGTTCTTTTACATATTTCAAAATATCATTTTCAGAAAAATTTTCATTTCCAATAGATTCGCCATCAATATCCAAAATATTTTTTGGCACAATTTTCTCAAGCAGATCATTTAAGCTATTGCATTCGAGAGCAGTAAGCATTTCTGTGACTTCTTTAGAAGTAGGACCGATATGTTTATTGTGAAATTCAGACATTGTTATTAATCCTTTTAATAAAAATTAGTACCGACGGAAGGACTCGAACCTACAACCAAGGGCTTAAAAGGCCCCTGCTCTACCATTGAGCTACGTCGGCAAAACTAGGCATTAATTTAAGGTTGAGAATCCAGATTCGGTACTGGAAAAAAGAGATTTTTAATTTTTTTTTTCAGATTTTTACATTTAAGTATTGCCCAATTACATAAAACTCTATTAGTTTAGAGTAGTCTTTAATTAGATATTGTACGCAAATACAAGCAATCGAAAAGGCTCTGAGGTTGGCGCTACAGAGCCTTTTTTGTTTATAAAAAAGGTCGTATCTTCCATTGTATTTGACAATTGGGGGCGACCGGTTTCGACATTTTAGAAAGAAATTTTAAGTTGCATGTAGAGCTTAGTAACTCTTAAAACTTCTAAACTGTATTAAGTGCCGATTATGGCCAAATGGCTGTAGCTTAGTTGCTATAACCCATCATCAGTAGGCGTTTCTCATCGCTGTCTGAATGATGTCATAAAAATGAGATAGCTTATTTTTTTGCTTCGATTAAATAAGTGACCACTTAGAAGATAGTCTTATATTCGTCTGTTCTTGAACCTGTATAAGGCGAAACTTGATCGAGTAACTAAACATGTAGATATTTATCTTTTCTCTATTATGGACGGGAGTTCGAATCTCCCCGCCTCCACACATATACTAATTCGGAATGCGATCAGGAAAGTCAGTAATAATTCCATCAACACCTAACGCAATTGCTCGCTTAATGTCTTTTTCTCTATTAATAGTCCAGCTATATACTAAAAATCCAGCAGAATGCATCTGATCTATTGCTTTCTTATTCAAAATAGAAAATTTTGGGTGTATAGCTATAGCATTAAGTTCTTTAGCCTTTTTGATTATATCATTTAATCCTTTTTCTAAAAATATATTATAATTACTAAGCACACCGATAGGTATATTAGTACCAAGATTTTTAAAAAGTGTTAATTCTTTCCAATTTTTGCTAGAAACAATTAATTTTTTGATATCAGATTGCGAGTCACTAAGATATTGTTTTAGTATAGTAGCAGTTGGAATAGCAGTATTTTCACCTTTTAATTCAACATTTAATAATATTTTACCATCTATCTTTTCAAGTACCTGTTGAAGGGTGGGTATTCTATATCTTCCTGCTACTAGTATATTTTTTAATTCCTCAAAAGTAGTTTCTTCAATCAATCCATTATGACCAGTAAGACGCTTTAGTTTTTTATCATGGAATACTACAATTTCTCCAGATGCACATCTGAAAACATCTATTTCAATACCGTCAACATTTAGATCCAAAGCTTTTTGTATAGATTCAAGAGTGTTTTCTGCAATATATCCACGAGCGCCTCTATGTCCTATAGTAAGCATCAAATTCCTTCATTAATTTCTGTAGCTGCACGTAGTCCAGAAAATAGCGCTCCTTGCATCCAGCCACGATCATCTGATGCATGCTCACCAGCAAAATGAATACGATTTTCAGCTAAGCCGATATAGTTTGCCAGAGCGGCATCTTGAGAGCCTGTGGGCGAGGCCCATGCACCTTTAGACCACTCTTCTTCAGCCCAAGATTGAGACATACCGCTTTGTAGACTACCGGTTGCACCAGGAAAAATATTTTCCCAACGACTTATTATATAATTAATACGTTCTTCTTCACTTAATGTATCCATTTCTTCTGCAGGAGTCCAACGCAAATATGACATTATGATTCCAGTAGAGCCTGCCAAGTCCCATGTAGGTTGCCATATTTCTTCGGGTATATCACTATTACCCCAACCATTCAAAGACTCATTTTCCCAGAATCTATTTTGAAATTGCATATAAACTCTTGTAGAGGGCGCATAGCGATATCCACCGTTCATTGCAGTTTGCTTTTCGGATGATAGCGGTGGATTAAATTGAATTTTATTTAGTACCGTTAAAGGTACCGTACACAGTACTCTATCAGCAACAAATTGATTACCATTAGAAGTTTGGACAGTTACATTATTATTCTGTTGCTGAATAGAAGTAACTGGAACCCCAAGATATATTTTATTATTTAAAGGATTTGAGTTAGAAAATGAATGAGCCAGGAGATCTGATCCACCACGTATTTTCAAATATTCATTACGTAAAATAGAACCATAGCTAGTATTTAAGTATGTATTATTTGAAATAATATCACGATTTCCATTTGACATATTTACATAATCTCCAGAAGTAGCATAAAAAGGGTCTAAGTTTAAATTGAAATGATTAACATAGCCTACAGTTAGATTATGGCTAGGCTTGATTCTGGCTGCACCTCCTTCTGCAAAATGATTATTTGAAAATGGAGATCGAATAGTAAGGACTCGACCACCTATTCTATCTCTCGCTTCTAAAATAGTCACATCATGACCAGCCCTAACTAATTCATATGCTGCAACTAACCCAGACATACCAGCACCTATTACTATAATTTTTTTTGAATTACCATTTGAGCTCAGCATTCCTGGAGAGCTTGAGATAGGATTAGATGGAATATTTTCGTTGTCCTCACAAGAAATTATCAATGATGCACCAGCAGAAAGTATTAAGCTTCTTCGAATAAATTCTCGTCTTGTTATATCAGACATACTATTTTACATTTTTTCAGGAGCAGTAATTCCTAAAATAGATAACCCTGTTTTTAAAATAATTTGCGTAGCATTACAAAGATTTTTTCTTGCATAAGATAATGGAATATTATCAAGATTAATGACTTTATGGTTACCATAAAACTTATGGTATGCAGCAGCAACTTCTTCTAGATAGGTAGCTAATTTCCTTGGCTCTAAAGATTGGTGTAATTCGTTCATTTTTGTTGGGAATGCTGATAATTTTTTTATAAGAGATAGCTCATCTTTTTCTTTTAAGAGACTTAAATCAAGACTGACCTTTTCTTTTATCTCCTTATCATATCTTACAATCAAATTAGAAATTCTAGCGTGTGCATATTGTAAATAATAAACAGGATTTTTTTCAGATTCATCTTTTGCTAAATCAAAATCAAAATCTAGATGGCTATTTGCACCTCTCATAATAAAGAAATATCTCACAACATCTACACCGAGCTGTTCAACTAGATCATCAAGTGTAATAAAATTTGCTTTACGAGTAGACATTTTTACCACTTCATTACCTTTTTTTAGAGTGACAAATTGGTGTATAATGACTTTAATATGATCTGTTTTTTTACCTAAAGCTTCCAACCCTAATAAAACATCCGGATAGGTATCAATATGATCTGCTCCAAATATATCTACGATCAAATCAAATCCTCTGTCTACTTTATCTATATGATATGCGATATCTGGTAAGCGATATGTCGGCTCACCAGTACTTTTTACCAAAACCTTATCTTCTTTTTTACCTAGACTGGTAGTTTTAAACCATGTAGCACCATCTTTTTTATATGACAAGGATAATTCTTCTAATTTTTTTAAAACATTATCGATAGCACCATTCTCATATAATCTTTGCTCTTCTGAAAAAAGGTCAAATTCAATACCAAGATTTTTTAAGGTGCGTTTAATACTGTCAAAAATCTTCTTTTCTGTAAATTGTCGAAATTCAATACTATCAGGATCTAAATTTTCTCCAAAACGTTCAATGATTTGATTTACAATATCATCTAAGTATTGCCCAATATAGCCATTTTCAGGAGCAGTAACATCCCTACCAATTTTTGTTGCATATTTTGCATAAGCAGATTCAGCTAGCATGCGCATTTGTTTACCTGCGTTGTTATAGTAATATTCTCTTGTCACACTATACCCATGCCATGTGAGAATACTAGATACCATATCGCCAAGTATGGTATTTCTACCATGACCTGCAGTAAGTGGGCCGGTAGGGTTACTACTTACAAATTCTACATTAGCTGTCTTAGTATGCTTTGCAGGTTTACCAAACTCAGTTCTTTCATCTAAAATATTTTTTAAAATGTTTAAATAGTAATCGTCAGAAATATGAAAATTTATAAATCCTGGTTTAGTTACTGATACAGAAAAGAGCAGCTCATCCTTATCGTGAGATGCAATTATTTTCTCGGCAATTTCCATTGGATTCTGACCAATTTGTTTTGATAAAGCTAGAGCAATATTAGATGAATAATCTCCAAAACCTTGCTTTTTATTTGAGGATATATGCCAGTTTTGAATTTCTAAATCGTTCGCTTTTAAATATCCATTGATGAAAGATTCTAATTTTTTTTGAATCATTATACTTTAACAGTTTTGGCATCAAACCAGATGCGTTCAAGATCGTAATAATGACGGGTTTCTTCAAAGAAAATATGTACTACAACATCAACATAATCAATAATAATCCAATTTGAATTTTGATATCCCTCTGTTCTCCAAGGTTTTTCATCGATATTATCTTTTATATTGTCCGCTATTGCTTTGACCTGAATGAGATTTTTTGCAGAGCATATGACAAAATAATCAGATAATGAGGTAATCTTAGTAACATCTAGAGCTACTAGTTCTTCAGCTTTTTTTTCTTCCGCCAGTGTAACAATTTTTTTTAATAATGAATTTGTTTTCATTGATTCAAGTTAAGAAAATCTGAGTAGTCTTTTCCAATGATTATTTGAATATCTTCTTGAGGATTATAAGAGCTATTAAATTCTACGTTTTGATCATTAATAGTCATTCCTAAAATAGTTAATATATTTTCAATATTAGGATTAGACTCATTAATGATTACAACCTTAGTCATTTCATAATCAAAATTATCTGCATTTTCAGTTCTTACAATTACAAGTCCATACCTACTGCTTAACATTTCAGAAAATTGATTCCCTACTCCACTAACTCCACACCCATTTAGTATTCCAACTTTCAATGTTTGATTATCGTAATTTTCAAAAAGTTTAATTTTTGTTGCTGATTCAACCTTTGAAGATCCCTTTCTCAAAGTAGAGTTTTTATCAATAAAAGTTTTTGATATGGACCACCCAAAAGTTATGATGATAAATGAAAGAATGATAATAATGGTATTTAGAAAGTGTTTCATGAGTTGAGATTTTCCAGATTATCCAATTGAGCTATGGTGTTTATTCCCAAAACTTCTGAAGAATCTTCAATGATGCTTGCATGAACTGGTTTATTTTTTCTTATCAATTCGATAACATCTGTAAGATAATATTCACCCTGTGCATTATTAGATTTAATTTTTTTTAATTCAGTAAATAATTCTGATATTTTAAATATAAATATACCAGAATTTATTTCTTTAATATCTCTTTGCTTATCATTGCAATCTTTTTGCTCAACAATTTTTAGGAGATTTCCACTATTATTTCTTACAATACGACCATATCCAGTTGAATCACTTACAATTGCAGTAACAACTGTTGCACTATAATTATTTTTAATGTGATGGCTAATGATGGGCATGAGACTATCGGATTTTATATTAGGAACATCTCCTGATAAAATTAATAAATGACCGCTCTGATTTTCTAATATATTTTGCATTTGTAGTACAGCATGGCCAGTTCCTAACTGTTTATCTTGAGATACATAGTTCACTTTGTAATTTTTTGTGTGGTTTTTAACAAGATTTTTTTCAAATCCCACTACAAGTGTTGTAGAATTGGGCTTTAATTCTGATGCTGTTTGAAGTACATAATCAATTAAGCTTTTACCGTTTAATTTATGCAACACCTTAGGCATTGTAGATTCCATTCTTGAGCCTTTTCCAGCTGCAAGAATACCTATATGTAATTTACTGCTCATTTAAATAGTCTCCTTCAAAAAAGGTATATCTCTTTTTGAAATAATGCCACCCCCTGTACAAACACCTTTTTCGTCATACAAAACAATAGATTGTCCTGGAGTGATAGCCTTTTGTTTAGATTTAAATTTAATGAGATATGAGTCGTTATCTAGTGAAAAAACATTACATAGCTTATCTTTATCCCTATATCTTACTTTTGCATAGTATTTTCTAGGGAACGTTTTAGGTTTTCGGGAAATCCAGTTTATATGTTCTACTATAATTTGTTCGCTAAATAATGCGGGATGGTCTTCCCCCTGAGCTACAAATACAATATTTTTATCAATATCTTTTTTCACTACATACCAAGGTTTGTCTTCTGAAGACATTCTTGCACCAATACCTAAACCTCTTCGTTGGCCGATTGTAAAGTAAATATGACCATTATGATTGCCTAAAATTTCTCCATCAAGAGACTGAATTTCTCCTTTATCTACAGTTAAATACCCTGCTATAAAATCATTATACTTTCTTTCTCCAATAAAGCATATACCAGTACTATCTTTTTTATTATGATTGATTAAAGCATATTGCTTTGCAATTTTTCTTACATCTTTTTTTAATATTTGACCTAAAGGGAAGATTGTATTTTTTAACTCTGATTGGCCTAATTGATGAAGAAAGTAACTCTGATCTTTAGATAGATCTGTGGCTTTTTTTAAATAACATATAGAGTTATCATCGTATTTATCTGCATAATGGCCTGTAGCAATTTTTGTAGCACCGATTTCTTTTGCATAATTTTGAAAGACTTCAAATTTGATTTCTTTGTTACATAATATATCAGGATTTGGAGTGAGCCCATGCACATGGTCATCTAAAAATTGGTTAAATACTTTATCTTTGTATTGATGTGTGAAGTCAATTTTTTTTAAAGGAATATCTAACTTCTTACATACACTTAATGCATCAGCATAATCGTCTTCTGCAGAACAAATGGCATGCTTGTCATCCCAATTCTTCATAAATACTCCATGAACCTCATATCCATCTTTCTTTAATAAAACTGCAGCGACTGAGCTATCTACTCCACCACTTATACCCAAAACTATTTTTTCTTTTTTCATGTCCATTACATTGCTATCTTAATAAAAAATTTTATGACTTCAAATCAATCACACAAAGCACTAGTATTTGGTTCTATAAGTATTGATAAGATTATTAATAAATACGGAACCTATAATGATGTACTAGGCGGATCAGCCGCCTATGCATTATTAGCAACAAAATCTAAAGAATGCCAGCTGGTAGGGATGGTAGGTAGTGATTTCCCTAAACACCATTATAACCTGTTAGGCAACCATTCTATTAATCTAGACGATTTAAAAATAGAAAAAGGAAACACCTTTGCTTGGGGCGGAGAGTATGCGCAAGATTTTTCTTCAAGAGAAACATTATATGTAGATCCAGGGGTATCTGAAAAATTTGAACCAATCTTATCCAAAGACGCTAAACAATGCGATTATTTATTATTAGGGAATACCCATCCAAAATTACAACTTGCAGTTTTAAATCAAATTGAATCAGAACCTTTTATAATTTTAGATACATTTAAGCTATATATGGATATTGCTAATGCGGATTTAAAAAAAATGATTTCAAAATCAAACTTATTGTGTATCAATTATAACGAAGCCGTTCATTTATCAGGTTTAAAAAATCATAGTTTAAATGAAATTGCAGATAATATTCTCGGTTTAGGTTCAGATAGTCTAATTATTAAACAAGGAGAAGATGGAGCAACCTTTTTTGATAAAACCACTTCTTTTTCAGTAAAGGCATATCCTGTTAACAAGGTTATGGATACTACGGGAGCAGGTGATGCTTTTGCAGGAGGAATTCTCTCATCACAGATAGCAGGTAAGAATATGGAAGAATCTATGGTAGCAGGAGCAGCAATGGCATCTTTTTGCATTGAAAATATTTCACATCGAGGAATCGTTGAGGTTTCAGACTCAGAATATCAATTACGCAAAGAATGGATTCAATCAAGTCTTACCTATTGAAATCTGAGAATAATACTACTAACTTGTTGCTATAACCGGAGGATATATATTTATGAGCATTATAAAAAACTTTTTTATTGGATTAATACTAGTTTCAACGCTTTTTGCAGGCCAAGATTTAGAGTCAGCGAAAATTAGATTAAAAGATAAAGAGTGGGATAAGGCAGAAGAGTTTCTACTTAAAGCACTAAATCATCCAAAAGATAAATGGGAAGCAGCATTCCATTTAGCCGACAAAATTTACCCAAGATCTCAAGATTGGAATAAAGTGAAACAGTACATGGATATTGCCAGTACAGCTTCAGCTAATACTAAGATTAGGCCTACTGCAAACGATAGAAAAATACTGATGTCACAAGCTATTGCAGCATCATTAACAAAAAGCTATAATTTACTTTACTATAGAGCAACTGGATTTTTAAGCCTATTAAACAGAGTAAGTGATGTAGACAAAAGAGACGCTTTAGTAGACCAAGCTATTGATACATCCCTTCAGGCTAAAGAATTAGACCCGTCACAACCTGGGTCTTATGCAATGCTTGGGCTATATTATTCTATTAAAGGAGATAAGGACAATGCGTTTAAGTATATCGATCAAGCTCTAGCTTTACCGGACGTCCCACAAGATGTTCAGTTAGCATTGTTAGTTAGTGCTGGACAGAGCGCAGTACGCCTAGGAGCTTTTGATAAAGGATTAAGCTATTACGAAAGTGCATTAGCAATTAATCCAAATGAAGTACCTGCTTTAAAAAGTTTGGGTGCATTATATCTTGCAAAAGATGAATTTGAGCCAGCATTAAAAAATCTGAATGCAGCAATAGAAAACTCAGATGATGACAAAGAGAAGGTAGATCTTTATTTTAACAGAGGATTAGTCTATTTAAAAATGAACGAATTTGATGAGGCAGAATATAATTTTGAGGAAGCATACTTTTTAGCTCCTGATGATACAGAAGCTCTTCTAGGTCTTGCAAAAGCTTTGGAGCAGGCGGAAAGATGGAGAAAGTCTAGAACATATTATTTAGAACTAATCGATACTGATCCAAATAATGCACAATACTACTATGGAGTATATAGAACATATTTTGGCGAAGGTAGATTAGAAGATGCTACTGAGTATCTTAATAAAGCTAACGCACTAAAATAATTTTTCTACGACACTAAACTAGTATAAAGAAATACCAAGCTGTTCTTGATAAAATTTGTAAGTTGCGTCTTCGAGAACAACCCCTACAGCACGATAAGCGTTAGCATTATCTCTAAATCCGGAATATGGAGTTGCTACTTCAATAGCATTCATTTTACCCTGTCTCTCTTTACCATAAGCTGTTAAAGTATATCCCCCTGAAGTATATCCCCCTGAAGGAGCATTTGGATTATCTAGAGTTGGGACTACTTGGAAAGAAGAGCCATTATAAGATGCAGCAAATAAGTAATTACCAAAACTACTATATCCTCTTAGTGTTTCTGCAAATGATGCCGCAGAAATAGAAGATAAGTGGCCGATACTAGATAGAGTACTATAACCAGTATTTAGTACTTCATCGGATAAATTCAAGTCGCTCTCTGAAAGTAGATAACCAAGCTCAAATTGTTGTGTTGCATGATCATGTTCAACTAGATTTAATAATATACCTGAATCAAAGTTCGCTTCAACAGAATCAATTGCTGTTTGCAAATAACTATGATATGTACCATATGATTGATTAGCATAACTATTACCTTGAGCACCATCCATTAAATTAGCATCGGGATCTAATTTTGTACGACTTAGATTATTATAAATGATATGTGGGAAAAGACCATTTGAGTTTGCATTGAAAAATACCGCAAATTGTTCAGCAACTTTTCTTGTATTTACAGCACGCTCAGTATCTCCCATTCTATCTGCCATATTTGAAGGCACTAAAGTTCCATCATGTGGAACAGTAATAATTACAGGAGTATTTCCTACTCTATATTGAATGTAGCCTTGTCCATCAGATACTAAGTCACCTGGTGTATATATAACAACTGGTGTTGGTACAGTAGACTGTGTGGCTCTATTATTTTCACCACAGCTTATTAAAAAGAGCACTAAAAAAATTATATATTTGTTAATATGTTGCGCCATCGGTTTTATCTCCATTTCCTCTTGTATCAACTCCCGTACTGAATTCTCCATTGTTAAAATAGATCCCATGTGCGCGAGCTAAATAATACATCCCTGATTCTACGTTTCCGTCATGTTCAAACATGTGATTAAGTTGTGTTAATTCTTTTTTTTGTTTATCTGTTAATGCTTTGGCTTCATATCTTATGACATCTGGAAGCCATTGTGAGTGCGTTCTTGGTAAATCAATCGCTTCTTGTATACCAAGATTATGATCTATGACACTAATGATAGTTTGTAGTACCGCAGTAATAATTCTTGATCCACCTGCAGCACCTATTGTCATCATTCTATTTCCTTCTTTATCAATAACTAGTGAAGGAGTCATAGAGCTTAAAGGTCTCTTAGAAGGCTGAATAGAATTAGCTGAATAACCAATAAGACCATAAGTATTTTGCTGACCTGGCTTTGATGAAAAATCATCCATTTCATTATTTAATAAGAATCCTGCCCCATCCACAATTTTTTTATTTCCATAAGAATGATTAATAGTAGTAGTGATACCTACAATATTTCCTTGTTTGTCCATCGCAGAATAATGAGTGGTTTCCATACTTTCTTTTAATGCAATCTCTCCAGCAGCAATCTCAGTACTTGGAGTAGCTTTTTCCATGGAAACTAATGACAACCTTTCTTTTGCATAATCTTTTGATGTTAGCATTGGTATTGGGTTCGGCCAAAAATCTGGATCGCCTAAGTGAATTGCTCTATCTGCATATGCAAGTCGTTGAATTTCTGTCATCATATGTACAAACTCTGTTGAGTTACGTTCCATAGATTGCAAATCATAATTTTCTAACATGTTTAGCATCTGAATTAGAAGAGCACCTCCTGAGCTAGGAGGACCCATTGAAACTATTTTACTACCTCTATAACTACCTACCACAGGATCACGATAGACAGACTGGTAATTAGCTAAATCTTTTTTTGTGATTAGGCCATTATTTTTTTTCATTTCTGCCACAATTAAATCTGCAATCTCGCCACTATAAAATCCTAAAGCACCATTCTGAGCAATTTTTCTTAAAGTCTTTGCTAAATCTTTTTGTACTAAAACATCACCCTCTGACCATTGGTTAAATGACCTCATTTGTTCTATATATTTATTTTCTGGTATGAGCCCATTCTTAAAGTCTGAACGTAATTTTTGCATTTCAGGTGTGAAATTTTTAACAAAAAGTTTTGATGCTGCTTCATCTTCAAGAAATAAATGTCTGTACCAATCAAATCCAAATGCAGAACTTTTATTAATTTTGTGACCATTTTCTGCATAATCTATTGCTGGAGCTAGTATTTCTTCTAAAGTAAATTTACCTGAACCATAATCAATAAATATTTTAATAAGTCCATCTACGGTCCCTGGAACGCCAGACGATTTGTGAGAAAATAAAGCAAGCTCTCTACTATATTCATTATTTTCATCTAGAAACATTGTTTCATAAGAGTCTGCTGGAGCTTCCTCTCTAAAGTCTAATGTAAAAACTTCGCCACTCTCTGTTTGTGCGACTAAAAATCCACCACCACCAATATTACCATTGGCTGGAGATGTTACAGCTAAAGTAAAGCCAGTAGCTACAATAGCATCAAATGCATTTCCGCCTTGTTTTAAAATATCAATACCAACTTCTGATGCTAGACGAGAAGTGGAGGATATAGCACCATTTGTATTATTAGTAGTATTGTTACTACAGCTAGTTAAAAGTACTATGATGCTGATTAGAATGTATTTCATTTTTTTAATTTTTTAGTCAATCAAAATTATACATTGAAGATAATAAAAAGCCTCTACAAAGAATAGAGGCTTTTTATTTTATTCAGTTATAATAACGTTACTATTATAGTGTCATATCTAGACGAGTATATACGTAACGTCCGTTAAATCCAAATGGACTATATCCAGAATGCTGGAATATTCCATTGAAACTATTTCTTTTAATAGTTTTATCAGGATACACATCGAACATGTTATTCACACCAAATGAAACACGAACTTGACTGTTTGCCTGGAATGAGTATTCCATGTCTGTAGTCCATTTGCCGCTTAAAACTTGTTCTCTTTCTACTGATCCTGATGGAATTGTTACTTCACCCCAACGGTTAAGTTTAACCATCCAAGTTGTAGTTGGTCTTTGAACTCTCGCTGAAAACTGGAATGCTTCCGCAGGAGATGAACTTTCAAACCTTACAGTATTAGCACGTCCTAACAACTGGTCAGTTGTATAGTCAGCTAATGCTGCTGGAGTTACAAGATCACCTTTATTGGTAACTTCAGTATCATTAAAGTTCATAGCTGCCTTAAGAAGCAGTGAACCGTTTGAGAGGTCTTGAGTCATAGTCGCAACTATGTCTAAACCATTTGTTTCAGTATTAATTCCGTTAAAGAAGTATCTTCCACCAACTGCTGGAATTCCTCTGTCAGCAAAGAATGTTGCCATATCAGAAGTTGCACCAGAACCATTGAAGGTTTCACTCATAGTAATACGGTCATCTACTTTAATTTGATAAGCGTCTACAGATACAGTAAATGTATCATCTTTATAAGTCATACCCGCTGAAAGGTTTGTTGATGTTTCAGGCTCTAAGTCTTTTGCACCTAAAGCTCTAGCTGGCTCTGTATCAACTGGGAATGTTCCTACTTCATAAGGAATTCCATCAATAAAGTTAGTTGCAATAGATGAGAAGTAAGCTTCTTGTAAAGCTGGTGCTCTAAATCCTGTGCTAAATGAACCTCTAGCAGCTACACCGTCTTGTAACTCATATCTCATTGCAATTTTACCATTAGTTGTTTGACCAAAGTCGCTATAATTTTCTGTTCTTAATGCAACGTTTACTAACAAGTTATCACGAACGTCAGCTTCAGCGTCAACATAAACACTAAAAGCATCTCTATCACGATCTTGCTCGTTATTAGGAGCTAGTCCTGGTAAACATTGACAACCTACTGCTGCAGAAGCACCAGCATTTGGTCCATCTAATACATCAAAACCGCCGTCAGCATAACCTGCTTCTTCACCAGCTTCAATAGTATAGTTTTCCATGCGCATTTCAGCACCCATAGCAAGACTTACTGGTCCAGCAAATCCTTCCATGTCCATTTGTGTTGTCACATCAAAGTTAACAGTTGTTTGGCTATAGCCTAATGTTCCTAGATCAAACTCAGATTGTTGTCCTGGGCCTGTACCATAAGTTGCATTATGACTATTTTGCATACCCCATTGGAAATCATTAGATCCAGTATTTACACTTAGATCATATGCATAATCTCCCATAAGTCCTTTCATTCCTACTGCCATAGATTTGTCAGATAGGGTAGGACTAATTAAAGGTAAAAATCCATCTGGATACCATGCACGTAGAGTACGATTATCTTGTGCTCTTCTGTAATAACATCCACTTTCACCGTCACGGCTATTGAATCCACCAAATGTGTATAAAGTACCACGTTCCATTGGGAAACTACCGTTCCACATCATACTTACTTGTTCAAAGTTACCAGCGCCAATACGATGATTTTCTCTGTCAAATGCAGCTTCTTCTGCATCCATGCCAGCAAAGTATTGTCTTCTAGGGTCTAGTCCAGCACGGTTTGTACGACCACCGTCACGAATTTGACCACTAACATATAGATTACCACCAAACATTTCCATACCGTTACCAGCATGAATAATTAGGTTTCTTCCATCTGTTTTGTGTACTGTTTCATTTCCTGAACGAGCCCATCCGCGAGCAGCAGTATATGGCAAGTATCCAGTACCTTCATTGTAACCTTCACCATCAAGATCCCAACCGTAAGTTGAGTCATCTTGACCATCGATCAAGCCTTCACCAGCTGCATACCCTCTGTCAAAATAAGAATCATTTCGACCGTAGGTAACGCTCATGTCTGCTCCACCTGTTTCTTTTAATATTAAATTAATAACACCTGCGACAGCATCTGAACCGTATTTAGCTGCAGCACCATCACGCAAGACTTCAATTTTAGCAATTGCACTTGCTGGGATAGCATTTAAGTCAACCTGAGTTGAACCACGACCAACTGAACCGTTTACGTGTACTAATGCACCTTGATGACGTCTCTTACCATTCACTAGTACTAGAGTCTGATTTGGTGCCATACCACGTAAAGTAGCAGGTCTCATATGGTCAGAACCATCAGTAATGTAGCCTTTAGGCGCATTATAAGATGGAACTAATGCTTGTAATAAGTCATTGGTTTCAGTGAAACCAGATGCACGAATTTCAAGCTCAGTAATGACTTCTACTGGAACTGCTTGTTCGTCCACATTTCTTGCAAAACGAGATCCAAGAACTGAGACAGAATTACCAGAAACTGCACTAGATGCTAGTGAGAAGTTTGCGGTTGCAGAACCATCTACATTTACAGAAACACTTGCAGATTCATATCCAATGTATGAAGCAGTAACAGTATATGCACCACTTGACACACCGTCGACTGAATATGATCCGTCGGCTGCTGTTGCAGCACCAGATGATGTTCCTTCAACTGTTACATTTGCACCAAAAAGAGCATTACCTGCTCCGTCAGTCACGGTACCTGAGACTGAACCTTGTGCAAACATAAAGCTGGAAATCATGACTAGCGCTATCACATTATATAGCTTTCTCATTGTTTTCTTCCTTTTTTTATGTACATATTAATAAAAATTTGGTACGTACCTCTATCTCTATAGAGGTAAAATTACCCTTAGTTGATGTAACTTATCGTAAGAGGAGGTTAATGTCAATCATTTAAAGGAAGTAGATTTTTACCTCCTACTTCTCAATTTCATCAAAAGATTTAAGATTTCAATATAGAGCCAAATTAAAGTAATCATGAGGCCAAATGCTCCATACCATTCCATATATTTAGGAGCACCATTTTCTGCACCCTGTTCAATAAAATCAAAATCTAAAACTAGATTCATTGATGCAATTCCAATAACAAATAAAGAAAATAAAATTCCCGTGGTTCCATTCCCAAATAGTGAGCCCATAAATGAAACTCCAAAAAATGATAAAACCATGTTAAGAACATAAACGATTAGAATACCAAATGTAGCAGAAAATACCCCTAATCTAAAATTATCTGTTACTGCAATAAGCCTACTTTTATATAATAATAGTAGAGCAGTTAAGATTCCAAAAGTTAGGAAAATTGCTTGATTAGCTATTCCGGGGTACATGGCATCTACCATAGCTGATATACCACCAAGGACTACTCCTTCAGCAAGACAATAGAGCGGAACAGTATATGGTGCAGCTTTTTTATTAAAAATAGTAATCATTAAAAGTACAAACGTAAATATGGTAATTGGCCAAAATAGCATTAAGGCTGTTGCTGGGTTATTCCAACTATAAATCGCAGTTGTCATCAATAAAAGTAATCCAAGAGCGGTTTTATTTACCGTACCATCGATTGTCATTGCCTCCGAACCAGAAAAACGTCCAGTGTTTCTAAAAGTATTATTATTTAATGCTGGATTAGCAGACCTCATTTAATTCTCCTATTTGTTATCTTCAATAAATGAAGAAATTTTATCAATAGATATGCGAGTTTGCTTCATAGAGTCTCTTTCACGTATCGTAACTGAATTATCTTCTAGTGTTTGATGATCAAGCGTAATTCCAAATGGAGTACCAGCTTCATCTTGTCTATAATAGCGCTTTCCAATAGAGCCTTGCTCATCATAAATACAAGAAAATTCTTGATTTAATGTTTTAAATACAGACATTGCTTTTTCAGGTAAACCATCCTTTTTTACCAAAGGACATATAACTGCTTTAATAGGAGCCAATTCATAAGGAAGTTGTAATACAACCCTATTATTGTCTGTATCTTCAAAATAAGCCTCACATAGCACCATTAAAAAAAGTCTGTTTAAACCAGTAGATGTTTCAATAATGTATGGATGGTATTTGTCTTGAGCTTTTGTATCAAAGTAAGTCATATTTTTACCCGATAGGTTTTCATGTTGCTTGAGATCAAAGTCTGTTCTATTGTGGATTCCTTCGACTTCACCCCAACCAAATGGAAAATTATATTCAATATCATATGCATCTTTAGCATAGTGAGCTAAGGCATCTTTGGAGTGTTGATGGAATTTTAAGTTTTCAGCATTAATTCCCAGATGGTTTAAGTAAAAGTCTAATCTTTTTTCTTTCCAAAGGTCCATACTTTCAACGTCTTTTGATGGATGAACAAAGTATTGCATTTCCATTTGTTCAAACTCTCTTGTTCTAAATATAAAGTTTCTTGCTACAATCTCATTACGAAAAGCTTTTCCAATTTGAGCAATACCAAATGGTACTTTGAGTCGCATAGTATTTTGAACTAATAAGTAATTAATAAACATTCCTTGAGCGGTTTCTGGTCTAAGGTAAATATGCTTTCCTGTTTTTTCGGAAGGACCAGAATCCGTCTTAAACATTAAGTTAAATTGTACAGCCGGAGTCCATTTTCCAATTGCACCAGAAAATGGATCAATAACACCCGCTTCTTGTAACACATTATCAGATTTGGATCCATCTGATAATAAAGTATGCGCTATATCATTATAGATATCATCATTATTGGTACTATCCATTTTTAATGCAACACATATAGCATCAATGACTTTTGATTTTTGTTGAGATAGAAGATCATCAATACGATATCTTTTTTTATTATCTTTATTATCCGTCATAGGGTCATTGAAATTGGCAATATGGCCACTAGCTTCCCAAACGTCGGGATGTACCATAATTGCACTATCAAGCCCAACAATATTTTGATGGGATTGTGTCATCTCTTTCCACCATAATTCTGAGATTGACTTTTTAAGCTCTACTCCCAAAGGACCATAGTCATAGGAGGCTTTAAGACCTCCATAGATTTCAGAGTTTGGAAAAACAAACCCTTTTCTTTTGCAAAGTGAAATAATTTTATCTAAATGCTGTTTTTTCATTTTAACAATTTAGTTATAGTAGTTAAGAAAATAAATACTTGTACAATATTATTAATCCAAGTAATCCAAACAATAATGGAGCAATGAATACTAAGATATCAAAACCTTTCTTTGGAGGATCTGCCAAAATAAATAAACCATACTTTTCTACGTAGAAATCTTTTATTTCTTGATCACTCATTCCTTTTATGACCATTTTTTTAATCTCTTCGCGCATCTCCACAGCTACATTTGCTTGAGACTGCTCCAATGTTAATCCATCACATATTGGACACATCAATTGGCGATTTAAAGAATATAGGCGATCTTCTAATGTTGATTGGAAACTAAAAAGAAAGGTAAAGGTACATAGGACTAAAAAAACTTTTTTTATCATTTTTTTTCTGCTAATAATTTGATGGCTTCTTCCAAGGTAACATCATCTATTGAATATCCTTTAAGAGATACATTTTTTTTACCATCTGTAACATATGGACCAAATCTACCTCTTTTAATTGAAATATCCTTTTTTGTTTTTGGATCTGCACCTAAAATCGTCGGCTCAAACTTTAACTTTCTATCTTTAATTAGTTTTATTGCATCTTCTAAAGTAATAGTTAAAGGACTATCAGTAGACTTCATTGATGCATTAGTTTTACCACATTTTACATAAGGGCCATAAGGACCAAATGTTGCCAATATATCTTCTCCAGTATCAGGGTGTTTACCCAGTACTTTTGGTAGGCTCAATAAATCTGAGGCCATAGTTTCAGTTACGTCTTCTGGGGGTGTTCCTTTTGGAATAGAAGCTCTTTTTTTACTTTCTTGCAATTCTACATAAGGACCATATCGACCTACCTTTAATAAAATATTTTCTCCACCATTAAATGTTCCAATAATATTATCTTCTTTTTGCATAGTACTAAGTTTGTCGATTTCTTCTTGATTTAAATCTCCTAAAAATAGATCTTGTGGGATTGTAATGTTTCCACCATCTTTTTCTACATATGGTCCAAATTTTCCAATGCGGATACTAGTTTTGTCAGAAACAGGAACGCTACATGCTTTTGCAATATCTATTTCTTCTTCTAATAATTTAGCTACTCCAGCATAATTTTCACCGCCATTATAAAATTCTTCTAGTACATTTATATATGTGCTTTCAGATCGGGATATTGCATCTAACTGTTGCTCCATACCAGCTGTAAATTTCTCATTAAAAAGTGCTAAATAGTGATTTTCTAGAAGCTGGGTAACAGCAATACCTACAAAAGTTGGAATAAGAGTTTTGCTCTTTTTAATTACATACTCTTTTTTTACAAGTTTATCTAAAATAGATGAGTAAGTAGATGGTCGTCCAATGCCCCTAGCTTCCATTTCCTTTACCAGCATAGCCTCTGAAAATCTTCTTGGAGGGGTAGTGTTCCTTTCAAGAGTATCAATATTGTTATATACAATAGTAGAATCTTTTTCTATTGGAGGAAGGGCAGCAACTATAGTTTTTTGAGTTCTAGAAAGTGCTTGTTCATAAGCTGCAGTATATCCTTTAAATGTGGTAATATTACCACTCGCTTTAAATATTGATTTACCATTTATAATTTCAATATTTGTTCTAATATATTGTGCAGGCTTCATTTGAGATGCTAATGTTCTATTTAAGATGAGTTCATATAATTTTGCTTCATCAGTACCCAGACTATTTAGTATATGCTGAGGATCTTTGAATGTAGTCCCTGCCGGTCTAATTGCTTCGTGTGCTTCTTGTGCATTTGCAACCTTACTTTTATAAATATTTGAACTTTCAGATAAAAAGTCTTTACCAAATTTATCTAAAATAAATTTTTTAGATGCAGCTAGAGCCTCTTTAGAAAGATTAGTTGAATCTGTTCGCATATAAGTAATAAAACCTTGTTCATATAGTTTTTGTGCAACTACCATCGTTCTCTTTGGTGAATATCCAAATCTTCTAGATGCATCCTGTTGAAGAGTGCTTGTTGTGAAAGGTGGGGCAGCAGAACTAGAGGTAGGTTTTGATTCAATCTTACTAATGTGCCATTCACCCTTTTCAGATTCCATCTTAATTTCTTTAGCTTTAGCAGCATCTATTAAAAGAAGTTTATCATTTTTTAAACCACTGTCAAATTTGCTAAAGTCATCACCTTTTGCAATAGTTTGATTATTGTACGAAACAAGTTTTGCTTTAAACGTAGCATCATGATTTTTTTCTTTTAAATCAGCTTCAATTGTATAAAAAGTATTTTTTATAAACTTATTACGCTCTTTTTCTCTGTCAACTAACAATCTCAATGCTACAGATTGTACTCTTCCAGCTGATAAACCAGTATTTTTAATAGATCTAAGCGTCTTCCAGAGAACTGGAGAAAAAGTAAAGCCTACAATACGGTCGATAGCACGTCTTGCTCTTTGTGCGTCAACTAAATTATAATTAATATCCCTGCTATTATTGATAGCATGTTTTACAGCTGACTTAGTGATCTCAGTAAATTCTACTCTCTCAATATCCTCTTTAATTTCTTCTGCTATATCCGCTGCAATTGCCTCTCCTTCACGATCCGGATCTGTTGCAATTAAGATTCTATCTGCTTTTTTAACTTCAGATTTTAGTTGAGTGATAAATTTTTTTCTATCAGGCATTGTTTGAATTTTCATAGCAAAGTCATTTTCAATATCAATACCCATTTCTTTCTTAGGTAAATCTTTAAAATGACCAACACTTGCTATTACAGAAGCATTATCAATATACTTTGCAATCGTCTTAGTTTTTGAAGGCGACTCAACAATGATTAATAGTTTTTCTTGGCTTGACATCTTGGCTGGCAACTTACATAGTTTGTTTAGTAATTGTCAAAAATTTATATTTATTAATAAATATAAATTATTGGGTTTTTAAAAAGTTGAGCAATTCGTGAAAATCAGAAACAGTAATTTGCTCTTCAGATAGTATATTTTTTATTGTAATATTTTTATCGATTATTAAAAGGCATGATGCATTTTTTTTAATAGCATCTTTCATTTGATTTTTAACACTTTTCTTATTGGTATCAAAGAATACTTTATAATTATTATCTATCAAATTTTGCATCATACTTAAGCATTTGGCGCTATTATTTGAATCATTAGAACTAATATAAATATCAATATTATTTTCTGAAACTTGGTACTTTGATTCAAGAATCATTCTTTCCATTCCCGCAGCAAATCCAATTGCTGGTGTTGGCGGGCCGCCCATTTGCTCTACAAGGAAATCATATCTTCCTCCACCGCATAAAGCATTTTGTGAATTGTGACTTTGGGTAGTGATTTCAAAAGTAGTTCCGTTGTAGTAGTCTAGCCCTCGAACTAGATAAGGACTTTCTTTATATTTAATATTAAGACTGTCTAAGTTTAAAAGAAGGTTATTAAAATCTTTTTTTTCTGAATCGGTTAGTAATTCTTTAATAACAGGAGCATTATTAATAAGTAATTGATCTTCTTTTTCTTTACTATCGAGGATTCGAATAGGGTTAGACTCAAGTCTTTTTTTAGATAAATTTGATAAAGCATCTATATTTTGAGAAAAGTACTTTTTCAATAGAGCTTCATACTGTGTTCTCGTTTCTGGAGAACCAATATTATTAATATGAAGAGTTGTACCGTTAATATTAAGTGCTTTGAGACAAGTTGTAGCTATCATAATTACTTCTACATCTTGCTCTACATTGGAAGATCCGAAAGCTTCTATACCAAATTGATTAAATTGACGTTGTCTACCTTTCTGTGGTTTTTCTCTCCTAAAAAGAGAATCAATATAATATAAGCGGCACAATGGATTGCTTCTATAAAATCCACCTTCTACATAGGCACGTACTACTGGAGCAGTCATTTCAGGTTTTAATGCTATTTGCTGATTAGAATGATCTTCCCATACAAACATTTCCTTTGATACATCAGTTTCATACCCAACATTTTGTTTGAATAAGTCGATCGATTCGATTGTGGGAGTTCGAATTTCTTCATAGCTAAATTGCTGACTTATATTACGGAGAATATTCTCCATTTCATTCCATAAGCGTGTATCAGCAGGAAGAATATCAAAGGTACCTTTAATTTTTTGATATTTAGATTTCACAAAACAACATTAATAATTTTTTTAAGCAATAACACCTAAAAACTTGACCTAGTATTATATAAACCTGTTTTTTGCTCAACCTTTAAATCTTTTAGTATATCAGATTTTAAGTTTAATCTAAAATAAAGTCCTTTTGCATACCCTGTAGGAGTCCAATCCATAAATAACTCCCAACAATCTATTTCTCTATAAAGAGTAATATTATGCCTAACAATATCTTTGTCACTGATACTGAAGCGAGCATTATAATTCAGTTTCCAATTTTGCGTTACATTAACGCTCGTATTAGTATTAACCCAAAAGTTTTCAATAGTATTTGATGGATTAATTTTATTTACGGTATAACTAACACCTATTCTGCTTTGCCAAGTATTAGCTGATAGATTGGTTAAGAACTCTTTAGTTTGATCTGAAAATTCTCTATCAGATTTTTCTTTCGTATCATGTTCTCTCCCTTTTAATGTAAAATTGGTAGCCAGTCTTATTCCTGTCAGTCTAGGAAAACTTTCTAACTCATTAATTCTAGATTGAGTCAAATCATCAAACTTATATAAATCATGTGTAAGATTGGCATCTATCGAAACTCCATTTTTTAAATTGCTTCTAATTGATGAACTAATATTAGATGCTTTGAATTGATCGGCATTAAAATTATAGCCGCTTGATATTCCCCATGAAAAAAGATTAACCTTATCTTCTTTTTCCCCGTCTTTTATTTTTGCTTGAAATACATTACCTAAAGAAAGGCTAAGCTTTTTTGTACTTGTGGTTGGAGTAGATCCAATGATAGAGCTACTAAAGTAATCATAATATTCATCATTAAACGATTGGAAATAGCTATCGTTACTTAAGTAGTCTGGAGAAAAGTTAAAGCGAAGGCTTGGAGTTATCACGTGCCTTACAGACTGAATCTTATTAAATCGTATGGGTAAAATACCATAAATTTTAGTAGATAATGACAAACCAACATTACCTGTTGTTCTATTTTTAATAGCCTCTTTGTATCTAAAGCTAATTGAATCTGTTTGATCATATTCTGCCACCCTATATCGGTTTACAAAATCTGAATTCAATTTGATACTAGGATTAATTGCAAGGTATTTAAAAGCAGTAAAAGGCGCATTAATTGAAAAAGCATTCTTAAGCATTGCATCTAATTTATTTGAACTTTCAGGATTCCCAGAACTATTTTGTTTCCATTCATAAGACATATTTCCATCACCGTCTATGACTTCTTCTGTTTCGTAGAAATTTTTAGAATTATTTACAAGGCGAGAATTATAATCCCATTGAATATTTCCAATCCATGAATCTTGAGAAATATTCTTGAATAACTTTCTTCTCGCAACTCTAAAATTTATGGAAGGTAATGTGCTGGTGTCTTGAGTTATAGTAGACGATAAGCTTGTAGGTGATTGATAAAAAGAGGAATTAGTATCTACTTTACTCTTAGACATTAAATCTTGTTTATTAGAAGCATTGACACTTAAAGAAATATTAGGGTTTTTCCACCTTTTTGTATAAGTCACATTTGAAATAGCTTGCTGATTAAGTCTTTTAATTGGATCTATACTTGTTTCTCTATTGTATTCTCCATTGCTATAGTAGCTAGCAGAACCACGAAAAGTTTGATCATTCCTAAGTATCTGATTATGATTCCAGTTAAAAGAATAGTCTGTCTTATTGCTTTTACCGATTTGTGCAATATCACTTTCACCAGATCCTAAATGTTTTCTAACTTCAACATCTAGTCGCCCATTGAATCGATATCGGTCACGATATTGATTCTTTGATTTAAGAATTACTCCTTGCCGATCTGCAAATATGAGGGAATTTTCAGAGCCTATATAATCATTTGGAGCAAAATAATATCCCAGCCCATCAAGATAATTCCCACGATTCTCTGATGATCCAAATGATGGCATAATCCACCCAGATCTTCTTTCGGTTGATGAATGCGGAAAGATAGCTATTGGCACACCAATAATTGGAACTCCACCAATAAAAATACTAAGAGGCTTTGCAATAACTTTATCTCCATAAATAATCTTTACTTGCTTACTTCCAAGATAAAACTTTGAAGGGTCGCATGAAGTAAAAATGCAGTCATCAATATAAAAAGTGCTATCTGTTACACTTGTAATCTGACTTCCCATATATACATTTTCCTGAACACGACTTTCTCCCATCAATACTTTACCTTTTCTAGATTTAATATTGTATACCATCGTATCACCAGTCATTGGTTCACGATTATTCTCTATAAGTACAGGTCTATTGATTTCTTCTTTATTAAAAGGATTGTCGCTAAAAGCTTCTAATATATTATTACTCCAATTTACATTTATGTGTGCAGCAGATAAGTCCATTTTATCATGTATAACTTTAACGACACCATACATCTCAGATATTTTTTTATCTACTTCAAATTCTACTCTGTCTGCTTCATAATCAATTTCTTCTTGAACATTTTCATTAGATGCATTTGGGGTATATCGACCAACTGTCCCACCTTCAGCTATTAATTTCTTTGCAGATTCGTTCTGAATATTCATGGTAATCTTATCACCGGATATTTCATTAATACCATCATAAAGAGAATCATTATATAGATGGATTAAGGTAGAGGCCATTCCTATTAATTCTATATTTTGAATTTCATCATTTTCAAGTTTAGCAAGAATAGTTTCAGCCTTTAAGATATCTTCATTTTCAATACTTTTTTCCAAATCATCAATTTTTTCATAACCAGAATTTTTAGATAAAATTAAACCATTTGACAAGACTTTAAATGACTGAAGAGCATTATCCTGAAAACTTAAGAGTATTTTATCACCGAACACTTTATTACTATTTTCATCTTTGATTTCACAATTATCAATCAAAGTCATCTGATCAGAAATTTGATCTAAAGTAGCTTTGTCTGCACTAATGAATCGAGAGCCATTTTTAATCTTAATATTGCCATACATTTCAAAAAATTCAGTATCATTATTAAATGATAACGAATCACAATAGATAATTTGTTCAGGTTGCTGAATGGATACATCTCCATATAAATTTATTATAGAGTTCTTATCTGATTGTGTTGCAAAACTTCCTTTGAGAATAATATCTTTTTTTTGAAATATAATATTTCCATCTAATCTTGTAATTGTTTCCTCTCCAATCATGGAAGATGTGAGAGTATCTGCTTGTCTGAGTAGTAGATTGTCTTGACTAAAGACAAAGGAGTAGAAAAAAAATAAAACAAACCCTTTTTTTATCATATAATCTTTAACGAATCTTATTGATTTTTGTTTCATCTTTGTAAAGTAGAAATCTAATGTATAAATTGCTACAATGTTAGAGAATCTGTTAAATAGCATTTCTAGTAATCCGGCCTACCTGGCTGTAACCATTGTTTTAATGGCAATGATTACTTTTAGCGTTATAAAACGCTTGTTCAAATTGGTAACATTGGGGATTACATTACTCATTATTTATTATGCTTATATCATACTTACTGGTCAGCAGCTACCAGACTTAGATAAGCTTCCAAATCAAGTTCAGGAGTTACAGGAGTCTGCTCAAAGCGTTGTTGAAGATAATATTTTAGAACCATTAAAAGAAAAAACAGATTTAATAACTGAAATTTTAGATAATTAAAAACAAAGGAATTCATATGTTTCAAGATGGCTTATTAAAAGATCAGACAATTATTGTTACTGGAGGAGGAACTGGATTAGGTAAAAGTATGTCCAGAAGATTCGGAGAATTAGGAGCAAATATTGTTATTAGTGGAAGAAGAGCAGAGGTGTTAGATGAAACCGCGCAGGAATTTTCAGAACAAGGGATTAATGTATTAACATGTCCTGGTGACGTTAGAAAAATAGAAGATGTAGAGCTAATGACTAAGCAAACCATTGATAAGTTTGGAAAAATTGATAATCTTCTCAATAATGCAGCTGGTAATTTTATTTCTCCAACAGAAATGTTGAGCCCAAACGCATTTAAGGCAGTCATTGATATTGTATTAATGGGAACATGGAATTGTATTAGCACAGTCGGTAAAGAGATGATAAAAAATAAAAAGGGTAATGTATTAAGTATTGTTACTACATATGCATGGACAGGCTCACCTTATGTGGTCCCATCTGCAGCAGCCAAAGCAGGAGTATTAGCAATGACGCGATCATTAGCGGTAGAATGGGGTAAACATAATATTCGATTTAATGCGATTGCTCCAGGCCCATTTCCTACAGAAGGAGCTTGGTCCCGATTAATGCCACCAGGCTTTGATGATTTCGAAGATAATATGAAAAATAAAATACCAATGAAAAGATTTGGTGAGCGACATGAACTTGAAAATCTTGCATCATATTTAATGAGCGATGGATCTGCATATGTGAACGGTGAAGTCGTAACTATTGATGGTGGTGAGTGGCTTGCAGGTGCAGCAGAGTTTAGTGATTTGACTAAATTGCCAGATTCTATGTGGGAAGCAATGGCAGCAAGAAGAAAGAAGAAGTAATTGTTTAGTTTAAAAGAAAAAACAGCAATCATTTCTGGGGGCTCCAAAGGCATTGGTAAATCAATTGCATTTAAGTATGCAGAAGCTGGTGCAAACGTTGTCATTTGTAGTCGTAAAAAAGATAATTTAGATAGTGCAATAGAAGAAGCTCAGACATTAGGATTTAATATTATTGGCATTGAATGTAATACCGGAGAAAAAGAATCAATCAATAATGTTGTAGATAAAACATTAGAGCAGTTTAAAAGAGTTGATATATTAGTTAATAATGCAGCAGCGAACCCCTACTATGGTCCAATTCTTAATTCAGAAGATAGTCATTGGGAAAAAATTTGGGATATTAATGTAAAAGGATATTTCAATTTTATAAAAGCGTGTAGTAAGTCAATGAAAGATAATAAGTACGGTAAAATTATAAATGTGGCATCTATAGCAGCAAAGACACCACTTGATGGTTTAGGCGTTTATAATATTAGTAAGGCTGCAGTAGTAATGTTAACCAAGGTGCTAGCTAAAGAGATGGCAGGATCAAATGTACAAGTTAATACCTTAGCTCCAGGCTTAATCAAGACAGATTTCAGTAAAGCTTTATGGGAAGATGAATCAGTATATAATGAAATTATAAAAGCTATCCCTCAAGCTAGAATGGGAGAGCCTGATGATATATCTGGTATGGCATTGTATTTGGCTTCTGAAGCTTCTGATTTTATTACTGGATCAATGTTTGTAGTAGATGGCGGACTGACAACCTAAGTTGTTATCACCCAATTATAAAATTCCTGAATATCTGAAAAAGTAAATGCTCCAGTTTCATCTAATCTTTTCATATCATTATGCCCGTGGGATACTAAAGCACAATCAATTTTTAGATATTGAGCGACATTAAAATCCAGCAAAGTGTCCCCGATAATAATTGTTTCTTCTGCTGGAATATCTAAAGTTAAAAGTAATTCTTCCCCTTCGAATTCTTTTCCATGAGCATATAAATTAGTTGTACCAATAACATGTTGTAGATGCTGTGTTAAATCAAAAAAACTAACCTGCTCTTTTAATCTATCGTCACGACTAGCAGATAGAACAGTTTGCATAATTTTTTGTTCAGAAAATTTGATAATTGTATCTTTTGCAAATGGCTGTAGTGCCAATGATTTAAATTGATTTGCAAAACCCGTGTTGAATTCATTATTAGAATTATCAAAAGGTTCTTTATCAAAATCAAACCCTATCGATTCATAGAATGTTTTAATCGGAAATAGAAATTTCTCTCTATACTGCTTAACAGTGATTTCAGGGATATCACGCTTTCTTAATGAGTCATTTAAAATTTGCGCACATAAGGAAGTGTCATTCAATAAAGTTCCATTCCAATCCCAAATTATGTGCTTATATTTCATGGTCATGAAAGTAGAGAAAAAAATTGCATTATTAAAGGAAAGACTTAATGCAGATACTTTACTTCCTGGATGGAATAGCCAAAAAAAAATGGCTGTAATTCCAATCAACAGTATTACAGCTAAAGCTTTTACACCACCAGCAGATGCTAAGCAAGCTAGTGTTGCTATTATACTCTTTGAAAAAGACGGAGATCTTTCATTCTTATTGACGAAACGAACATCAAATGTTGAACATCACAAAGGACAGATTTCTTTACCAGGCGGCGCTATTGACTCGGGGGAAACATCAAAAAATGCTTCATTGCGTGAATCAAATGAAGAAATTGGAATAGATATTGCATCGTTGCGTTTAGTTGGGAATCTTTCAACATTATATACCCCTGTATCACATTTTAATATTCATGTCTACGTTTGGTTTTCAAATCAACGCCCTAAAATAACAGTTAATCAAAGTGAAGTTGAAGAGGTGTATGAAATCAGTATCAAAGAACTTCTTAAAGAAGAGATTCATTCAACAACACGAATTTCTAAAGCAGGAATGAATATAAATGTACCTGCTTTCCGTTTCTTAAACTGCGTTTGTTGGGGAGCTACAGCAATGATTATATCGGAGCTAAAAGATATTTTAAAAAATATTTAAAGTTTAACAGGACGACCAGCTTTTCTCCACATAAATGATACTAATATAAGTGTAAACAGCCAACTCAAAATTTCAGTAGTTGTTGGATTGCCGTTATATCCAAAAAATCCTTTAAATAGCTGACCTACAGCTCCTTTATCGCTAAACAATGGTTTTGGGATTCCATTATCATCAATATTAAATCCAAAAACAGGGCCACTATCATTAATATTCCATATCTCCATTTTTTTCATTTCATCTTTGGTATAAAATGCTTCCTCAAATTCATGAACACCGTAAGCAACAAGCCCTGCACATACAAAAATTAACAGAATTGATGTAACGTTGAAGAATTTTTTTAATGGGACTTTTTTACCTTGAATAAATATTGAATATCCAATCATTAATGCTACAAGCGAACCAAATATAGATCCCCCAATTGAAAGACCGTCAGATTGAATTAATATAGCATACATAAAAAGTACAACTTCAACTCCTTCTCTAAATATTGCAAAAAATGTTAAAGCAAAAAGACCTAGTGAAACATTTTTATCTTGATCAATAATATCTGAAGCTTCTTTTTCAAGACTAGCTGCAACATTTTTATTTCTACCCATCCAAATGATCATTGTTGATAGTAGAAATGCTGCTATAAGCATCGTTGTTCCTTCAAATAAAGCAGCTTGTTTTCCTTCAAAGCCACCATAAGTTATTTGGAATATTACTGCAAAGATTGCAGTAGCAATGAAAGAAGCAACTATACCATTAGTAATACTTTTTTTGAGATGTAACTTTCCAGTTTTTACAATAAATGTATAAAGAATTCCTACAACTAGAACCCCTTCAAGCACTTCTCTGAACATAATTAAAAATTCACTCATATTTTCCCCTTTTGAGATTTAATCTCAATGTTAGGTTGATAATATAAATAAAAATTTATAATTCGTCAAAGAGAGTATCTAATTTATTAACATTATTCAACAATCATATAGCCACGCATCGATCCCGCATGAGCAATATAAGTACAAACATATAAATATCTACCTGGCTTTGAAGGTGCTGTGAATTCAATAAATGTCTCTTCTTGCTTATCAGCTAATGGTGTCATTGCTAAAATTCTTCCATCAGCATATGGTTCTCCACCATTGCCTTCAGCTAATTGAATGATCATTGGAGCAGCTGATTCATCTTTTAAAATTACAACATTATGAAGCATTGCTCCCATAAAGTCGGATGGCGTGTTATTTTTCATAACAACCTTTACTTTAGAGCCGCTTTTAACGGTGAATTCTTCCACATCAAATTTCATTTCTGCGCCTAAAGAACCAATATTAACTACAGTAGCTTCAGCGGAAGATCCTCCTCCACATGCAGCTAGAATCAAGATTGATGTTATTGCGAATATTTTTTTGAACATTTTAATTTCCCCTTTTTTTGTTAAACCTAACCGGTAGGCTGGCCAATTTTATAACAGAAAAAATCTAGTAGCAAACGATTAGTACCTGAGAATTTCAATATTATTGCCTGAGCGATCTTTGATATAAACTGAAACTGATCCATCTCGGTGAGTAACAGGTTCTCCATAGCTCTCAACATCATCTTTTAATATTGCAAAGTGGAAAGGATGTTGGTCGGGAAGTACCAATGCTAACTTAACATTTTCAAATTCAAGCATCGCCCAGGAATCATCCTGATAAAGAATGTCACAAGTAAAATTATCTATATACCATGATACTGATTTTGCAATATCATCAGTACAAAGTGCTAAATGATCTATAATATCTTTTTTCATAAGATTGCTAGTGAATCTTAATAAAACTATATGTATTTTGGTAGTACTATGAATGATAAAATTCCAATTTTCCCACTACCTTTAGTACTCCTCCCAGGCGAAAAACTGCCTTTACATATCTTTGAAGAAAAATATAAAAAAATGATTGAATATTGTCTGAAAAACAATCAGAAATTCGGTATTATAAATTCAAAAAATAGCGATTCTTTAGTGATTGGATGTACAGCTTCCATAGAGCAATTGGTCGGTGGCGAAAATGATAGTAGGGAATACGATATCTTAGTATCTGGTGTAGAAAGATTTATTGTTAAGAGTTACAATACTTCTGAACCTTACAAGCAAGCATATGTAAAAACATGGAACGATATTGATGACACGATTGACCAGACATTATTACAAGAAGCTAATGTTTTTCTATATGAAGTATTATTGAAGTTAGGAGCGTCATCTAAGATTCCGCAGATTAATGTTCCGAAAAGCTCTTTTGAAATAGCTTCAATGCTAGACATTGATAAGAGAGCAAAAAAAATTCTTTTAAAAAGTCAGTCAGAAAACGATCGTTTAATTGTTTTAAAAAGAATATTAAAGAAAGCAATTATCAAGATTGACTACGAAGATCCTGCTAGATCTGGATATCCTAGCTATGCACAATTTGAAGCATAATTATTTTAATTGGCCTTCTTAAACAGTCTTTCTAAAAGCAGAATAAAGTCATCAATAACCACATAAGCAACAGGAACAAGCAGTAATATGATACTTGTTGCAAATAATATTCCAACCCCAAGTGAGATAGCCATAGGCTTTAAAAATAATACCTGCGTACTTTGATTCAATAATAATGGAACAATACCTAAGAATGTTGTCATCGAAGTTAGTACAACTGGTCTGAATCTTGTACGGACTGCATCTAGGACAGCTTTTTTAGTTTCCACACCTTTTTCTTTAGCTCTATTTACAAATACAACTAAAAGAAGACTGTCATTTACTACCACTCCAGATAGTGCGATCACACCAAGTAGAGATAACACTGACATTGGCTGATTAAATAGTAAGTGTCCAAGAATTGCACCTACTACGCCAAATGGAATTGCTGATAGTACGATCAATGGTTTAAAATATGATTTAAGTGGAATCGCAAGCAGTACATAAATAACAAAAATTGCTATACTAAATTTTAATAATATATCATCAAGCTGTTCACTTTGTTCAGCTGGCTCTCCTGCTAGTGCAAAATCTACTCCAGGAGTTTTATCCATAACCTTTTTAAGTTTGCCCATTGGTTGTCCTTCAAATGGACCACCGGGCCATACAATTGTTTGTAAGATCATAGAAGAGGTATTTTTAGAAACATCAACATCGGAGGTTACTTCGATAACACGCTTTCCATCCACACGAACAATCGTTGCTTTTCCTTCTACTTCTTTAACATTTGCAACAGCATAGAGTGGAACCTTAATTCCTTGAGCAGTTCGTATTCTCATGTTTTCTAGTGTTACAAGGCTATCGCGCTCATCTTTAGGTAGCTTTAACATAACCTTAATATCATCATCCGCTCTCTGAATGCGCTGTACTTCTTCACCAAAGAATGCTTGCCTTACCTGACGCGCAATATCCATAGCAGTAATGCCATACACCTCGGCAGAAGGTAATAGTTCAATTTGTAATTCATTTTTACCTTTGGTGTCAGTATCTGCTAAATCATAGACACCTGCAAAACCAGAAAGTAATACTCGCGTATCAGCAACAACTTGATTCAATTTTTCAAAACTGTCTCCTGAAAATTCAAAGTGAATTGATTTACCAGCAGTAAAAATATTAGCACTGTAATTCAGTCGCTCTACACCTGGTATAGTCCCAATACGTGAACGAAGTTTATCAATAACATCGTATGCACCAGTTAATCCCCATCTGCTATCTGCAGGAGTAAGCACAACTACAACCTCACCAAGATGCGGTGTTGATGAAGATGTAATAGAACCACCACTAGGACTATTCTCAGATTCGGAATTTGCAAAGTAATGCTTCCCAACAGTTGTTAAGACATGAGAAATAATTATTTCTGGCTCATTTGTATTTAATTCTTGTTTGAGTTGAAGAGCTTCGCTTTCAATAATTTCAGTAATAGCTTGCGTTTTCTCTATTGGAGAACCTTCTGGTAATTCGAATACAATTCCAACCTCTTCAGACTCGAGCACAGGAAAGAATTGCCATTTTACTAATCCTCCAGCAAGCAAAGAAAGAGTCATAATCATCATTCCTATAAAAACTGAAATAGTGACGTATCTACTAATAATAGATTTTTTAACAAGAGGAACCCAAAAATTATCTACAAATAAATAAAGTCTTTTTGAACAATAATTTCTTATTGCTTTTAATTTTTTACCAAAGCCTACAAAACTTGTCTGGAACCATTCACCTGCATGATATAAGTGGGCTGGTAAAATCGTTGTAGATTCTATAAGTGAGAATACTAAAATTGGAATAGCAGTTAATGGAAATACTTTCCAAATATCGCCAGTTTGTCCAGCTAGATCAAGCATAGGTGCAAACACAACAATTGTTGTTAATACTCCAAAAAAGACAGGAATTAATACTTCCATTGTACCTTTAATAGTTGAATCCATATTATTTTCTTTAAGTTTAACGCGCCTCCTAAAAACATTTTCTCCTACAATGATGGCATCATCAACTACAATACCTAACACAACAATAAACATGAATGCGGATAAAACATTTACGGTAACACCAATTAGTGGAAGTATAATTAATGCCCCTCCAAAAGAGATTGGAATACCCATTGACACCCAGAATGCTACAGATGGCCTCAAAAACATTGTTAAAAGAAGTAATACCAAAACTATTCCAATAGCAAAATTTCTATATAATAAATTAATACGATCTTGGAGATAGCGTGCTTGGTCATACCAATAATCAATACTCACATTTGGAGGCATATCTAACTGTTTACTCTTAACATATTTTCTTAATTGTTCAGCAGCTACAAGTACATCTTGATCACCAACTAAATTTGCACTAATAAACATTGCTTGGACGCCATCCCACCTATAATAACTTTCTACATCAATAAAGCCATCCGTAATAGTAGCTATGTCCTTTAGCAGTAATTGACTGCCATCAGGCTGCCCTTTAATGACGATATTTTCATATTCATTAGCATTATAAGACTGTCCAACCGTTCTAATTAATAGATCACCGCTTTTACTTGATAATAATCCACCCGGTAAGTCAATTGAACCTGCATTAATTGCCATAGTTATTTGATCAAAGCTTAGATTGTACTTTTCAAGATTTTTTTCGGACACCTCTATGGTAATTTCCTTATCTCTGTCTCCGTTAATTTCGGTAAACGAAACTTCGCTCAGCTCTTTCATTTCTTTGTTTACTTGCTTAGTAATGTTTAATAATACCCGTTCATCAACATCTCCATAAACAATGACATCTAGAACTTTTTCGGTAGGTTCCAGCTTACTAACGACAGGAGCTTCACTGTTTTGTGGGAATGTGCTTATACCATCCATGATTGTTTTCACATCATCTAGAGTGGTATCAATTTCACCACTATCAAAAACTTGTATAGTAACTAGTCCAGCACCCTCAAGTGAGTATGATCTTAATTTTTTAATATTAGAAATACCTTGAAGTCTATCTTCTATTTTTGAGGAAATTGAAGACTCTACTTCTTTTGCAGATGCTCCAGGATAAGGAACGCTAATTGTAATAGTTGAAAGATCTGGAATAGGAAAAAACTCAGACTTCATTGTTGGATATGACACAAAGAATCCACCAAAAATTAAAAAAAACATAAATAGGTTCGCAGGGACACTATTCTTAACGAACCAAGTAACTATGCCTCTCATTACTGATATCGTGGGTTGACTAGCATTCCATTAGTTGCAATGCTTAGTTTAGATACAACCACCCTTTCACCTGCTTTCATTCCTTCTTTTACTAAAATATGATTTTTCATTTTAGTCAGGATGCTTACTTTTCTTATTTCTAAAGCATCATCTTGATTTAAAAACAAGAGTTCGTCATTGGGAGTTAATGCAGAATTTGGTATCATAAAAATATCTTCCAACTGTTTTCCGTTGATTTCTGCTTCAACAAATAAACCAATTGGCAATATAGGCTTTGTTTCTTCAATAAAATTATTTTTGAAATTTGCAATTAACTTAATCATTCGGGTCATTGGATCAATAACACCATCAACACGCTCTAAATTACCAGCCCATTCTTGCATTTCACCTTTATATAGAGATTTAATGACTACAATAGACTTTTGATCAGGGTTTAATTTTCTGCCGTCCATTGGTATATCTAAAAATTGCAAATCACTATCTTTAACTGAAAGAGTAACTTCAATTTCATTCGAAGTATACATTGATCCTACTGGTTGGCCAGGGATAATAGTAGAACCTAAATCAATGTTAATATTTTGTATTCGTCCTGTATATGGAGCAGTAATTTCTGTTTTATTTAGTTTTTTTTCTGCTGATTGCACTTGAGCTTTTGCAACTTCCAATGCTGCTTTTGCTTGTTTTAACTGTGGTTTTTTAGTTGTCAGTTCTTGCGGAATTCCTTCACCAACTTGGTCCCAAGCTTCTTGAGCTATTTCTGCTTCCGCTTGTTGAACTGCAAATTGCACTTCTGCACTTGCTAATTGAAGTAGTGCATTTTTATACTGAAGCTGTAAGTCAGTATCATCGATTTTAGCTAAAATCTCTCCACTAATAACAGAAGATCCTTCTGAGAATTTCTTAGAACGATAAATAACCTCTCCACCTACTTCAGAGGTTAAGACTGTTTGTGTGATAGGGGTTGTAGTACCGGTTGATTTTATTTTTATTTGATAGTCAATAGGTGTCAAAATTTGGACATTGACATCCATAGGGTCTTTCTCTTGAATAGCATCAGGAGATATTTGGCCTAACATGTATAGTACAGCTGCTATAGCTGTAGAAATACCTATAATTATTAATGGTCTTAAATATTTAATCATTGTTTGTAAGTAAACCCTCCTCCAAGTGCCAATATTAAGTTTATTCTTTGTTCAATCCGAATTCTTTCTGTTGTAGCAAGCATGTTTTTATTATCAAAAAGTGCATTATTTGCATTAATAACATCTTCTATGCTTGAAACACCTTTTTCAAATTCATCAAAAGTAGTACTATAAATAGATTCAGATAGTATAATGTTATCTTTCAATAGATTTAAAGATAATTGTGTACTTCTATCAAACTCTAGTCCTGATTCTACCTCCTTATAAGCATTCAATAAATTATTTACAAACTCTAACATGGCAATTTCTTTATTATTTTTTGCAATTTTTTTATTAGCTACTAGTTTTCCTGCGTTAAAAATTGGAGCAAATACGTTAACCCCTTTACTCCAAACACTAAAATCGTCATTCAATAAGTCTTGAACATTGCTAGATGCTCCAGTCGAACCAACCAAGCTAAAAGAAGGGTATAGTGATCGAAGAGCTTGCTTATTAAGTGCCTTCGATGCTAATAAATTATATTGTGATGCTATTAAATCTGGACGTCTTTTTACAATATCAGCTGGAAGTAAGTAGGGTAAGTTAGGAATTGATTCCGGAAAATCTTTGGCAGTCTCCAATTCTAGATTAGGATATTCTTTAATTAATACTCTAGCTTCACGAATTAAAGATTTAGAGATACTTTTTTTATTTTCTAAATCACTCTTTGTAAGGTTGAGCATTAGTTCAGATTGTTGCAGAGCCTTCAATGAAATAACTCCTTTATTATATCGACTAGTATATAAATCAAAAATAATTTTTGCATTACCATATTTCTTTTCAGCATTTGCTGCTAATTGCTTTGCTTCAATAATTGAGAAATATAGCTTAGTAGCTTCTGACGTAAGTGAGAATTGATAGTATGTATAGTTATATTTTGCAGCTAAATATTGTTGTTTTCCTGCAATCCTTCCTTGTCTCATTTTACCCCATAAGTCAATTTCCCATTGTGTACTTAAAGATAAATTATAATTCTCTTGATTAAATGTAGTGATCTCATCACTTTGAGTACCAAGGAGAGTAGCAAATATGGGAGGAATTCCTGCCGAATTTTGTTCAGACTCTGATGCGCCTGCACTAATCCCAATAGTTGGAAAGAGATTGGAGTTCGATATCACTGAAGCTTGTTTAGCGATTCTTGTGTTGAGCATTGCTTGTTCAAGATTAATATTTTCAGCTAAAAATTTTGATAAAAAGTTATTTAGTTTTTCATCTTGGAATTCATTCCACCATATTTCAGATATATTAATTGCGATAGGAGTTTCTATATCCCAATTGTCTGGAATATTATCTACTACACCCTCAGGTTCAATTGCTGCTTTACTAGCACAAGCACTTAGAGCTAGTATTAATAGAATTGCTAAAGAATAATACCTCATATTTATTTTGCCATTAAATATTCAGATATTTTAAATAAAACAATAAGACTAACGGCCCAACTAATACTAATAATGACATAATTAATATCTCCGTCTGAAATAGTTGCTGCATTAATTTTTTCACCACCCATATAAGCTAGCGGTGCTAATAATCCATAAAATCCAATAAGAAGATATTTGCCTCTTAACCTATTCATGGCATGATTAATTTGTGCAGAAAATCCGGCCCACATACATAGTATCCATATTGGAGCAAGATGTGGAATGGAAGCGATATTCCCATTATAGGATACCACGCCAAAAAAAGAAAAGCCTGAATCGACAACAATACCCATAAGAACTGCTATTAAGATTAATTGGATCTCTTCCTTTAAATGGTCTGTAACAATCATAAAATGTAAATATAAAAAAACAAGTGTAGGTAATAATGCCAGCGCAGTTATGCCTTGAGCTCCACTGTAAACGCAGCAAAGCCATACAATTGAAAAGCCAAAATAGTTAATGGCAACGTTAGTATGAGATAAGATATATTTAATCATAAATTTTTCATTATTAGTCGTTCAATTTGATGATCGAGCATCAAAGAAGTAACATTATTTTTTGTTATTAAATTTATCTTGAATAATCTGAAATCTAAAGCTAAAGATTTTCTTCAATTGAGGTTTAATAAATAGAGGATGTACAATACTTCTAAAAGCTTCTAATGGCAATGCATAAGTAATTTCATCAACAATGTTTATTCCGCCTTCGACAGCCTCAAATGAATGCTTGTGATGCCAGTAGCTGTAAGGACCTTTGAGCTGTTCATCAACAAAAAATTCATTTATCTTATAGCTTGTTATCATGGTTCTCCACCTGGCTGGAATGCCCATAATATTAACAGTATAATCAATAATTGCTCCTTCTTTCATTTCCACAGGCTTTGGAGTCATAATATGAAATCCCATAGCTGGAGGAGTAATTTTTTCAAGATTTTCTGGTCTTGAAAAAAAGTCAAATACCGTATCCATATCACTTGGAACAAATTGTTCTTTTTTAAAAGTATAAACTTTTGGTTTTCTTAAGAATGATAAGATTAATACTAAGAAAAGTATTAACCCTGTTGCTATTATAATTGAAATTATTGTCATTTATTTTTCCCCCTTGAAAAGTGGCTCGAGAGGGAATTGAACCCCCGACACAAGGATTTTCAATCCTCTGCTCTACCAACTGAGCTATCGAGCCTTGTAAAAAAGTTTAAAAAACTACACATTATAAGTTATTTAAAAAACACATAAATATTTATTAGTTTTAGAAATGAAAAATATTATTATTTCTTCTTCAAATAAGCATAAGATATCTGAAATCATTACGACAATTAAGCCTCTTTTTGATAAAATATATTCTTTGAGTGATTTTCCTGATATTGGCGATATAAAAGAAGATGGAACTTCTATCGTCGAAAACTCGTTTATTAAATCAAGGGTAGCATTTAATCACACCAAACTTCCATCCATGGCAGATGATACTGTCTTGGAAGTTGATCATTTAATGGGAGATCCTGGAATTTATACTGCAAGATATGCAGGAGAGAATGCTACATACGAAGAAAATATGGAAAAGCTTTTAAAAAATCTGAAAGGTGTTCCTTGGAAGGAAAGAACAGCTAGATTTAAAACTGTCGTCACTTATGTTGATGGAGAAAATGATTTTTTTGTTGAAGGATGTTTAGAAGGAAAAATTTTAGAGTCAAAACAAGGAGATCTGGGATTTGGTTATGACCCAATATTTTATGCATCAGCTCAAAATATGTCTTTAGGAGATATGGGATTAGAAGAAAAAAATCAAATCAGCCATCGAGCAATAGCAATCCAGAAATTTGCACATAAAATAATAAGATTAATGAATGTATAGAGTTTATTTCAGCATCATTCTGTTTTTATCTTCACTTCTAGGATTTGATAACCCTATAACCAAAAATATTGTCACTAATCCTTTTTATAAAAAACAATCAGCAAACTATTGCTTGAGTGATTTCTCTAATTATCCCATTGGAATTTTTAAAAAAATACAAACTTTGAATAAATATAGCGTAAGACTAGATAATGATTCTAATACAATATCTATTAGTGAATCTTCTTTAGATTATCAAAGCTTGATTCCTTATGTTGCTTCCTTAGATAATTATTTAAAAGATTTATATATAAATAATCAAAAATATAACTTCAGTGAACCATTTAGTTTATCAGCTTCTGATACAACTATAGCTAGTAATAAGGGCAGGTATCTTGAGGTTGCTGACTTTGATTTAGGTGCACTTGGGAGGGCTTCTTTGAGAGTGCAGGGTAATATTAATCTTTCTGGTAAGTTAGTCAATCAAGACCAAGAGCTGGTCAGATCTTCTTATAAAGAACAAGAAAAAACGAACTTCAAATTTGACCAAAAGCAGCAATTGAATGTTCAGGGTAAAGTTGGCGAAAAAATTACTGTATCCTTAGATCAAAACTCAGAAAGAGATTTTGATTGGGAAAATACTATTCGCGTTGATTATGCTGGTGATGAAGATGATATTTTACAAAAACTTGAGATAGGTAATATTGCACTAACATTACCTTCAACTGAGTTTGTAACCTTTTCAGGTCAAAATAAAGGACTCTTTGGAATTAAGGCTCTCACGCAATTAGGCCCGCTGAATATTACAAGCATAGCATCATTAGAAAGAACTAAGAAGCAATCTGAAAAATATAAAGGTACTTCTGAGGTAAAGACCAATCAAATTCAGGATTATGATTATAGAAAAAATCTATACTTTTTCATTCATGAGTGGTTCAGAAATGGATCGAATGATATTATTCCAGATAATGGATTTCAAGTTAGTGTACCTCCTTATTATCCTTTAAATAATGGACTCCACAATATAGGAAATTTGGTAATTAAAAACTTTGAACTATATAAAATTGATGCATCTAATAATCCACAGGCAGACCCTGGTACAGCATATATTGATCCTAATGATGTGACCTATTATAATGATAGCAGTAAAGAGGGTGCATTTATCAAATTAGAAAGAGGATCTGATTATGCGATAAATGAGGATTTGGGGTTTATAAGAATGCAAAACACACTGCAGAATGAAATTATTGGAGCACATTTTGAGTTAGCAGATAGGACCACAGGACAGATTGTTCTTAAAGTTGGTGAGAACATAATAGATGATGGGAGCGAAACCTTAATATTGAAGATGTTAAAAGCACAATCATCACACCCAAATCATCCAGCATGGGATTTAATGTTTAAAAATGTCTATTCTCTTGGAGCCACTAATATCGATCAAACTAGCTTGCAAGTTAGTATCTTAGATAATTTTTCAACGCCAGTAAGCGATAGAACTGATGCTGGATCAACCTTCTTAAATTTGTTTGGACTAGATGACCTTAATCAAGCTGGTGCATCTTCCCCAGATGAAGTGATTGATTTTAACAATCCCAATATAGTAAACCTAAAGACAGGGGAAGTTCATCTACCTGCATTATTACCTTTCGTATCAAGCAACAATTTAGATGGCGGTAATATCAATGGAACATTAGATCCATTATTGCAGCAAGGTAAAATGTATACAAGTACTAACCGTACTGAATACACAGGTGATTCTCGTTTTACTATCGCTGCAGATTATACTAATCCAAAGTCTACTATAAATTTAGGATTTACATTAGTTGAGGGAAGTGAAGAAATTTATTCAAATGGAGAGAAGCTTGAGAGAGGCGAAGATTATCAGATTGATTATTTTTCGGGAATGATTATGTTGACAGGAAGTGTTGATCCAAATGCAGACCTAGAAATTGTCTATGATAAGCATGATTTGGTAACATTTGACAGAAAGATTATGGTTGGCTCTAGGGCTCAAATAGATTTTGACGAAAACTCTTTTTTAGGTATGACGGCGTTGTATTACAAACAAGATATTGTTAATAAAAAAGTAGAAGTAGGTTTTGAACCAATCCAAAATTTCATTTGGGATATTAATGGTCGCTATGAAAAGGATTTAGATAATCTATCAGCTTCTATTAATAAGTTGGATATGTTTAATGCTGAAAAACTATCTCGATTTACGTTTGAAGGAGAAATTGCACAAGTACTCCCTAATCCAAATGCTATATCTAATGGTGCTACGGGAGATAGTGATGGGGTAGCATATATAGATGATTTTGAAGGATCAAAAAGAGTAACCAGTCCATCAATATTAAGAAGATTTTGGAATATTTCCTCTGCGCCATTGAATCTCAAAACTAGCGAACCATTCGATCAAAGAAATAGAGCTAGAATGCATTGGTATAATCCTTACTCTCAAGTGCTAACAAATAATATTTGGCCTAATATATCTACGTCTCAAAGAGCTCAAAATTTGACAACCGATATCTTAGTATTAGATTTTGAACCAAAAGAATATCAAGAAAGTGTTGACCCTGACTCTGTATGGGCTGGTGTTGTAACCCCAATGTTTATTGGAGATTATGATCAAACTAGAAGTAGATTTTTTGAGATCTGGTTACGTGGAGAGGATGGAAATCTGACAGTTGATTTAGGAAAGATTAGTGAAGATTATAATGGTAATGGCTCGCTTAATAACGAAGATGTTCCTGATGCTGGATTAGCGCTTGGTAATGGGTTCTTAGAAGATAATGAAGATACCGGGCTAGATGGATGTTTTGATAGTTTTGAAGATGGTTGGGGTGATTGTTTAAATTCTGAAGAAGGATTAACCTATCAAGATTATTTATCTAATGGAGAAATAACAATTATTAATGCTTCTTCAGATGTAGATACTAATGATCCTAATGGTGATAACTGGGATTATACAGAAGGAAGTTCAGACTATACAAAAGTTAACGGCACAGAAGGAAATGGTACTGGAGACAAAATTCAAGCAGGCGGTAAATATCCTGATAGTGAAGATTTAGATCAGTCAGGTTTCTTAGACAGAGCTAACGATTATTTTACTAAAACTATTTCTCTAAATGACAGCACCTATGTTGCTGGATCTACTATTGTTAATGGTATAGAAACAGGCTGGAAATTAATTAGAATACCTTTAAGTCATTTTGAACAAGTCCAAGATATAACGCTAAGTGAAATTAAGTATGTTAGACTTGTTGTATCTGGCATTGATCAACCTTCAACTCTTGAAATTGCCAAAATGGAACTCGTTGGAAATGCATGGGAAGAAATGGGAACGTCATTTGTAGATCAAGAGGAATATGCAGTTCAAGATAGTACATTTTTAGTAACAGTAGTTAATGATGAAGATAACCCTGATTATATACCTCCTAAAGGTGTTTTTGGAGAATATGATCAAATAAATAAAATACGCTCTAAAGAGCAATCATTGGTGTTAAAGTTTGATAATTTAGATCCAAATGTTAAAGGCGCAGCAAAGAAAATTTTATCATCCATGACATCTCAGCAAGGGCAAAGTTTTTTAATGTATGACCAAATGAAGATGTTTGTTTATGGGGATAGTCCTAACATATCTGATAATAATACTGACCTAAGATTTTTCATACAATTTGGTACAGGAGACGAATATTATAAGCTAACTAAACCTGTATATGATAGTTGGGATGAAGACCAGGAAAGGAATGCAATAGACCTTGATTTAAACTGGCTTACAAGTTTAAAAAATCTAGATGAGGATTCAATAGAGAAAATTAATGTTAATGACACCTTTACTGACTCATTAGATTATAAAAGGTATGAATTCATAAATGAGAATAATGAGGAATATAAAAAAGTAGAGATTATAGGAAATCCTTCTTTATCACGACTACAGTATTTTGTTGTTGGTGTTGAGAATAATACAGATCATCCAATTACAGGTGAAATTTGGTTAGATGAGCTTCGATTAAGTGGAGTTAAAAAAGATAAAGGAACCGCAGTAAGACTAAAATCTGAATTCAATCTATCGGACTTTAATAAAAGCTCTATATCATACAGTAAAAAAGATGCTGATTTCCATATTTTACAAGAAAGAATTGGTACAAATACTACTACTGAAAACTTAATATTTACTAATAATATGCAGCTAGGAAGTTTGTTTCCTCAAAAATTTGGAATTTCATTTCCACTAAATATGACATATAATATGCAAAACAATGCTCCTAAATTTTTCCCAGGCACCGATATTAGAACTAATGGTGCAACTCCAGATTCTATAATAGTAAAATCTTCTACTGTGAGTTTTAATGGTAAGATTTCAAAGCAAATTAAATCAGAAAATCCTTTTGTTAGGTATACTATAGATAATCTCAGCGCATCATTTAATGCATCTAATCAAACCAGATCTGATGAAATAATGAAATCAGTAGATACTCAACGACTTACTACTAACCTTGATTATAACTTAAGATTTCCTAGTGATAACTACATAGAAGCATTCAAATGGATGGCCAGAGTACCATTAATTGGAGAAAAGGTTAGCGAAACTAAGTTTTTTTACACTCCGACATCCCTTGCGACAGGATTTAGAGTTAATCGGAGTTTGACTGAAAAAGAATCAAGATCTAGTACTGACCTAATTGATGATTTTAATTTAGGTCTTGATAGAAAATTTAGTATCAATTATAAAATTTTTGATAATACTCAGTTTAATTATAATAAGAATATTAAAAGTGATATGTCAGAGTACAGAGATCAAGTACTAGAGAATTTAAAAGTGGGAAGAGTAACAAATAGTACTGAATCTTTAGGATCAACATTTACTCCGCAATGGTTTAGCTGGATTAAACCAAATTTTGGATACAATACAAATTATTCGTGGAATAAGCCACTTTCAAGCGTGATTGATGGCGCAAACATTGCTGCAGTGAAGAATACCGCAATAAATTTTTCCTTATCTGGAACGGAGATTATTGAGACATTTTATACGCCAGTATCTAAAAGAAAAGCTACTGCCCCAACTACTAGATCGAGATCTTCTTCTGGTCTTTCAAGAGGAGAAAATGATGAATCTACTAAAGGTAAAGATAATAATAATATTTCAAAAGATGACTCGCCCAAAAAAGAAAAAAAGAAGATTGAGAACAACTTTGTTATAGAAAGAATCTATCAAATGTCTAAAAAAGTAGAACCTCTTAGCATTGCAATTTCTACCTCCACCAATAGAACAGCAAATGCTATAAGTGGTGATGTACCATTAAGTTATCGATTTGGATTAAGTGATAGTCATGGCTTAGAAAGCGCACCAGAAATAGGATTAAATACAGGGGCGGAAGATATTAAAAAATCTTTATCAATTAGAACTGGTGTTCGTTTTAATCCAAGCAGTTCATTAAATATATCATTTTCAGAAAGTATTTCATCTAATATAAATGGGTATAACATTGATACCCGATCTACAAATAGAGACTATCTAGCATATGGTAAAAAATTATCAAATGGGATACCTTTTTCTAATTGGTCTTTACGTATTGGGGGGCTAGAAAAAATAAAATTTGTCTCCCCTTATGTAAAATCATTATCTATAGAACATGCATTTAGTGGAAAAGAAAATCTATCATGGAAATTTAATGATGATAGTATTGGTGCAATAGATTTATTCGGTATATCATCATTCGCAAATGACAATGATAACAATAGACAGTTCTCACGTATATCTCGAAGCTTCACTCCATTGGTTGGAATCACCACTTCTTTCAAAAATGGTATATCAACAAATATTAGAACAAATATTACCCATACTTTAGATGAGGTTGCAAATGGATTAACTTATGTATCTGATAACAGTATTCTCGCTAGTATAACTTATAATTTTTCAAAAGGTATTAGATTTTCATTACCATTTACAGAGAGAAATGTGTACTTAAAAAATAATATGAATATTACATTGAACTTTGATTTTAGTCAGAAGAAAGAAGAAGGATCTAAAGACAAGATTAATTTTGCGGAACAAAACTTTACAAATTCAAGAAAGGGCGTCTTAAGGGTTACTTATACTCTTACAGATGATGTTACAGGAAGCTTATTTTATGAATATCGAGAAAATGATACTAGATTAACTGGTCAAAGAATTGATCGTGATTTTGGCATAAATCTAAATGTGGCAATTAGGGGATAAAATGAAAAGGATACTATTTCTAGTTTTAATCTTATTTTTTAGTTGTAATACTAAACCCAGAAATTCGATAGATATACCTAATTTTGATTCAAATAAAGCATTTACATATCTAGTCAAACAATGCGAATTTGGTCCAAGAAATCCAGGTTCATCTGGTCATTTAGAGTTTAGTAATTATTTAGAAACTTTTTTAAGTGAGTTAGAAGGCAACCTTATTATTCAAGAATTTATCTATACAGAGCCTATAACCAATATGGAAAGAAATGGTAAAAATTTTATTATTCAATTTAACGAAAATGCAGAATATCGTTTATTACTTGGAGCGCATTGGGATACTAGATCTTTATCTGATCAAGATGAGGAAGTAGAAAATCAAAGTCTACCTGTTCTTGGAGCTAATGATGGAGCAAGCGGAACATCAGTTTTGATGGAGTTAGCAACAATAATTTCTGAAAAAAATCCAGAGATTGGTATCGATATTGTATTTTTTGATGCTGAAGATGGAGGATTTTCTGGTCAACCAGAAACATTTGCACTAGGATCAAGATTTTTTGCTGAAAACCTACCTATTGTAAAACCAAATTTTGCAATCATAGTTGACATGGTTGGAGATAAAAATTTAAGTATACCTATTGAAAGAATTTCATACAATATAGCTCCTGAAAAAGTGAAAGAGATTTGGAATCTAGCAGAAGAATTATCGTTGCCAGCTTTCAAGAAAACAATTGACCTAGAAATTTATGATGATCATGTACCATTATGGGAAGTAGCAGCAATCCCAGCTATTGATATTATTGATTTTCAATATCCAAATATGTTTTATAATCATTGGCATACTCAGCGAGACACACCAGAAAACTGTTCACCACAAAGCCTAGGACAAGTCGGTAATTTATTAGTAAATTATATTTATGGTTCAGATCACAAATAAACTATTTATCTTTCTTGCTCTATTAATTATTGCTTGCGGTGGTGGAGGTGGAAGTTCTTCTCCCACAGACTCTAACGATGGAACAGATCCTGGTGACGGAACAGATCCTTATAGTTTTCCAAATGCAACTAATTTAGATCAATTGAGTCAAATAGAAATTGTAACATGGAATATAAGGCAGTTCCCACAGCATAGCACAACAAAGAGCTATGTGAAGAGCTTATTAGAGGCATGGAATGCCGATATCTATTTATTTCAAGAAATTTCAAGTGAATCTGAGTTAATCAGTATGGTGAACTCAATGAATGATTATTCTTATGTACTTGATGAAGAGTCTGGAAATTTAGGATTTGCTTTAGTTTATAAAAATAGCACCGTTACTTTCAATTCTAAAAATGAGCTTTGGGCAGATACTCCAAATAGTAATGATGGAGATTCAGATTATGAAAATAACGCACAATATCAATTTGCTAGTCGCCCACCTATGGAAAATTATATTACATGGACAGATGGAACCAAGTCAATGGATTTATATGTAATGGATGTTCACTATAAGTGTTGTGGAGATGATACTTATGATAGTAATGATCCTTCAGACGAGACTAACAGAAGGCATCATGCTAGCCTGCTATTAACAGATTATGTTATTAATAATAGAGCATCAGATAATGTTATTATTGTAGGTGATTTTAATAATACTGGGTCTCAATCAGTTGATAACCCATCAATAAGTCCTTTTACTGATCCCAACTTTGCTTCTTCAACTAGTTTTCTAATGGTAGACGAAGATATTCTTACTGGACCCAGTAGTGGATTTTCATGGCAAGGATGGACAAGTTCATATTCAGCGGCACATTTTGATCATATAATTATTAACCAACCTTTATTTCAATATGGTAGTACAACAACAACTGGTGTGATTGCTTTGCCAACAGAAACTAATACTGCTGCTACAACCGTTGCTAATAGAATATCTGATCACCAGCCAGTATTTATGCGATTTTATCCTTAATAAATATTTTGATTAATAATTTAAGATTAGTAATCGTTTTATCTGTCATAAGCTTTTTGACAGCTCAAGATTTTACTAAAATTGATATTGATTTAGAGAATTTAGCATTTCAAAAAACCATTATTCCACTTCAAGAATTAAATAATAATTTCCCCAAAAATATAGATGTGCTTTCACGATTATCTGCAGCACACCATTTTTTATCAGAAAAAGCTGATGATAAAAAAATAGAAAAAATGAATACGGATAAGGCTTTAAAGTATATAACAGAAGCTATGGCAATTGACTCTACCAGTGCAGAAGTTCATAAGTGGTATGCTGTATCATTCGGTAAGAGTGTTGAAAATCAAAGTATTAGAAAACAGATTGAAAGCTCAAAGATTATTGAATTTCATTGTTTGCAAGCAATTCAGAAACTTCCTAGTGATCCTTTTTGTTATAACATAATGGGTCAATGGCATTATCGCCTTGCTGATATCAGTCCATTGTCGAGGAGATTAGCCACAATTATTTTTGAAGAACCTCCAAAAGGCTCCTTTGAGATGGCTGAATATTTTTTGAGTAAAAGTTTAGAATTAGAGCCTAAATATATTGGTACTTACTACTGGCTTGGTAAAAGTTATGATAAACTTGGTAATGAAGAAAAAAAACTTTCCCTATTTAAAACAGCGACTGATTTACCCAGGCCTTATAAAAGAGAAGAGATAATGTATAAGGAAATCTTAAAGTATTTAAAAAATAAATCTTAAAACATCTTCAGTTTTTTCACTTTTTTATAATCTTGAGGTATGTTAAACATAGTCGGCAGAGTGTCCGTAGGAGCATATACATTCAAGTTATATTCAAAGCTACCTTCTTCACCGCTAAATAATGCCTTAACGATAATCACATCTTGATCGATTCCTATTTCCGAAAGGTTACCATCAAAATTACCCCAGTTTCTTTCAAACTCATCAATTCTACTTTGCATAGATTTAACAATAATAGATTTCCTAGCTGTACTTGTAACCCATACACTTTGGTTATCATCATCATCTTCCTGTAATGTTACCTTATAAGCCTCAAAGCCATTAACTATCTCTAAACTATCAGATATTATTGGAATAAAACTCTCTTCTTCAGGACTGCCGCCTTCTTGATTTTCATTTTCAGATTCAATTTCAGATTCAGATTCTTTTTCTTCCAAAATTTGAGATAATAACTTTTTAGTAAAACGATTTTTTTTATGATTAACATTTATAATAGTAGAGTCTTGAAATGAAATAATAGTCCCATTCTCTAAGTCCCTGCTCATTAATCGTGCTATTCCTTTTCCTTTAAATGACAAATTTATTTTCGAATAGTAAGTATCTTCCGCAAAGTATTTATAAACAGAAGATTCCATAGAGCCCATTTTGAAAGAAGCTTTGGTAGTTTCTTCAGTGATAAAGCCAGATTGTGCAAAGAGATTAGATGAGAGTAATAATGAAAAAAGAAGAAGAGAAAGATTGATCAAATGTATTATAATCCAGTTTCTTGAACGGTCTTTTTAACTTCTGAAAGAGTATTATTAAGAGCATTTTTTTCATCTTCATTTAAATCAAATGTTAAAATATTCTCAACACCATCAGCTCCAATTACAGTTGGTACACCAATGAAGTAACCATTTACATTAAATTCACCTTCACAGAGTGATGCGCATGGAATGACTCTTTTTTTATCTTTAACAAAGCTTTCAATCATTTCCACTGCAGATTGGGCAGGAGCATAAAATGCAGATCCTTTTCCAAATAATTTTACTAATTCACCACCACCAAAACGCGTTCTATCTTCAATTGCTGTAATTATATCAGCATCTAATAGCGACGTTAAAGGTACACCTCCTACAGTTGCTAAACGACTTACAGGAACCATAGTATCTCCATGACCACCGAGAACCATACATGTAACATCTTGAGAGGAAAGATTTGTTGCTTCTGCAATAAATGATCTAAATCTAGCACTATCAAGTGCTCCAGCCATACCAACAACTTTATTCTTGGCAAAGCCAGATACTTTATAAAAAGCATATACCATTGCATCTAAAGGATTTGAAACAACTATTACAAAAGCGTTAGGAGCATGAAGCTTTACTTGCTCCGCCACATTTGTCATAATATCTAAATTTTTCTTTAATAAATCTTCGCGATCCATTCCAGGTTGTCTTGGAAATCCTGCAGTGATAACAACAACATCTGAATCTTTGATTGCTGCAAAATCTGATGAACCGCTTAATTTGGAATCGTAGCCATCAAGTGGAAGAAGTTGTGATATGTCCAAAGCTTTTCCTTTAATAAAGTTTTCAGCTTGAGGGATATCTATGATGACAATGTCACCTAATTCTTTTTGAGCGGAGAGAAGAGCAATATTACCACCGACTTGACCACCTCCGATTAACGCTATTTTTGGTCTAGCCATTTTTAATTTTGTTCGACAACGCTAACAAAGGTTGTTTTGCCTTTTTTACTGAACTTGACTAAGCCAGGTGATGTGGCGAAAAGAGTATCATCATTACCTCTTTTAACATTTCTTCCAGGATGTACTTTGGTACCTCTTTGTCTAATAATAATACCACCTGATAAAATTAATTGTCCATCAGACATTTTAACACCCAATCTTTGTGCATTAGAATCTCTTCCGTTCCTTGAACTACCTTGTCCTTTTTTATGAGCCATGAGTCCCTACCTTCTATTTTTTCTTAGCAGCAACTTTTTTCTTAGCTGCTGGTTTCTTTTTTGGAGCAGCTGCTTTAGTAGTTTTTGCGGCTGCTTTTGCTTTTGTTCCAGTAATTGATTGGATTTCAAGCATAGTTAAATCTTGACGGTGACCATTTTTCCTTTGGTAACCTTTTCTTCTTTTCTTTTTGATGATTGTAACTTTGTTAGCTTTTTTGTGCTCAAGAACTTTAGCGCTAACTTTATATGAGCCCAATTCCTTGGGATTAAATATATTTGTATCTTTGTCAGATATCGCTTTGACATTTTCAAATTTCAAAGTTTTACCTACAGCAATATCAATCTTAGAATCAACTAAGAGCATATCGCCTTTAGCGACTTTATACTGTTTTCCATATATTTCTACAATTGCAAACATAAGCTTGGGAACTTAATAGCTAAATTATTGGTTTTCAAGTACCTATTTCATGAGTTATATCTGTAGGATCTGACATCTTTGTAAAACGGAATACATTTTTGCCCATTGCAATATCATCAATTACTTTTAGATACACAAAATTCTTCCACATTAAACTGATATAGTCTCTCTTTTTTTCTTCTTTTAAATATCGTGCAATTTCGGGATTAAGATAGAGTTTTAGTCTAAGATCTTTATTTTTTTGCTTATAATCTCTTAACCAATAGTCAATTCTTGTTAATAGGGTATCCTTAGATATTATTCTACCATCACCATTACAGGTATCACAGCATTCAGTTAATGAGTCAATAATGCTTAATCCGGTTCGTTCTCTGGTCATTTCAAGTACGCCAAATTCAGAAATTTCTGATACAGCTACTTTTGCTCGATCTTTTCTTAGTTCTTTTTTCATTTCAAGATATACTTTTTTTCTATTAGCTGCTGAAACCATATCAATGAAATCAATCAATACTAATCCAGAGAGATGTCGTAATCTTAATTGAGCAGCTACTTCTTTTGCAGCTTCTAAATTTATTTTTAAAGAATTTTCTTCATGCCCTTTCTTACCGACAAATTTCCCGCTATTCACGTCTATTACAACCATAGCTTCAGTTCTTTCAATAATAAGATATGCTCCACTTTTAAGCCATGCTCTGTTTTTTAACAGCTTGATCATAGAATTATCAATTCCTGTTTCTTTAAACAATGGCGTTCTTTTACGATAATGTTCTAAAGTATCTCCAATATCTAGTGCATCATCTTTAATCATTTTCTGTATTTTTTTGTAATCATCTTTTGAATCCACAACAATTTTTTCAACTTTATCACTGATTAAATCCCTCAAAACACTTGATGTCATTTCTAGGTCGTTGTGAACAAGAGCTGGAGCATCACTTTTTTCTGCTAGCTTCATTAAGCCATTATATTTTTTTTCTAAACTAGCATAGTCATTCTGAATTTGTTGATCAGTCTTTCCCTCAGCTACAGTGCGAATGATAATTCCCAATCCATGCTTTTTCATATCAAAAGCAATTTTTTTCAACCTTCTTCTTTCATATCGATCTTGCATTTTTTTCGAAACTCCAACATATTTTGATTTTGGAATTAAAACAATAAAACGTCCTGCAATTGAAAGATTAGTAGTTACTCTAGCGCCCTTGTTATCAAAAGGCTCCTTAATTACTTGTACAATAATTTCCTGCCCGGGAGACAGTAAAACATTGATTTCTTTTGAATTCTTTGACTTAGGTTTATGGTCTGCAATTAATTCCGGATCTGAGATTTCAGAGAATGGCAAGAATGCATTATTACCTTCTCCTATATTAACAAATGCAGCCTGCATTCCAGGGATTACATTCTCAACAACGCCCTTGTAAATATTACCAACAGTTCTTTCTTTTGATTCTTTATCTACATGGAGTTCAGCAAGTTTACCATTTTCCTTAACGGCTATTCTTGTTTCTCCTACACCTTTACTGATGTAAATTTCTTTTTTCATAAAAGCCTTACTTTCATTTCAGCTATATTTTTGTATAGCATATAATTTAATTTTCTATGAAATAGAGGAGAGAATACTAGGTATAAAAAAATTTATTAGTTTAAAATTATAAAAATAAAAAAAAGTTAGTTTTCAATTTCTACCCTCAATTTCAGAACTAATTTAGCGATTTTTAACTTTAAAATACATATAATCTGACAATTATGTTTGGCGAAGAATTAATTGCAGGAAAAGTAGCAGCAAGAAATGCTGGAAAAATTCTAATGAAGTATTTTTCTGATACAGATAAGCAAGTCAAATATAAAAGTGCTAACAATCCGGTGACTATTGCTGATCATGAAGCAGATCAATATATAGCAGATTTTATTGGAGGAGAATTTCCCGATGATGGATGGTTATCCGAGGAAACAGTAGATACGCCAGAACGATTAAATAAATCTCGCGTGTGGATTGTAGATCCTTTAGATGGTACAAAAGAGTTTATTGAAGGAGTGCCACATTTTTCAGTTAGTATAGCATTAGTAGAAAATGGATATCCTGTAATTGGAATCATTTATAATCCTTACACAAAAGAAATGTTTTCTGCTGAAAAAAATAAGGGTGCTGCATTCAATGGTTCTAAGGTTGTTATATCTCAAAAAGAAAAACTTAGTAAGTCATCTATTACTGTAAGTAGATCTGAATATAAAAAGAAGCTATGGGAAAGTTATAATGATGATTTTAGCTTAATTGAACCTATTGGGAGTGTTGCATATAAGTTGGGGTTAGTTGGAGCAAGTAAGTATGACATTTTTTCAACACTTGCACCAAAGAATGAGTGGGACATTTGTGCAGGAGATTGCATTGTAAGAGAGGCTGGAGGGTGCGTAAAAACTATTAATGATAAAAAAATTATTTATAATCAAAAGAAAACCCTTGTTACAGACCCTATAATTGCCACAAATTCTGTATTATTTAATAGCGTTTCAGACCTACTATATTAAACATGAATAATAAAATTTTAAAAATGGAAATATCTAAATGAAATATATCGGACCAGATTTTTGTAATATCACATCTTTATTAACGGATGAAGAGCTATTAATTCAGAAAACAGCAAACCAATTTGTTACAGAAGAATTCAACCCTATCGTTAATGAATATTATGAAAAAGGATCATTCCCTCTTGACTTAATTCCAAAAATGGGAGAATTAGGTTTTTTTGGTGCTACACTTCCTAAAAAGTATGGAGGAAGTGAAATAACCAGCACGGCATATGGATTAATAATGCAAGAACTCGAAAAAGGAGACTCAGGACTAAGATCTGTGTGCAGTGTTCAGGGCTCATTAGTAATGTTTCCTATTTATCAGTATGGTACTGAGCAGCAAAAAGAAAAATGGCTACCTTTATTAGCGGCTGGTAAGGCAGTAGGATGTTTTGGGCTTACAGAATCAAACCATGGTTCAGATCCAGCTGGAATGCTTACAAGAGCAAAAAGAGATGGGGACGATTGGATTATTAATGGATCCAAAATGTGGATTACAAATGGTTCCATCGCCGATGTTGCAGTAGTTTGGGCTAGGGATGAAGACGACGTTATCCGTGGATTTTTGTTAGAGAAAGGGATGGATGGATTTACTTCTTCCAATATTCATGGGAAAATGAGCTTAAGAGCATCAATTACTTCAGAGCTATTTATGAAGGATGTTAGAGTTTCAGATGCCAATAGATTACCAAATATTGAGGGTTTAAAAGGACCATTATCATGCTTAACCCAGGCTAGATATTCAATTGTTTGGGGTGTGATTGGTGCTGCTATTGACTGTTATGAAGTTGCACTAAGCTATGGTAAAGATAGAAAGCAATTTTCTAAACCAATTGCCGGTTTTCAACTCACTCAACAAAAACTAGTATATATGATACAGGAAATCACAAAAGCTCAGTTACTTGCTTTGCAGTTAGCCAGACTTAAAGATAGTGGAGATCTAGATTTTTCTCATATTTCCCTTGGTAAAAAGAATAATGTAGCAATTGCTAGAAAATGTGCACAATTGGGAAGAGAGATTCTTGGTGGTAACGGTATAATGGATGACTATCCAATGATGAGACACATGATGAACTTAGAGACAGTATATACATATGAAGGAACTCATGAGATTCATACACTTATTCTTGGTCAGAAAATTACAGATATCCCTGCTTTTGAATAGCAGGGTCAATATTCTGAATAATTAGCTTTAATAACTCTTCACGTTTTATTTCTTTTCCTAATTCTAAGAATATTGAAGTACTATTTACTTTCGCTTTTTCATCAATTGATTTAATATCAATTTCAGAGTTAACATTCATACCAATACTTAGTGCTTGATATGGTTTATTTTCTGATCCTTGAGATTGTATATTAGACAGCAAAATTCCAACTATTTTCTTGTTATTTATATATATATCGTTTGGATATTTTATATTTGCTTTCAAATCATATAAAGACAAAACATGTACCATTGCAAGACAGCATTCATCAATAAGTTTTTGTCCAAAACTATTTTCATTACCAAGTATAATACTAAAAGTTAAATCTTTGTAAGCAGTAGAAATCCATTGTTTACCATGAGTACCTTTACCACTTGTTTGATGATCAGTAATGACTACCTTACCTTTATCATTTATCTGGCGTTGTTTGTCCAGAGCAATGCTTAGGGTCGAATTTAGAGTCTCTCTATAAATGATTGAGCTTGAGCCACTTAGAATCCATTTTGTATTAAAATCTATAGATTTATAATCTAGCTGCAAGGATCTAGTTTTCTTCTCATCTGAAAAGTAGAACCTGGCTGTAATACACCATTATTATTTTTAATAACATCGGCATTATCCATATAAATGACCACCCATGCTAGCTCATCGCTGTATATCTTTTGAGCTAAACTCCATGCTGTATCACCAGATTGAACTGTATATTCAAAAAATTCTAATTCACAGTTTTTTGCTTGCTGAGCATCTCTTTTCAAAGACAGAAAATTGTAAGGATATATCTTATCTGGATCAGAGCCAATTTCTTGCTTATTCCATTCATAGATTTCTCTCCACATAGAAGAATCTCCATATTCTCTGTCGGCAATTTTAATTAAATAATCACCTCTTTTAATCATGTATGGTTCGAATACGGTTACTGGCAAAGGAGGTGACTCGGGCTCTTGAATAGTGAAGGTTTCAACAGAAACTTCTTGCTTAATGACTTCTTCTCCTTTATCCGGTGTTTCATCAACGGCAACTTCATTTCCAACATTTGGTATAGTACCTGAGCAGCTGTAAAGCACTAAAGCACTAAAAAGTAACATAAATTTATTATTTTTCATTTTTATCCTTATTTATTTAATAAACACTCATTAATATTATCAATTTTTCAATAAAATGTTCCTTATTTTTTACAATTTATAAGGAGTATTCTCCAAAGGCCTTCTTAAGAGAGGTAGATATTTCTCCAAGAGTACACTTGCAATCACTACATTTAATAATGTAAGGAATTAAATTCTCACTTGTTTTTGCTTTCTCTTCAAGTAATGAAAGAGCGGTCAAGACATCTTTTTCACTACGAGAAGATTTAAATTTTTGAATTATTTTAAGTCTATCTTCTCCTAAGTCAGGAATATTTTTGTGTAGATTTGATTCATTAGCAATAAATTTATTTACACCAACTACAATTGCTGTTTTACTATCAAGATCATTTTGAAATTGAATAGATGATTCAGCAATTTCATTTTGAATAGTGCCATCCTGAATTAGTTTTTCAACACCACCTTTTGAAATAATTTCATCAATTTTAGTGTTTACCTTTTTAATAATGTCTTTAGTAGTGCTGTCAATTAAAGAACTGTCTCCAATAGGATCAACAAATTCTGGAATGCCACTTTCGTGGGCTATGACTTGCTGTATTCTTAGTGCAGATAAGGCATTTTCTTCTGAAGGAAGACTTAGCGCTTCATCTTTACCATTTGTATGTATTGATTGTGCTCCGCCTAACACCGCTGCTAAACTTTGTAATGTTGTCCTGGCAGTATTGTTCTCAATCTGTTGTGCAGTTAGAGTTGATCCAGCAGTCTGTACATGAAACCTACAAAGTTGTGATTTTATATTATCTATTTCAAATCTATCTCGAACAATATGTGCCCATATTTCTCTTGCTGCTCTAAATTTTGCTACTTCCTCGAAAAAATTTCTATGAGAATTAAAAAAGAATGATATTTGAGTAGTTAGTTTTTCTATATTAATACCTGCTGCTTTTGCAGAATCTAAATATGTAATGGCGTTAGCAAATGTAAAGGCTAATTCTTGTACTGCTGAACTACCTGCCTCTCTTATATGATAACCAGAAACAGATATAGAATTCCAATTTGGTAAGTTCTGCTGACAATATTCAAATATATCAGTGGTTAATCTTAAAGATGAGTCAATAGGGAATATATATGTTCCTCTTGCAATATATTCTTTTAATATATCATTCTGAAGAGTACCTCTCAATTTATCAAGCGAATAACCTCTTTTTTTAGCTAGAGATATATAAAATGCTAATAGTATTGATGCGGTTGAATTAATGGTCATTGATACAGAAACCTTTTCTAAATCAATTTTATCGAATAAGGACTCAATATCTTCCGGGGTTGATATTGGTACGCCTGATTTGCCTATTTCTCCAGAAGACATATCATCGTCAGAATCATATCCCATCTGTGTAGGAAGGTCAAAAGCCACTGAGAGACCACTTACACCGCTGTCCAATAAAGATAAATATCTTTCATTTGATTCAGATACAGATGAAAACCCTGCATACTGTCGCATTGTCCACAATCTATTACGGTACATATCTTTATAAATACCTTTAGTAAATGGAAATTTCCCTATTTTTTTATCTGACATAAGTAGGTTAATTTAATTCTAAAATCAGTATTCTAATTAATGATTTTTGGCTAACATATGCTATATGGAATATTCTCGAGCAGAAAAGATAATTTATTGGTGGCGATATAAAAATTATTTTAAAAGTGGAACTGAAAAAAATCAGTATTTAGATATTGAAAAAAATTCAATCTTAATTGTATTACCAGATGGGGAGGTTGCATTTGATTTAGCTAATCTTTTTTTAGAAAAAATTAAATCTAATGATGCTAAAATCCATTTTTTAATCAAAGATGCTCTAATTAATTTTTATCCAAATCATATCACTGAATCAGCTATCTTATTTTCTTATAAAGATATCAATTCTTTGGGCACACCAACCCATGCTTTTGTAGAAAAAATTAAAGGATTAGGATATGAAAATATGATTGACCTAAATATTAATTTTAGTCGTTTTTCATCTTTTCTTTTAAGGGCTTGTCACCCAAAAGTGAGAATGGGTTTTAATTATGATAATTCAAAAAAATATTATAATGTTATACTTGATACAAATTATCAAAGAGATTTAGAGGGAACATTTAATATGATTCAACAGTTTATTAAAATATGAATGAATATTTAAAAAATATCATAACAACGGATCTTATTTTATTAGATAAGACCAGTTCTTTTTTAGATAAAGATAAATACCTCTGGGATTTGATTGCAAGTATCCCTGATTTTTTTATTGACAGTAAATCGTCAGAAATATCTGTTGATAATGTGGTTATCGATGAAAGTCTAGGTCCAGTTATTATTGACAATACTGCAACCGTAGAACCTTTTACCGTTTTAAATGGCCCTTTATTCATCGGTAGAAACACATTAGTGAAATCTCACTCTACTATCTCAAACTCTATTATTAATCATGATTGTAAAGTAAGCGGAGAAATTCATTCTTGCGTATCTTTCAGCCATATTCCAACAAAGCTCACGAAGGATTCTTGGGTCATAGTTTTATTGGATCATGGGCGAATTTAGGAGCTGGAACAACCACTAGTAATTTGAAGAATAATTATTCATCTCGTCAAAGTAAAGTGGGATGGAGAGCTAATAGATACTGGCTCCATTTTTTTTGGATCAATTATCGGAGAACATGTTAAAACTGCTATTGGCACAAATCTTAACACTGGAACAGTTATTGAACTAGGATGCAATATCGTCTCTCAAACATTTCCGCCAAGACATGTTCCTGCATTTTCATTATTCTATAAAAATAAAGCGATAAGAATAAAATTTGAGGACTTTTGCGATGTGGCTGAAAAAGCTATGAAGAGAAGAAAAAAAGAACTTTTATCCTCTCAGAAGTCGATGTTAAATAGTATTTACAAAAACTATTGACTCCATACATAACTAATAATACCTTCGAGACTATCATGGATTCAAAGCTTCGGATTATAACTCAAGTTGACGAGGTTATAAGCCCTTGTCCATGTGATGAACGAGAAGAAATAATTGCTTCAGAAATTGGGGCCTATCATTAAAGTGCCCTCTCTGTAAGGCTAATCTCAAGCAAAGAGCATACCTGCCATTCCTAGAATACCTGATGGAGAATGGGTCATGTAGAAAATTTAGACTTTTTTGACCTTAGACCTTTACAGTCAAGATAAAGGAAGCTTTAGATAGCGAAGATGAAGAATTGGAGCTTGATAAGTATGAAACAAAAAAAGATAGTCTTAATATTTATGAAGATGATTCAAAGTTTACATCCACTGCTAAGCCTTCCGAAACCTCTATTGACGAATCTGCCGTATCAAGCGATTGGACAAAGTTTGCCATGGAAGACTCTGATTCCTAATACTGATTTTTTACTTTACAATACATCAAACTTTCTGTTAAATTGATCAAGAATTAAAATATTTCAGGCTATAAAATTGCGAAAGATTGAAAGACTTTCCCCCGCTTATCAACTTTCTTTTATAGCCTGTTTTTTTATTCTTTTTAATTTGCTTAATTACAAGATAAGAACTAACATTGCGTATTAGACCGGGTAGTCGGTTTTCAAAATAAAATTTCATTATGAAAATAGCAGTACTAACCAAAGCAATTCCAAGCTATGAATCTAGCATTCGTATTGACTCTACTTCCAAGTGGATTGACGAATCAGTAGTAAACTTTGTTGTGAACGAAAGTGACTCTTATGCCTTAGAAGAGGCATTGCAAATTAAAGAAAAGCTAGACAATGGAACCGAAGTTGTTGTAGTTACTATGGGATCTCAAGACAATACATCAAAAGTCTTAAAAGATGGACTTGCTAAGGGTGCTGATAGGGCTATTTTTATTAATAATGAAGATTCAAATACAGATCCATTATCAATAGCAAAATTATTTTCCGAGAATTTAAAAGATGAAAGCTTTGACCTTATTTTTTCTGGCTTACAATCTGATGATTTAGGCTCTGGGCAAACTGGGGTATTGCTAGGAGAGTTATTAGGAATGTCTACTGCTACCTTGGGTATTGAAACAGATATTCAGGATGGTCAGATTAAAATTAAAAGGGAATTAGAGTCTGGATGGTTTCAGTGGGTAACATTACCTTTTCCAGCTAGCGTATCCATTCAATCTGGTATTAATGAACCTCGCTATCCTTCTTTAAAGGGAATTATGGGGGCTAAGCGTAAAGAATCAAAAGAAGTCGACGGCCAGCTTTCTGATACACCAAAACAAAATTTCTTAAATCTATTTATTCCTAAAACTGAAAAAGCTACAGAAAAAATCGAAGGTGATGTTGATGGAATAGTAGCCAAGCTGATGGATATATTAAAAAATAAATTAAGAGTTGTGTCATGATATTAGTAGTACTAGAAAATCAAAGAGGTAATATTCACGCCTTTAGTAAAGAAGCTGTAGCTGCTGGACAAAGTCTATCATCAAAATTAGGAATGGATTTGTCTGTGTTATGTATGGGTGAAAATGCAAGCACTCTGAAAGAGCAAGCAAGTGATTATAAATTACAAAATTTGATTCTAGCAGATCATGATATGATCAGTACGTATTCAGCTGATGGATATTCAAAAGTTTTATCTGATGTGATTAAAGATTTATCTCCTAAATATGTAATAATGGGACACTCTTATATGGTTCGAGATTTCTTGCCAAGAGTTAGTGCTAAATTAGATATACCATTTGTAAGTGATATTATATCAGTTACTTATGATGGAGATAGCCCTGTATTTGCGCGACAAGTGTTTAATGCAAAACTTGCTACCAATATCCAATCAGATTCAAGTAGCGAAACAACACTTCTCAGCTTTCAGTCTGCAGCATTTTCTAGCGATAATATAGAATTGGGAGGTTCTGATGCAGCGACTGTCTTTGAAGTAAATATTAATAGTAACGATATTAAGTCTAGTAGTGAACCAGAATTTCAAGAGTCTTCGTCTGGTGTAGACTTAACTACAGCAGATGTAATTGTATCTGTTGGTAGAGGTATCGAAAGTCAGGATAACATCCCTATGGTCGAATCCTTGACAGAAGCGATGGGAGCAGAGCTAGGTTCTTCAAGGCCTGTAGTAGATATGGGTTGGTTGCCATCATACAGACAAATTGGAAGTTCAGGACAAGCAGTATCGCCTAATTTATACTTTTCCGTAGGTGTTTCAGGAGCTATTCAGCATGTTGTAGGAATGAAAGGCTCAAAAAATATTATTGCAATTAATAAGGATGAAGAAGCTCCTATTTTTGAAATTGCAGACTATGCTGTTATTGGTGATTTGATGGAAATCGTGCCAAAGTTAACAGAAGAACTTAAGAAATAAATTAACTAATATATCTTATGACAAAGTTTTCTCTTCTAGAGCAAATTGTTTTAATCCTTTTTTTATCTTCCGGCCTATCTTTCTTTTTATATCAACTAATTTTACGTCTTAAAATTGTTTTAAAAGGCAAATCTGATTTCAGTGTTGATCAACTTCCAGATCGATTAAAAAGAGTGTTTGATGAAGTAATATTACACAAAAAAGTTGCAAGTGGAGGAAGAGAATATGCAGGGGTAATGCACGCTCTTGTCATGTACGGTTTTATTTTCTTTGGACTTATTACAATCAATCATTTTTTAATGGCATTTGGACTATATCTTTTTAATGATACATTTAGACTTTGGTATTTTAGAGTACTTGGAGGTCCTTGGGCCATTTTTTGCTCATTTGGAATATTAGCATTAGCTTATCGTAGATTTGTTATTAAGCCTAAAGCTTTAGGTAAATTCTCTGCTACCTCAGCAGTAGTAACAGTCTTTATTGTTACTTTAATGGTTACATATTTAATCGATGAATTACATTTGCTTAAAAATCCAATAGCATATAAAGTAAATTGGTGGATACACTCTGGAGTCATCGGTGGATTCCTATTTCTTATTCCAAAGTCAAAACATATGCACCTAGTTCTTTCACCGTTTAATATTTTTTTAAGACCTTTTGAAATACCAAATCATCCAGCTATACCAATCGATTTAGAAGCATCGGAAGAAGAGTTAGATAATCTCCTACTAGATCTATCAAGATTAAGTAAAGATCAAGCATTAGATATTTTTACTTGTGTAGAATGTGGAAGATGTACAGATGTATGTCCAGCAAATAGAGGTGGAGGTATATTAGATCCAAAATATCATTTCATATTAGATCTAAAGCAACCCATGCTAGAATCGGGAGATGCAAATGTAGTTGATAAAATCAACGTTGAGGCAGGATGGGAATGTACTACATGCCAAGCATGTACAGAAGTATGTCCTGTAGGGAACCATGTAGAAAAAGCAGATGAAATTAGAAGTTTTCAAGTATTGGCAGAAGGCGATGTTCCTCAAGAATATCAAAAATTATTGCGCAATCTTCAAGAGACAGGCAATACGGAAGGAGCATCTTCAAGTGAATTACTTAAACAGCTCCCAGCGTATACTAGCGATAAAGAGCTAGTACTATGGCTTGGTTGCTTTGCTAAGCATGCTATGGATCCAAATTTTGTCAGTTCTGTAAAGAATTTTACTAAAATATTAGATTCAGCTGGAGTCACATACGGCGTCCTTAGTAATGAGCAATGTTCAGGAGACCCTGCCAATAAGTTAGGAGATAAACTTACATATCAACTATTAATGGATCAGAATGTTGAAGAATTAAATAAAGTAAAAAATGTAACTACGATGTGCCCACACTGTGTGGTAAATCTTCAAAAAGAGTATAGCAAGTATCATGAAATCAAATATGAAGTAAAGCATCATACTCAGGTAATATCAGAACTACTAGAACAAGGTAAAATTGATATTAATCCTGGTTCTTTAGAGAAAGTAACTTATCATGATCCATGTAACCTTTCTAGAACTTTAGATGAAGTTAGTGCTCCAAGAAATGCTATAAAAGCTGCAGCACCAGAATTCTTTGAACTAGAAGAAAGTGGAAAAGAAACACTTTGTTGTGGAGCTGGAGGTGCGCTTTGGTGGAAGAAAGATAGTGGTGAAGGACGTACTCATTTATTAAGAGCTGAGCAAGTTATTGAATCTAAAACTGATACAGTAGTTACAGGGTGTAATTTTTGTTATGGTATGATGAATCAGGGTGTAGGCCCATTAACTCCGGCCGGTCAAGAACCAATTAAGGTCAAGGATGTAGCAGATATTGTAGCAGAAAACTTATCTTAGTTTTTACTATAGATTTGAATTGCAGCGCATGGTTCACCAAAATAAATCTTCTTCGCATAATTAGATAGTTTAGCTGATATAATTAAATATGCCCATGTTGGAACAGGCACGCTAGCACAACCCTTAATCATTACCTGTTTATTTCTGAATGATTCCCAATCAATAGTTTTTACTTGATTGCGGAATTCTGCTTCTTTAATGATTCCATCACTTAAGAAGTCGTCTAATTGTATAGTCTCCATTAGCTTAAAGTGGTAATAGCCTTCTTCAGCTTATCAATAAACAAGTCAATTTCTGTGATATCGTTATAGAAATAGAGACTCAATCTTAAGCATGATGAAATATTTAATTTAGTCATCAATGGAGAGCAGCAATGCCTGCCAGATCTTAATGTAATACCCTCATAATCTAGCAGTTGACTTATATCTCCAGAGTGAATATCATCTATGTTAAAGCAGACAATAGAAATACGATTATCTGAAGGACCATATATAGTAATATTATTAATTTTGCTTAACTCTTTAAATGCATAATCAGAAAGCATTTCAGTGTGATTTGTAATATTATCCATTCCTAAATCATTGATATAATCTATTGCATGGCTTAATCCAATAACTTGAGCTGCATTGGGCGATCCAGCTTCAAATTTATATGGTATATCATTCCATGTCGATTCTTCTAATGTAACTTCCTTAATCATACCACCACCAGTTTGGTAGGGCTCCATTTTTTCAAGTAAATCTTTTTTACCATATAGTACTCCAACACCAGTTGGTCCTAACATTTTATGCCCGGAAAAAGCAAAGAAATCACAGCCTAATTCTTCAACATTAATTTTAAAATGAGGGGCGCTCTGACATCCGTCTACCATTACTAATGTGTTATTTTCGTGTGCAAGATTGATAATTTCTTTTATAGGATTAATAGTGCCTAGAACATTAGAAGCATGGGTAAGTGATAGCATTTTTACTTTACTTGTTAGCTTACTTTTTAAGCTATTCATGTCTAATGAACCATCTGGTTGTACGGTAATATAGTCTAATGTTGCTCCAGTTCGTTTGGTAATGATTTGCCAAGGAACAATATTAGAATGATGCTCCATTTCAGTTAATAGAACGACATCACCTTCATTAAGATTTGTATGACCCCAAGCATCGGCAACCAGATTGATAGCTTCGGTAGCTCCTTTTGTAAATATAATTGATGAACTATCTTTTATTCCAATGAATTCAGCAACTTTATTTCTTGTACCTTCAAAGGCATTAGTCGCTTTTTCACCTAACTCGTAAACACTACGATGTACGCTTCCATAATAATTTTTATAGAAATCACTTTCCGAATCAATGACAGATAGAGGCTTTAAGCTAGTAGCGGCATTGTCAAAGTATACTAGAGGTTTTCCACGATTCTTTTGTTTTAAGATAGGAAATTGACTTTTTATTTTTTCAATATTCATTATATCTAGTAAAGACCGAGTTGTAATTTTGCTGCATCAGACATCATGTCTTGATTCCATTGTGGTTCCCAAACTAGTTCAACATCTACATTTTTTGCACCACTTAATGATGATAATTTTTCTTTGACTTCATCAGCTATAACTGGACCCATACCACAACCAGGAGCAGTTAAAGTCATTTGAATCATAATATTTACACCGTCATCTTCTTCTTGAATATCAGTATTATATACTAAACCTAAATCGACAATATTAACCGGAATCTCAGGATCGTAACAAGTGTGTAATACATTCCAGATTTCCTCTTCATTAGCAAAATTATTGGAATTAATAGCTCGTTTTTCTTCGCCAATTGCTTCCCCATCAATACCTTTAACCTGATACATATTGCCTTCAACAATAATAGTATAATTATCACCTAAAGACTGAGAAATAATACCAGGCATACCCTCCTTTAAAAGAGTTTTTTGCCCATCGGGGACACTGAATGCAAAAACATCAGCTTGGATTATAAATTCTTTATTCATTTATTAGCTCTTTCTTAATGAACAACAAAGCACCAATGAATCCATTTTGTCTTTGACTAGAAATAGTTGGTCCTATATTAAGCCATTCAAAAATCTTTATAGGTTCATCAAAATCATCAATAAAATCAATAATATTCTTTTTTTCTTCATTATTAAAACCAATCTGAAGAATTCTTAATAGGCCTTTAACTATTGCACTTTCGGAGTCAGCAGTAATAGTTATACCTTCCTGATTGTGGAGATCTATCCATGTTTGAGATGTACATGCATGGACTTTATTAGTTTCTATTTTTTGCTTATCATCAATGAGATCTATCTTTTTTCCTAAATCAATTAAGTATACTAACCTATCTTGACCGTCAAGAATAGCAAATCCATCTCTAATATGTGATAATTTTTCAACTATTTTATCCATCTATCCAATTGTTTAGATTTTCTTCTGATAAACTTCGTATATCTTCATCAAAAAATTCTTCTAGAATTTCTTTAGCAAATGCTTTAATAAGTATGTTATTAGCATCTTTTTCATTGATACCTCTGGCTCTTAAATAAAATATACTTTCTTTATCTAAGGCACCTGTAGTCGATCCATGTCCACATTTTACATCATCTGCATAGATTTCTAACTGCGGATTAGAATGTGCAGTAGCACTTTTTGATAGTAGTAAGTTTTTATTTGATTGATTAGAATCAGTTTTCTGAGCACCGTGCGATACAATTACTTTACCATTAAACACACATGTGGCTTGATCATCAAGGATATTACGTACATTTTGAAAGCTAATACAATGTTCTGCATTATGATTCATTAAAATATTATTATCTAGATGTTGATCACCATCTCGCTAAATTTAAGATATTAATTTTAGCTTCTGATCCTTCTTTATTTAAATCTACTTCGATAAAATTTTTATTAAAGGGTGAGTTAATATTCATACTATCAATGTTCAATAATACGCTTTGCCCTAATTGATAATAATTATATCCTAAATAATTACTTTTTGTTTTATCATCATATAGCATAGAGTGATTGAAAATAGTATTATCAGGACATATAAACTTATTAAGATTAAGGTTGAAACTACCAGACCCCTTATTAACATCCTTTTCAATTATTGAAATATTATTACCTTCGTTCAGTTTAAAAATATTGAAAGATGAAATTCTGAGGTCTTTTTCAGACTTATTGTAGATGTTTAGGATGTGAATCGGATTTTCAAATTTAACACCCTTATGAAATTCAAAATATTTTCCTGATTTAATAGAAGATATTCCTAGGTGGAAAAAAGCTTCTTGTTCAAAATTAGATGATGTAGAACAAATACTACTGTCGTCTAATTCATCAATGTCTGATACTGTAATTCCGTCTTTATAGATAAAATTATTTAAAGACTCTTTAGCTAGCTCTCCATTTATAAAGCATAATGTATATTTATCATTATATTGTTCAATTGAAAAGTTGCTCTGATCTAGATTAATTAAGTTATACTTTTTTAAATGCTTACTTGGAGAAAACTTCCAACTTTCAAGTTTTTTTGACGGATAACCTAATTCTTCAAACTTATCATGACTATCTTGCTGTATTTTTTTTAACATATATTATTTCGTAAGCCATGCATAGCCATTTTTCTCAACCTCATAAACTAATTTCATATCTCCAGATTTGACAATTTTACCATCAATCAAAATATGTACTACATCAGGTTTGATATATTCAAGTAATCTTTGATAATGTGTAATAATTAACACAGAATTATCCTTGTTTTTAAACTCATTAACACCTTTTGCTACTGTACGTAATGCATCTACATCTAAGCCTGAATCTGTTTCATCTAAAACAGCTAATTGTGGGTTTAGCATTAACAGTTGTAAGATCTCACTTTTCTTCTTTTCTCCACCGGAAAATCCATCATTAATTGATCGTTTTAGAAATGAGTCATCAAGACCAAGTTCAGATAATATTTTTTTAGCGCTAGTTAAGAATTCAACAGCATCCATTTCTTCTTTTCCGGCATGTTTATTTTTTGCATTTAATGCTGCTCTTAAAAAATAAGCCATACTAACTCCAGGGATGGCTACTGGATATTGAAAGCATAGAAATAAACCTTGGAGAGCTCTATTTTCGATACTCATTTCAGTGATATCATCTCCGTTCATCTCAATTGAGCCGCCATCTACTTCGTATGCCTCATTTCCAGCAATAACATTAGCTAATGTACTCTTACCCGATCCATTGCGACCCATAATGACATGAACCTCTCCTTTAGGAATATCTAAATCAATTCCCTTAAGAATATCTTTGTCTTCGATAGATGCTTTAAGATTTTTAATTTTAATCATTATTTACCCTACGCTGTTTTCTAGTGTTACTTCAATTAATTGTTTTGCCTCTACTGCAAACTCCATTGGCAATTCTGCAAATACTTCCTTACAAAATCCATTGACAATCATAGATACCGCATCATCAAGGTTAATACCTCTTTGATTGCAATAAAATAACTGGTCTTCACCTATGCTCGATGTAGTAGCCTCATGTTCCATTTTTGCAGTTGGATTTTTAACATCAATGTAAGGAAAAGTGTGTGCTCCGCATTTATCACCAATTAAGATAGAGTCACATTGAGAAAAATTTCGTGCATTTTCAGCATTTTTTAAAATATTTACTCCACCTCTATAAGTGTTTTGACCCTCTCCAGCGGAAATTCCTTTGGATATAATTGTGCTTTTGGTGTTTTTACCGATGTGAATCATTTTTGTTCCAGTGTCTGCTTGCTGTTTATTTTTTGTTACTGCTACGGAATAGAATTCTCCAACACTATCATCACCTTGCATAATAACACTAGGATATTTCCATGTTACTGCAGAACCAGTTTCAACTTGAGTCCAAGAAATCTTAGATCTGTCTCCGACACATTTTCCTCTTTTAGTTACAAAGTTATAAATTCCACCTTTGCCTTCTTTGTCTCCCGAATACCAGTTTTGAATAGTTGAATATTTAATTGTTGCATCCTTGTGGGCTACTAATTCAACACATGCTGCATGTAGTTGATTCTCGTCACGCATTGGAGCAGTACATCCTTCTAGGTAGCTTACATGACTACCCTCGTCAGCTATAATCAATGTTCTTTCAAATTGACCAGTATTTGCTGCATTAATTCTAAAGTATGTAGATAATTCCATAGGACAGCGAACATTTTTTGGTATGTAAACAAAAGATCCATCACTAAATACTGCTGAATTTAAGGCAGCAAAATAATTATCAGTTCTAGGTATTACTGATCCTAGATATTTTTTAACTAATTCAGGATGATTAATTACTGCTTCTGAAAAAGAGCAGAAAATAACACCATGTTTTGAAAGTTCTTTTTTAAAAGTTGTTGCAACAGATACGCTATCAAAAACTGCATCTACAGCTACCCCTTCTAACCTTTTCTGTTCGTTGAGCGAAATACCTAATTTATTATATGTTTCAATAATATCTGGGTCAACATCATCTAGGCTATCATTTTTTTTATACTTTGGAGCTGCATAATAACTCAATGATTGGTAGTCAACAGGAGTATAATCTACTTGTGCCCATGTAGGCTCATCCATTTTCTTCCAACTTTCATAAGCTTTTAGTCTCCAATCGAGTAGCCATTGAGGCTCTTTTTTTAACTTTGAAAGTCTTTTAATGACGTCTTCGTTTAAGCCAGGCTCAAACGTAGTTTGTTCAATATCCGTTGTGAAGCCATATTTGTATTCTTGATCTAGGGTTGAATCAATAATTTGTTGATTTTTATCTACCATTATGCTGAAAAGCTAATACCGCAGCCACATGTTCTGTTAGCATTTGGATTATTAACTTTGAATCCTCCGTTTAATAAGTCGTTAGAAAAATCTATCTCACATCCTCTTACATATATCCAACTTTTTACATCGCAGAATATTTGTATGCCATGACTTTCATATACTTTATCAAATTCTTTTTTCTCACCGTCAAAAGTAATATTATATGACATCCCTGAGCAACCACCCGTATCAATTGCAACTCGAATACCTTTCTTTGAGGGTTCTTCGCTTTGCATGATATTTTTAAGCCGTGCAGCAGCTTTTTCTGAAATAGTGATTGTTTGTTCTAGTGATTGATTTTCCATATTAAAAGCCAAGTTTTTGTTTACCTTCCTCAGTCATCATTTCCGGGCTCCAAGGAGGATCAAATGTAATTTCTACATTTATAGTATCCATAAATTTTAATTCTGTAATCTTATTTTTGATATCGTCTATCATATACTGACCCATAGAACATCCTGGAGTGGTTAATGACATAGTAATGTCTACTCCAAATTTTTCCTTTGGCTGCTCATATATATTTAAATCGTAGATAAGTCCAAGATTCCAGAGATCTATTGGAAGCTCGGGATCATAGCACTGTTTTAGTATATCAATTATATTATTTTTTATATCTTCCATAACAGGAAAAAAATTTAACTCATACAGCTGTGATGTCCTATAATTTTAGAAAATATTTCTATTAATAATTATCTAATCAAATCTTCTCGAATTCTGACATAAAAATTCTAGTTTTTTTAATTTCCATAACTAATTGCTTACTTTATTTCCGTAGTGTAAATTGATGTTCATTTGAAGAAAGCAATGACTAAGAAAGCAAAATTAGAAACAGTAGATAATGTAACTATTCGATTTGCGGGAGATTCCGGAGATGGAATGCAGTTAAGTGGAGGAAGATTTACTCAAACCTCTGCAATTATGGGAAACGACCTAAGTACTTTACCAGACTTTCCTGCTGAAATTCGTGCACCTGCTGGTTCTTTAGCTGGAGTAAGCTCATTTCAAATTCATTTCAGCTCTCAAGAGATTCATACCCCAGGTGAAAAGCCTGATGTATTAGTTGCAATGAATCCAGCAGCTTTAAAAGTACACCTCAAAGATCTTACCCCAGGTGGAGCTTTGATTATAAATAAGAATGCATTTACTACTAAGAATTTAAAATTAGCTGGCTATGATAGCGATCCTACCGAAGATGGTTCATTAGAAGATTATTATTCGACGCATTTTATTGAGATGAGTAAAATGGTAGAGCGCGCCTGTGAAGGAATTGACTTATCACCAAAGTTAATTGATAGAACCAAAAATTTATGTGCATTAGGTGTTTTATTTTGGATGTATGATAGACCTCTAGAGCCTACGATTGATTGGCTTAATAAAAAATTTAAATCTAAACCTGATGTTGTTGATGCTAATGTTAGAGCATTAAACACGGGCTATAATTATGGGGATACTGCTGAGATATTTACTACAAGATATGTAGTAAAAAAAGCAAAATTAGCTCCAGGAAAATATAGAAACATTAATGGAACATTAGCTACATGTCTTGGATTATTAACTGCTGTCGAGAAAGGTAAGTTAAGTCTTACTTTTGCAGGTTATCCTATTACTCCAGCAAGCAATATCTTGCATACTTTATCTAACTGGAAAAGGTTTGGAGTGAAGACTTATCAGGCTGAAGATGAAATTGCCGGAATAGGGGCAGCGCTTGGTGCATCTTATGGAGGTTCTTTAGGTGTAACTGCATCCTCGGGTCCCGGGATTGCATTAAAAGGAGAATTTTTAGGTTTAGCGGTTATTACTGAACTTCCACTAGTTATTATTAATGTTCAAAGAGGAGGTCCTAGTACTGGTCTACCTACTAAAACTGAGCAATCAGATTTATTTCAAGCAGTTTATGGTAGAAATGGAGAAGCTCCTATGCCCGTAATAGCTTCATCTACTCCAGGAGATTGTTATTATACAGCTTATGAGGCATGTAGAATGGCAGTAAAGTATATGACTCCAGTTATGATGCTTTCGGATGGTTATCTAGTAAATGGTTCAGAGCCTTGGATTATTCCAAATCCAGATGAAATGAATGATTTTGAATCTGGTTTTGTTAAAGAAAATTTAACGGACGAGCAATATTTACCTTATAAGCGAAATGAGGATACATTAGCTAGAGGATGGGCAATTCCAGGAACTAAAGGATTAGAGCATCGTATTGGTGGTATCGAAAAACAAGATGTGACAGGTAATGTAAACTATGACTCAGATAATCATGAAAAAATGGTTGAGATTAGAGCAAAAAAAGTAGCAAATATTGCTAAAGAGTTACCACCTACAGAAATATTTGGAGAAGAAAAAGGCGATCTTCTTATTTTAAGTTGGGGTAGTACGCATGGAGCTTGTAAGTCTGCAACAGAATCTCTTCTTGAAGAAAATTTAAAAGTGGCGCATGTTTCTATTAGATGGATTAGTCCACTTCCAAGTGATTTGAAAGGTATTCTATCTAATTACAAAAAAATATTAATGCCAGAGATTAATACAGGTCAGTTTCGTCAGATGATCCGCGCAGAGTTTTTAGTAGATGCAATTGGATTGAATGAAGTTCAAGGTAAACCATTAGGCGCTTCTACTATAATTGCAAAAGCAAAGGAAATTATTAATGAGTGATAAGCCACTATTAAAAAAAGCTGATTTCCAATCAGATCAAGCAATTCGTTGGTGTCCTGGTTGCGGAGATTATGCTATTCTAGCACAAACACAAAAAACATTTCCTGAAATCACAGAAGACAAAGAGAATACAGTTTTCATTTCAGGAATTGGATGTTCTAGTAGATTTCCTTACTACATGAATACATTTGGATTTCATACAATTCATGGAAGAGCTCCTACAATTGCAAGTGGATTAAAAATGGCTAATCCAGAGTTATCTGTATGGTTAGTTACTGGAGATGGTGATGGATTTTCTATTGGAGGAAATCATATGATCCATTTATTGAGAAGGAATGTAGATATAAATGTTATGCTCTTTAATAATAGAATTTATGGATTAACTAAAGGTCAATATTCACCAACCTCAGAACAAGGAAAGGTAACATATTCTACACCTATGGGTTCACTAGATTATCCTTTCAAGCCAACAAAGTTGGCACTTGGTGCAGAGGCTTCTTTTGTAGCCAAGACAATTGATAAAGAACTCAAGCATTTACAAGCTATGATTAAAAGAGCCAATTCGCACAAGGGAACCTCATTTATTGAGATTTACCAGAATTGTAATATTTTTAATGACGGTGCTTTTGCTAATTTGACTGATAGAGATACTAAAGAAGAGCAATTGCTGAGATTAGAAGATGGAGAGCCAATGATTTTTGGAGCAGAAAAAGATAAAGGCATTCATTTAGATGGTACCTCACCTAAAGTAGTTCAAATAGGAAAAGATTATTCGATAGATGATATTGTAGTTCATAATGAAAAAGATAGATTCATAGGAGATATGCTAGCTAATTTTACTGCAAGTGAAGAATTTCCAGAGCCAATTGGTGTACTGTATTGTAAAGAGAGACCAAGTTACGATGAGCTGATGGAAGCTCAAATGAAAGAAGCTCAAAAAGACAGTAAGAAAACAAAAGGTTTACATGAATTATTAAATGCTGGAGATACTTGGGAGGTTAAATGACAAAATTTAGAACTGAAAAAGATAGTTTGGGAGAAGTCAAAGTCCCTTTCAATGCTTATTATGGAGCACAAACTCAAAGAGCAGTTCAAAATTTTCAAATTGGTTGGCCAATGGAATTCAGCCTTATATTGCCATATATAATTATTAAAAAAGCTGCTGCTATGACCAATCATTCGCAGAAAAGATTACCAAAAAAAATATCTGATGCAATTATGAAGGCATGTGATGACATTACTGATCATCCAGAAAAATTTCTTGACGAATTCCCCGTACCTGTTTTTCAAACAGGAAGTGGAACACAAACTAATATGAATGTTAATGAGGTAATAGCCAATAGAGCTAATGAAATATTAGGAGGAAATTTAGGAGAGTATAAGTTCGTTCATCCTAACGATCATGTAAACATGTCTCAATCTACCAATGATACATTCCCTACTGCTATTTTAGTTGGATGTGTACTTAGCGTTGAAGACAATTTACTTCCAGTATTGAGACTTTTAGAAAAGTCATTACAAAAAAAGAGTAAAGAATTCGACAAAATCATAAAGGTTGGCAGAACTCATTTGCAAGATGCTACTCCTATTAAATTAGGTCAAGAATTCTCTGGATATGCTTCAATGATTAGCCATGATATTAAAAGAATTACACTTGCCATAAAAGAGTGTACAGAGCTTCCAATTGGAGGAACTGCTGTAGGAACAGGAATTAATACCTTAGAAGGATTTGATTCTTTGGTATGTAGTTTTATTACAGAAGAAACTGATATTGATTTTAGTGTATGTGCTAATAAATTTGAGCTACTTTCTTCACAAAATCCCTTATCTAACCTATCATCTCAACTCAAAATATGCGCAGGATCACTGAACAAAATTGCTAATGATATAAGATGGTTGGCTAGTGGACCTATGGCAGGAATTGGAGAACTAAAACTTCCATCCAACGAACCTGGAAGTTCTATTATGCCAGGAAAAGTAAATCCAACTCAATGCGAAGCAGTTAATATGGTATATGCACAAATTTTAGGAAACGATTTGACAATCAATTATGCAGGCACTAATGGAAACTTTGAACTAAATACATATAGGCCAATTATTGCATCTTCTATACATGAATCTATTACTTTACTATCAGAAGTCGCTGAATCTTTTACACTTAATGCTTTAGATGGGTTAAAAGCTAATAAGGAAAAAATTAAAGAAAATTTAGATAAATCATTGATGCTTGTAACAGCCTTAAATCCAGTAATCGGATATGAAAAATCAGCAGAGATTGCAAAAAAAGCTTTGAAAGAAAATATTTCACTTAAAGAAAGTGCACAAAAATTAAAATATCTTTCGGAACAAGAGTTTGATGAGATCGTTAAACCAGAACTAATGGTTTCTCCAAAAAAATATGATTAAATCTTTTCTAACATCTGTTAGAATCATTGCTTACCTATCTATCCTAGTAATCTTCTATCTTGTATATCTTTCCAGAGATTTGCCTTCTTTGGAACGTCTAGAAACCTTTGACCCTGCTATGCTATCAACTTTATACGATAGAAATGGCGAAGTCATTGGTGAGTTCTATATACAGAAAAGAGTATTTATTGATATAGAAGATATGCCAGAACACTTAAAACATGCAGTTATTGCTTCAGAAGATAAAAGATTTTATCAGCATTGGGGTGTAGATATGCAAAGTATTGTTCGTGCTGTTATAGTCAATGCTTCTTCAATGAGTTTTAGACAGGGTTTTAGCACTCTTTCTCAACAATTAGCTAGAAATCTTTATAAAGAAGTTGGATTTAAAGATAGTATAACAAGAAAACTTAAGGAAATGATCACTGCAGTACAGATTGAAAGGACATATACAAAAGAAGAAATTCTAGAAATGTATTTAAATACAGTACACTTTGGTCATGGAACCTATGGTGCTGAGTCAGCCGCAAAAAGATATTTTAATAAAAAAGCATCAGAGTTAACTGTAGGAGAATCTGCAATGCTAATAGGCTTATTGCCTTCTCCTGCTAATTATTCTCCTTTAAGAAATTTAAATAAAGCGATTGAGCGAAGATCTATTGTTTTAAAGGTAATGTATAATCAAGACTATATCGGCCATCAAGAATATATTGAGCATAATAGTATCATTCCTGATAATATTTCATATGAAATCCCAAGAGGTAAAGCACCTTACTTTGCTGAACATGTCAGAAGAATATTAGAAAAACAAGATGATGAATTAGGTATCAATATTTATCAAGACGGTCTAAAAATCCACACAACCCTAGATTACAGACTTCAAAAGATTGCAGAAGACTCAGTGATGAAAACATTAATAAAAAACCAAGATGAGTTTAATTCTCAACTTTTTGAAGATAATGAAAGATTTTCAAAGCTAGGTTACTTATCAATATTCCCAGAAGATTCCGTTAAGATGATGCTGAATGGGCAGATGAAATTATATGAAGATTTAAGAGAAAATTTGCTAGTGCAGTGTGCATTTATTGCCATAGACAGTAGAAATGGAGAAATTTTAGCAATGATTGGTGGTCGATCTGATTATTTAGATCAATACAATCGTTCAACTCAAGCTCTCAGACAGCCAGGGTCTGTATTTAAGCCATATATTTATACTGCCGCAATAGATAACAATTATCCTCTGACTACGCAACTTCTAAACCAGCCTGTTGCTTTATATCGTAATAATGCTAAAGGCGAAAAAGAAAAATGGACACCAAGAAACTATGATAATAGTACTGGAGGATTAACAACCTTAAGGGAGGGGTTACGAAGATCACTAAATTTAATTTCTGTTAGAATGGTACAAGAACTAGTACCTCCTCAGCAGGTAAAAAATATTGCAAAAAGAATGCAAATTAGCTCTTCCATTAGAGCAGTAGATGCAATTGCATTAGGAACATCTGAAGTCAAGCCAATAGAAATTGTTGCTTCTTATGCAACATTTGCTAATAAAGGAATTTATTCTTCACCGATTGCTATCACAAGAATTGAAGATAAATATGGCCAAGTAATCAAAGAATTTACAAATACCCAGAAAGAAGTATTAAGTCCAGAAACTGCATATATGGTAACAAATTTATTGCAAACAGTTATGGATAAAGGAACAGGTGGCAGCGTTCGATGGAAATATAAATTTAGACATGCAGCAGGTGGTAAAACTGGTACTACTCAAAATTGGAGCGACGCATGGTTTGTTGGATTTACTCCAAGTATTACTGCTGGAGCATGGTTTGGAGTGGATCAATACCCTATTAGTCTTGGTAAAGGTCAGGCGGGTAGTGTAGCAGCTTTGCCTGCATGGGCACTATTTATGAAGGAAGCTCACAAAGTATTAGGTATTCCAAATGAACCTTTCGATATGCCAGAAGGTGTGATAGAGATTGAAATTGATTCTGAAACTAAAAAATTACCTACATCTAGAACTAAGAAAACAGAGATAGAAATATTTTTAAAGAGTAATCAGCCTACATCAGATTAGTTTTTCTTATCTGATAAGAATAAGATAATTAATCCAACTATAAACAATACAATATTAGGCATCCATGAACCAATGGCAGGATCTAATAGAGCTCTGTCAGCTAATTGTTCTCCCCAAATAAGTATAATATAATAAATGAGAAAAAATGTAATACTCAAAGCTGATGCAATCGTAATGCCACCTTTTCTAACTAGTATGCCCAGAGGAGCTCCAACAAGAGTAAATAATATACATGCTACTGCCAGTGTAAATTTCTTATGGATTTCAACAAGGTATTTATTGTTATTTTTTTCATAGTTCTCTATAAGAGTAAATTCATTCTGAAATTGTCTCGCATTATTATTTAACGATCTCATTTTTTCATTTTGTTCATATTCAGTTATGGGGATATCCTTATTATATTCTCTTGTCTCTTCATTTTTTGGCATATCATTGTTTTTAAGATTTTCAATTTCATCAATGATATTCCTAAGGGTCATTTCATTATCTGAATTGATACCTATATCTTGTTTTACAGCTGTGATCCTGTTTTTAATCTGTTCTATAGAAAGCTTGTTTTGTTGAATTTTCTCAATCATTGCAGGCACTTTCATTTCACGATCAGTACGATTAGCTTCACTAGTTCTATTTAAAAGTAAATCATCTATAGAAATGATAATTTGATGAGTTCCAAATTTAATTTTACGATAATGATCATAGTTTTCTAAATCAATTTCATGGATTTCACCATTTTCCAAATTCACTGTAATAATTCCACCTTTTGAATCTAAAGATCCTCTTTCAGCATAAATTGTAGTTTGTTCAGATGAAGTGTTTTTACTAAATATTTTTACATCTTTGAATTCTTTCCCATCTAGTTCTTTGACAATCATAGTATATTGAGGAATCATGTCTACAAAATATCCAGGTTCAATAGTTAGTTCAGGTTTTTTTTGATAAATATCTCTTGCTAGCAATCGAGCATTATAGTTCATATCAGGAAGAATAAAATTATTAAATAAACATAGCAAGAATCCTACTATACTTCCAAACCATAATGCCGGCTTAATAATACTAAAAAGGTTTACCCCCGCTGATTTTAATGCAGTAATTTCATTATCTTGTGACATCCTCCCATATGTCATCACACTAGAGATTAATAAAGACATTGGAACAGACAATGCTATAATCCATGCTAGGTTCAAATAGAGATATTCAAGGATAGTAAATATATCCAATCCTTTTCCAAGAAAACGGTCAATGGCTCTGATTAGAAATTGAAGAAACAATACTGTAGTGATTACTCCCACTGAAAGTATAAATGGAATAAAGGATTGCTTGATTAAATATTTGTTTAATGTGCTCATTTTTAATTATTGGTAAAAATTTAACTCTACTTGTGTAAAAACGTAAACTATAATAAGTTTGCAGGCTTATTTAGTTTAAGCCAATGGTGACTGTAGCTCAGTTGGTTAGAGCCCCGGATTGTGATTCCGGCTGTCGTGGGTTCGAGTCCCATCAGTCACCCGTATAAATTTCGGGGTGTAGCGTAGTCCGGTTAGCGCACCTGCTTTGGGAGCAGGGGGTCGGGAGTTCAAATCTCTCCACCCCGACATTAAAAAGTCTCTTCTTTTGAAGAGACTTTCTTTTTTGTAGATTTAATTATGACATTTCTAAATAAAATTATCGACAACGATAAAAAAATTGAGCTCTACAAATTTGAAGGAGATAATTTTACTAATCTCCCAAAAGACTTTCGTAATGATAATGCTGTAATGGTTTGTTTTTTAGATCTTGAAACGACTGGCCTACAAAAAGATTGTAAGATTATAGAATTTGCAGGCAAAGTAGCTGCAATTGATAAAAATACTGGAGAGTTACTAGGCATAGTAGATGAGTACGAATCTTTCAACGATCCAGAACAAGCACTTGATCCTGTAATAACAAGAATTACCGGCCTGACTGATGATGTTATAGCTGGACATTCTATTGATTGGGAGAAAGTATCCCGCGTTTTAAATCAATCAGATATTATTGTAGCTCATAATGCTTTCTTTGATCGAGGGGTTATGGATCGTCATTTACCATTATCGAAAGAAAAAGTGTGGGCATGTTCGTTTAATGATATTAATTGGGCACAAAGAGGATTTAATGCTGGTGGTCAAGAAATACTATGTATATGGCATGGATTTTACTATGAATCACATCGAGCTATGTATGATGTAGATGCATTGATTCATTTAGTGACCCATAATGTCGACAGTTCAGATAAAGCAGTTTTAGAATTATTAGTTAATGCAAGTATGCCGATTTATAAAATTGCAGCAATTGGAAGCCCTTTTCATACAAAAGATCTATTACGAATAAGAAGATATCGCTGGGATCCTGAAAATAAATATTGGTGGAAAAATCTTTCACTAAGTGAAATTGATATTGAAAAAGAATGGATGTCTGAAGCTATTTACAATGGTATTTTTCAAGGAAAAGTAGAAGAAATTTCAGTCACAGATAAATACAAGTCATAAAAATGGGATCCTATTTCAAATTTTTTTTAACCCCACTTTTTCTTTGCATAATGGGGTTATCATTAATTATTGATGGTTGGATGGGTCTATCATTATCTCTTGTTGTAGTTTGTTCAATTATTTTTGGAGAATTATTTTTTGGAGATGATATTTCTACTCCAAATTATAGATTTCCATTTTTATTAGATTTCTCACTCTTTATTAACGTACCATTATTTTTAATAGTGCTTTATTTATTTTTAGATAGAGTGTCCTCAGCATTTGAATGGTATTATTTATTATATATTCCAATCTTGGGCTTATTAATGGCTCTTAGCTTAATAAACATTGGACACGAATTAGTTCATAGAACTAGTAAAAAATTTGACTGTGAAATTGGTAATTGGGCTTTAGCTACTGCATGGAATCCTGCTTTTGCAATTGAGCATGTTTATGGTCATCACAAGAATATCGGTATTGTGGAAGAAGACCCAGTAACTGCTACCTATGGAGAGAACCCAATAATTTTTGCAGTAAAAGCCTTTTTTAAAGAACACGTACATGCATGGGGAATTGAAACCAGACAATTAAATCGAAGAAAACAACGTATCTTATCTTTCCATAATAGAATTTTAAATGGCTATTTAAGAACGCTCATAGTTTTTGGTTTGATTGGATATTTTTTTAGCTGGCAAGCAATGCTGATTTATATTTGTTTAGGGATTGTAGCAAACTACATTTTTCAATTAACAAATTTTATTGAGCATTATGGTCTAGTACGTATCAAAGGAAAACCAGTGCAGTACCATCACTCATGGAATTCTAATAATCGAATGACAAGCTATTTAACTTACAACTTAACCAGACACTCTGATCATCACGTACATGCTCAAAAGGAATTTTGGGAATTAAATCCATGTGACAATACGGGGGTTGTTCTGCCATCTGGTTATTTAACGTATATTCTACTTTTTACCTTTTTCCCTTCATATGCTAAATCTCAAATGGCTCCAAGATTGAAACATTGGCATGAAAATTATGCTTCAGTGGATGAAAAAGCTTTAACTTTACATTACCTTAATTTTTCAATTTAGTTTATAGAAAATAATTTCCTTATATTTTTCCCCTTATGTTAACATCTCAATTTTTAATCAATGAAAAAGTATGTTGTGGTCGCGGATGTAGGATGTGTCCCTACGAACCAAAACATGTTAAAGGAAACACAGAGTTACAAAAAAGATGGGATATATCACAAAATAAATCGTATAATATTGCTATGAACAAGATTGGTATACCGATGATTGGGCTTGGTACTTGGCTCATTCCAAATGATCAAGCAGAACAGATTTCAAGTGATGCATTTGAATTAGGTTACCGTCACGTTGATACTGCACAAGTATATCGCAATGAAGAAGGTGTTGGTAAAGCACTCGCAAAATCTTCTGTTCCCAGAAATGAAATTTTTATTACTACAAAGATGTGGCCAGGAATGTTTGGTCAAGAAGAGCCATTTCAAAATTTTAAGGGTGCTATCAGTGCTTGTGATGAAAGTTTAAAATTGCTCCAACTAGATGAAATTGATTTATACTTAATTCACAATCCTTTTGCTAAAGAAAATCGATTAGAACAATGGGAGGCGATGATAGAATTAAAAAAACAAGGTAAAGTAAAGAATATTGGGGTATCAAATTACAATGTAAAACATATTCAAGAGATTGAAACAGCGGGACTTGAAATGCCTGTAGCAAATCAAATAGAAATACATCCATGGCATGTTGTAAGAACAGAATTAGCTCAATATATGGATAAGCATGAAATTTTACCAATCGCATACTCAACATTAGCTCCTATTCCAAACTGGAGAGAAGGTTCCCAATGGAACGGAAAGCCTGAAGATATGAAAAGCGGTGCAATTCCATGTCAAAATATTGCTGACCAATATCAAGTTTCTGTTCCACAATTATTTTTAAAATGGGCGATACAGCTTGGATACCCTGTATTACCTAAATCAGTTCATTATAGTCGTCTCAAAGAAAATTTAGATTTAGATCACTTTACTATTTCTAGAGATGATATAAAGGTAATATCTAAGATTGCCAGAGATAGGCAAAAATGCTTAGCATGGTCTGGTGATTTTGAACCTCTTGACGTAGATTAAAAAATATGGCTAAATATAATCCTATCGTTGGAGATAAATGGAGATATGATCCAAAAAGTCCAGCTGCTTTCAAGTTAAGTCGAACTAAGATTGAATTATTCTGTAAGTGCGAACGATGTTTCTATTTAGAGGTCCGCTTAGGATTTAGAGAGCCATCTGGTCCAGGTTGGGCAATTAATTCTGCAGTAGATAGCCTATTAAAGAAAGAAATGGATTATTGCCGAAAAGAAGATAGACCTCATGGACTATTTAAAGAGTATGATTTAAATATTAAGCCTTTTAATCATCCTGATATTGAACAATGGCAAAATTCATTTAAAGGCATCCAATATGTTCATCCTGATTTCAACTTCTTAATATATGGTGGAGTTGATGATATTATGGTAAATGAAAAAGACGAGTTAGTTGTTATTGATTTTAAAGCAACAGCAAAGAGAGCTACCATCAATTCTCGTGATGACGTGTGGGGCAGAGGAGAGGCCTATAAAAGACAATTAGAAATTTATAGTTGGTTATTACAAAAGAATGGTTTTGATGTTTCCAAGGTTGGCTATCTTATGTATTATAACGGGGATACAACTCAACCACATTTAGGAAAAACCATGCAATTCAGAAGAACATTAGTTGAATTTGAATTAGATACAGACTGGATTGATAATACTGTAGAAGGTATGTTCAATTGTTTGCAGAACGATAATGCTCCAAAGCTCGATAAGGAAGCATGCGAGCAATGTTTATACCGTGAAACATATCAAACTCTTTAATACATGCCTGTTGGCTTTTCATAAACATGAATAATCTCAATAGCATCAGACCGCGACATTCCTCCAGGATTTAATCCTAGTTCGCCTTCAGGTATAGGATGTCCTAAATCTTCATAATACTCTACCCAATGAACAAAAGGCATATCAGTACCAGGTTCATTGAATGTCATAGGTTTTAAAGAGAATAACTCCTTTGTGTTATCCGCCTTTTTAAGCCCTTCATAAATAATTTCAGAACAATAATATGTATCATCATTTATATCAAAGATATAGTCATAAGGCTTACCACTTAAATCAGTTTGAATATATGTAATCGCATCGGGAATCATATATTGATATTCATCTTTTAAGCGACCAACAAATACTTTATTACTGCGATTTAAAAAATCATGTAATGTTGTTTGAGTAACAGTTTCGCCAATTGCTTCAGTCAGGATCGTGTCATAATTAGATGTTCCAATAGAAGTAATGATAGCACAATGAGAAAGTTGTGCACCTTGATAACCAGAAGTGACAGCTTCAATTGCTTGACATGGTGGCCCACAATCTAAATCTTGAAAGAATATATCTCCAATTTGATAAGACTGTTTTTCACAGCTAAAGAAAAATGAAATGAGAAAAAATAAAAAAAATCGGTTCATGTAATACTAAGTATTATCAACAATTTTAATTTCTTTTCCTGTGTATTCATAGCGATCAGGGTCTGGCCATGCTTTTGCTACGTCATGCCAATTATCAGATTTACCAAATTCAGTATTTCTTCTTTCCATTGCTATCTTATATTCTTCTTCTGAATGAAACCATAATTCAGCCATTCCACAACATCCGTTTTCTAGGTCTTCTTCAAAAAATGTCAGTACATATTTTTGAGGTTTTAACACTTTTACCATGTGAGGGGCATGAATATTTTCCCAGTGATCAAAGAAATTAGAGCGCTTTACATTTTTTCTATTCTGTATAAAAAGTATTTTTTTTACCATAATTCTCTCCTTAGTGCTTTAAAGATAACATCTTTTTTTTATTTACAACATCATTATTTGCTACTTACATTGTTAACTAACAGAATTTTAGGAGAAATAACTATGTTTAAAAAAACCGTTATAACAATTTTTTTATTATCTTTTACAATTGCTCAAAATGCAGTTGAACTTGAAGAAAACAAACATTTCAATTCATATCAAATTAACTTAGATCGCTTTAAGCAATTAAATGAAGATATAACTACACCAAACACTTATCGAACGGCTGCTGGATATCCAGGTCATGAATATTGGCAAGTGAGAGCTGACTATGATATGAAGCTTCGAATTGATGACAACAAGCAAAGACTTTACGGTGAAGAAACCGTAACTTTTTATAATAATTCACCTGATGCACTAAACTATCTATGGATGGAGTTAACACAAAATGTTAGAGCATTAGACTCAGACTCCTACAAAATACAGTCTAGTGGCGATTTATCTGCACAGCGCGGTAATGAGAAAATGGTTATAGGCAGTTCAGTATCATCTAGAACGTTGGAAAACTTTTATAGAGATTTTGATGGCGGTTTCAAAATTCAATATGTTAAAGACAAAAAAAATAAAAATGTTCCATATACCATTAATAAAACAATGATGCGTATCGATGTTCCAGAGCCAATTCAAGCTGGAGAAACCTATACATTTACAATTAAGTGGTGGTACAATATTAATGACCATATTAGAGACGGCGGAAGATCTGGATACGAACACTTTGAAGAAGACGATAACTATATTTATACTATTGCGCAATTCTTTCCAAGAATGTGTATGTATAACGATGTGTACGGCTGGCAAAATAAGCAATTCTTAGGCCGAGGAGAATTCACACTAATTTTTGGAGATTACGATGTAAAAATTACAGTTCCAGAAGACTTTGTTGTTGGAGCAACTGGATCCCTACAGAATCCTGAAGAAGTACTTTCTGAGGAGCAGGTAAAAAGGCTTAAAAAAGCAGAAAAATCAAAAGAGCCAGTGTTGATCGTAACTGTAGATGAAGCCTTAGAAAATCTAGAAACAAAAACAATGAGACAAAAAACATGGCATTTTAAAGCAGACAATGTAAGAGATTATGCGTTCGCAGCTTCGAGAAGATATATTTGGGATGCAATGGGCGTTAAAGTAGGCGATAAGACCGTAATGGCTATGTCTTATTATCCAAATGAAGCAAATCCTCTATGGGGCCAGTATTCAACAAAAGCTGTAGCACACACAGTTGACTTTTATTCCAAATACACATTTGATTATCCATACCCTGTTGCTATTTCAGCACATATAGATCGTATGGGAATGGAATATCCAATGGTTACATTTAATGGATATCGTCCAGAAGAAGATGGTACATATTCTGAAAGAACTAAAAGAGGATTAATCGGAGTTATTATACATGAAGTAGGACACTTTTGGTTCCCCATGATTGTTAATTCAGATGAAAGACAATGGACTTGGATGGATGAAGGATTAAACTCATTCATGGATGATCTAGCTGGTAGAGCTTGGGATTCTGAACTGTTTCACCCAAGAAATAATCAAGACTATATTGTTCGATATATGCGAGGAGATAAGTCAAATATTATGCCAATTATGACAAACTCTGAGTCAATCTATCAATTTGGTGCAAATGCATATGGGAAACCTACCGTTGCGCTAAATATCCTAAGAGATACTATTATGGGAAGAGAATTATTTGATTTTGCATTTAAAGAATATTCTAGAACATGGATGTTTAAACACCCAACACCATCTGATTTTTTTAGAATAATGGAAAATGCATCTGGAGTTGATTTAGATTGGTTTTGGAGGGGATGGTTTTTCACCAATGACCATGTAGATTTATCTATTGAAGAAGTCGAGTGGTTCCAATTAGAGCTTGATCCTAAACAGAAAAGAGCAGCTGAAAAGAAAGACAAAGAAGGTAAAAAATACTATGCTGCTATGCTAGATGAGAAAGATATTAAACAAACAGTTACAGATAAAGACCCAAAAACTAGAGACTTCTATGATTCATATGATGAGTTTGCTGACATTACAGACGATAGTGATCGTAGAAGATATGAAACAATGCTCAACGATGCTGACCTTTCAGATGAAATGAAAGCAAAAATGATGGAAAAAATGAGCGGGAAGAGCAAATATGAAAAGTTGATGGATGAGTTATCTGACAATGAAAGAAAGCTAGCTAAGCGCGAAGACCATTTTTATAAAATTAAATTCAAAAATATTGGTGGATTAGTAATGCCATTGATTATTGAAATGACTTTTGAAGATGGCTCCACAGATGTTGTAAGAATTCCAGTTGAAATTTGGAGATTTAATAGGCCAGAGGTATCAAAAGTATTTAAGACTGAAAAGAAAGTAGTAAGCTTTATGCTAGATCCATTTAGAGAAACTGCAGATACTTTTAGAGATAATAATCATTGGCCACCGAAAAATGAACCAACATTATTTGATATGTATAAGTATGATAGTTCTTCTTGGTATGGCGGATCAAATCCAATGCAAAGAGCAAAGCAGCAAGAAGGCAAGTAGTATAACTACAACTTGAAAGATGTATAAATTATTTGTTCAAATAATTTTACTAAACACAATAGTGTTTAGTCATCAATTCTTTTTGACAACTACTGAAGTGCGCTTGAGTGACAATCAAAAGAATTTAGAAGTGACCATCCAGACATTTTCTCATGATGTCGAAGCTTTATTAAAAGCTGCTGATTTTAATTTAGCAAATCTTGGTTCAGACAGAGAAGATAATGCTATTGACGATTTTTTAATTGACTATCTTTCCGAAAATTTTATCATTCAAGATCATTTTTGGAAATACATTGGTAAAAAAGTAGATGGAGATTTTACCTTATTTTTTCTAGAGATTGAAAAATTTAAATCCCCTTCTAATGTTGCTGTATTTAATACAATTTTTATGGATATGTATGAGAAGCAGCAAAATATTATGAATGTATACGGCCAAAAAAATGTTCAATCAGCTACTATGACAATTGATGAGCCAGCATTTAAATTTGAGCTGTAATAGTTTTCTTATTTCCAATGTACCATATATATATTCCACCTGCCATCATTGCAATACATAGTAGTTGCCCCATACTTAAAGTGGATAATACAAAACCTAAGTGAGCATCTGGTTCACGGAAAAACTCAATAAAGAATCTGAAAAATCCATAACCAAAAACATATAAGCCACTATTAAAGCCTAATTGATTATGTCTATTGCAAAAATTAATAATGAAAAATAATACAATGCCTTCAAAAAATGCTTCATATAACTGAGAAGGATGTCTGAGTTGATAATCTCCAGCATTTGTAAAATACATTCCAATTGCAGACTCTGTAGTGCGACCATACAGTTCACCATTAATAAAGTTTCCTATTCTTCCAAAAAAATAACCTAACGGTATGGCTGCTGTTAAAAAGTCTGCTAAAGTAAACAAATGTAAATTTACTTTTTTACCATAAAGCCATATAGCATATATAACTCCAATTAGCCCTCCATGATATGACATTCCAGCAATACCAGTAAATTTCCATACTCCATTTTGAAAAGAGAATGGTAATAAGATTTCTAATGGATTAGATAGATAATAATCTAGATTATAAAATAGAACGTACCCTAGACGTCCACCAATAAGCAATCCAATCAATATGTATGATAAGAGATCCTCTAATTGTAATACAGTAATTTTAGTAAAAGTCTTATCCTTAATTTTTCTACTACATAGTAAATAGACTACACCAAATGCAACAAGGTACATTGTAGAATACCAATATATTGATAGTGGCCCGATAGTAATTAAAGTAGGGTCCATTTTTGAAGGTAATGTTTGCCACCATAGTATAAAATCCATACCATAAGATACAAAAATTACTTTGTAACCTAAAAAAAAATATATAACCTAGAGCCAGTATTATGATTTTATCAGGAAAAGAAATTATTCAAAGAAAAGATAAAGATATCTTAATTGATCCTTTCAACGAAAATCAAGTTAATCCAAATAGCTATAATTTAAGATTACACAATGAACTTTTAGTGTATGATAAGCCTGTCTTGGATATGAAAGAAGATAATCCTGCAACAAAGATTGTTATTCCAGAAGAAGGTTTAGTCTTAGAAAGTAAAAAATTATATCTCGGAAGAACTATGGAGTATACAGAAACTCAGAATCTTGTGCCCATGCTTGAAGGAAGATCTTCGGTAGGAAGACTAGGATTGTTTGTACATATTACTGCTGGCTTTGGAGATGTTGGATTCAAGGGATATTGGACATTAGAAATTTTTTGTGTACAACCAATAAAGATTTATCCTTCTATAGAAATATGTCAAATTTTTTATCATTCAGTAGAAGGCGATTATACCCCATATGAAAGCGGTAAGTATCAAGATAATAAAGATATCCAAACTAGTATGCTCTACAAGGATTTTAACAAGAAGTAATTATATGCAAAATATTCCCTCCTTATTTTTTGTAACGCTCATTAAGGGGTATCAAACTTTTTTATCACCATTATTAGGATCAAATTGTCGGTATCAACCAACTTGTTCACAATATGCTATTGATGTAATTAAGGAATGGGGATCTATGAAGGGAAGTATGCTAGCATTAAAAAGAATATTAAGATGTCACCCTTGGTCCAAAAGTGGCTATGATCCAGTGCCAAAGAACAAAGCAAAGAAATAAATATGCATGAGTTAATTGTATTCTTAGAAACAACATTAAGTAATAATTTTACTTTTTCAGTTATTTTTATACTAGGTATGTTCCATGCGCTAGAGCCTGGACATGGCAAGACGTTAATTTTAGCTTATATGACAGGTGGATCAATGCGTTTTTCTGGTGCAGCACAATTAATATCCGGACTTATTTTGGTTCATTTTCTTTTATTTTCTCTATTAGCTTTTTTATTGAAAGCAGGAAATGAATCTTTTCCTATACTAACTACTATTGGACCATCTTTTATTATTTGTTTGGGACTTTATTTATTGTATCGCGCTTCAAAAGAAGTGCGTCATCAACACGATGATCATTGCGATGAACCAATGCATTTTCATTTCAATGAATCTAAATTTTCAAGTCCATTCACTACAGGTATGGTTGCTGGATTAATTCCATGTCCCTCCGCTATAGCAGTTCTCTTAATTGCTTCAACAAAGTTTAGTGATGATAGCATCACTCTTTATTCCAGTATTATAGTTTATGTGCTAGGAATCGCATTAACATTGATTGGCATTATGATATTATTTTTATTCTTTAAAGATAAATTTAGTGATTATTTAAATTCGATGAATAAACGTTTTAATACAAATTTAATAGCTGCTTCATTAATTGTATTAATTGGAATATTATATTTAGCCTTGGCCTTATTTGGTGGAGGACATCAACACTAGTTGTGTAAGATCTTTACAAACTGATCTTTTGAATACCCAAACTCTTCAAGCTTTACTAATATATCTTCGTATACTAATTCATCCATATTGGTATCTCTATTCATAATCCAGCCCATTTTATTATCAGGATAACCAACTGCCATATATTTATAATTAGGGTCTATTAAAATAATTTTAAAAGGAAATTTGAGAAATGGAACATAAGGCTTTTTCATCTGTATGGTCCAATCAGCATTGCTTTCTTTATTGATTATAGTCCCTTTTTGTTTAATCTGCTTTTTCTTTCCATCTTTGATTGCATCATATGTAATAGCAATTGTTCCATCAGGATTAAGCTCATAGATGTCGGATGCATTTGTTGCTCCATTTTCTATCATATTGGGTACAATAGCTGTAACAAACCATTTTCCCATAAAACGTTCTATATCTACATAATCTACAGTTTTCATTTCATTGTCCTGTGCATATAGGCCACTTATCCAAAGTAGCATTATTAATAAATTTTTCATTTAAACGACGTATCCTATTTTTTTATATAATGTTGCTAACCCAAAATATAATACAATCATAACTCCTATGGAAAGTATAAGGCTAATACTGAATGATATATTTTTCTTTAAGAAATATGGCAGTGTAAGAAAAAAAGATAATGAAGGAATTATCATAGAAAATACACTGTAAGAAAAAGAAATAATTCTTTCTATATCTTTAGTTTCAATATAAAGCCATATAATTGACAGCAAGGAAATCATAGGAAGTGAAACAATGATTGCACCTACTAAGGTATCTCTTTTTGCAATTTCAGATGCTATAAAGATTATAAGGGCAGATACAATTATTTTTGTTACATTAAACATAATTTTATAAAATTTTTTTAAATAATTTAAAGAAAAAAAGTAAGGAAAACATGGACTTAACAAATGTTTATATTGGATTCGCATTAGCAACTCTTGCTGGGCTGAGTACCGGGATTGGAAGTGTACTTGGATTATATTCAAAATTTGAAAATAAAAGATTATTGTCATTGGCATTAGGATTGTCAGCAGGGGTAATGATTTATGTATCATTTATGGAGTTACTGATACTTTCCTTTGATTCTCTTGGGGGTCTTTATGGAGACACATATGGAAAATTAATTGGAGTAACAGCATTTGTTGGTGGATTACTAATAATGTTATTTATCGATCAATTATTTGATCACCACTCAATTGCTGATTTTATATCACGATCTTCAAACAAAGATGAATCATTATTAATTCGTACAGGAATATTTTCCGCAATTGCTTTAGCAATTCATAATTTTCCTGAGGGATTTGCTACATTTACGGCTGCAGTTTATGACCCAACAGTAGGAGCAACTCTTGCTACTGCTATTGCAATTCATAATATTCCAGAAGGATTAGCAGTTTCAGTCCCTATTTATCATGCTACAAAAAATAAGTCTAAAGCATTTTGGATATCATTTGCATCAGGACTGGCAGAACCATTAGGTGCTGTATTAGGATTTTTAATTTTCCGTACAGTTTATAACGAAGCATTGTTTGGTGTATCATTTGCTTTGTGTGCAGGAATTATGGTTTATGTTGCTCTAAATGAATTATTACCTGTATCAAAAGAGTATGGAGAGCCTTCTGATCCTATTGTCGGAGTAACAGCTGGTATGATTATCATGGCAATGAGCCTAATATTGATGAATATCTAGGTAAGTATTTTTAGATATGTGCTCATAAAAGACTGGTGATTTCTTTAGAAAGTGGCTTAACTCGAGAATCAAAGAACGCTACTAACTCCCCATTTTCGTCTATCAAGTACTTACAGAAATTCCATGTAGGTTTTTGATCATTCCATCCATTAAGACTAGAATCACTAAGCCAAGTATAGACTGAGCTTTGTTTCTTACCTTTAGTAGTAATTTTTTTAAACATTTGAAACGTTACACCAAATACAGTCTCACAAAATTCGGCTATAGATTCGTTACTACCAGATTCCTGAAATAAAAAGTCATTAGCAGGAAATCCTAAGACAGCTACTTTATCTCCATAGAGATCATTTAATTTTTGCATGCCCTCATATTGATAAGTATAGCCACATTTAGTAGCAACATTGACAATTAGAACTTTCTTTCCTTTAAACTGTTCAAAGGAAATTTCTTCGTTATCAATTGACATAGCCTTTAGGTCATAGAAATTTGCTTTAGATGGAGATTTGTCGAGGGTGTTTGTTGCTATTTTTTTGTATGAAAATCCACTCAATAGGAGCATCACTGTGAATCCTATTAGCGTTACTATTACATATTGGTATGGTAGAAATATTTTTATCATAATTATCCTTAAAAGTTAAGATATTCTACTATGTATTTCATAAAAAAAGAAGAACTATCTGAAACAGCGAAATGGATAGCAGATAATTTTGAAGATATATTTATTTGGTTTTGTATTCTTTGTCTTTTTTTATCTTTTTTATTCATAGCTAAGTTATATTTCAACCGATATCGCACATGAAATTTTTATTAACACTTATAATTATATTTAACCTTTTTTCTTGTCAAGAAAAAATAGCTCCTGCTGAAAAGGAGAAAGTAACACAAGAGGTTTCTTCAAGTGAAAAACCATCTAAAAAACAATTTACTCCTGTATCAAATGGAATTGTCTTCAAAGATGCTCAGGGAAATATCTTATCTGAATCACAAAAAGATAGTCTTGTTGAAAGTGTAAATTTGCAAGTACTTAGACGTTTTGACAATGAACGAAAAAATACAGAATACATATTATTTGAAAAGTATGATGATTTACGTGGATTTGTTGCAGATGATGTAATCGATAATCTTATTGAAGAAGCTACTTTAATGAAAGCTGGTGGCAGAGGGGCTGTTATAAATAAAAGAGTAGTAGATCAATGGAAAGATAAACCACTTCCGGAGGGTGCATTAAATATGCTTGACGGGTCAGTGAAATCTTTTAAAGATTTTCAAGGCAATCTTTTGGTCGTCAATTTATGGTATATTAATTGTGGTCCTTGCATAGCTGAAATGCCTTACTTAAATGATCTAGTTGAAAAATATCAAGATGAAGACATCACATTTTTAGCATTAAGCTTCGATAGCATTCCAGATATTACTAATTTTCTTGAAAGAACTGATTTTACATATATACAGGGTCAAATATCTAGAAACTTTAGCTCTAATTTGAGTCCTGTAGCCCCAGCACACTTTATCGTAGATAAAGATGGTATTATTCGCGATATCTTAATTGGTGCACCTCGTAATACACAAGAGATATATAATCGTTTAATTTCAGTTATTGAAAAAAATAAAAAATAAATTCTTAATCACTCATTCATGTAGTAATTTTGTGCCATGAAGAAAATTCTTATCATTTTAGTTTTATTATTTCCAACAATTCTATCCTCACAGACACATTTAGTTAGTCCTGGAAAGACTGCTGGAATAGTATCTTTTGGGTATGATCAAAATGTAGATTTCTTTGGAGAAGGAAAATTTCTAAGAAATAGCTATGGAAATGGCATTAATATTGGGTATGTATATAACGGAATGTTCGGTATAGATTTTTCTTATGGATATTCCTCATATGATAGAAAAGATAATTATATATTTGATTTAACAGGAGAGCAATCTAATCCTGACGGAGATCCTCAGTTCAACTTTTCTGAGGATTTTAGAAGCAATAATCCTGATGTAGGTGATAAAGGTTTTTCTTTAGGAATGACTTATTATTTAGATCCAAATTTATTAACTGATATTGTCAATCTTTCTGTAGGATTTAGATATGGAAGTGCAACTTTTAGTAGTGCTACACTCGATATTTTAGATCAAGACTTCTATGGTAAATCCTATGCTCTTGAATTTGGAGTAAGTAAAGAAATTCCAACTGACGCTCAATTTGTAATTATTCCAAGACTCAAAATTAATATGATTAATGAAAAAAATATCTATGATTCAGATTTAGAGTTGGATGGTACAGAGTCTTTTAGTGGGTCAACTATCTTTACTGAATTAGCTGTACCGTTTATTTTTGAACCTGGAGTTATAACTAATGAAACATCGATATCAGAATTTTTTGTTGAACCAAGTATAGCTAATAAATATGGTACTACACACATAGGTCTGAAATTTGGTTTTCTACTTAACTAGTATATAGGTTTATTTTGCCTTCTCAATTTAATATTGACAAAGATATATCTAAAGCTGAAACACTTCCATCATCTTTTTATAAGAGCCAAGATGTTTTTGATGAAGTAAAAGAAAATATTTTTTTAAAATCCTGGCAATGGCTTGGAGATAATTCCAATCTTAAATTAACTAATTCTATTTATCCACTTACATTGTTAGATGGATTTTTAACAGAACCTATATTACTTACTAGAGATAAAGAGGGCGATATTAATTGTATGACAAATGTCTGTACTCATAGAGGGCATATTGTAGCCTTAGGGCCTGGAAAATCGAAAACTCTTACATGTGCTTATCATGGGAGATCATTTGACCTAAATGGAAACTTTAGATCTATGCCAGAATTTAAAGAAGCACAAGATTTCCCAAGAGACTGTGATAACTTACATAAATTTCCACTTGGAGAATGGGGGCCATTTCTTTTTGCAGGATTGAATCCAGCATTTGACTTTAAAGAAATCCTTAAACCAATTAATGAAAGAATAGGATTTTTGCCATTAGATGAATTTTCATTTGATGGAAGTATGTCAAAGGACTATCTCGTACAGGCTCATTGGGCTCTATACTGTGATAACTATTTAGAAGGTTTCCATATTCCATTTGTACATGAAGGATTAAACAAAGTATTAGACTATGGAAGCTATTCAACAGAGTTACATAAATATTCCAGCTTACAAATTGGATATTCTGATGATTCAAATGAAACATTTAATCTACCAAAAGGGCATATAGATTACGGCAAGCAAGTTGCTGCATACTATTATTGGGTTTTCCCTAACATGATGTTCAATTTTTATCCATGGGGTTTATCTGTAAATATTGTTAAACCAATTAGTATTAATCGTACAAAAGTGTCATTCCTAACATATATCTATGACCATAGTAAGCTACACAAAGGCGCTGGGAATGATATCGATAAAGTTGAAAGAGAAGATGAATTCATAGTAGAAAATGAAAGTAAAGGTATCCAATCTTCATTTTATAAAGCAGGTAGATTCTCTCCAACAAGAGAGCAGGGTGTTCATCATTTTCAAAGATTAATTGCTCAATTCTTAGATATGTAACTAAAAATGCTGGGATGGATGGATTCGAACCACCATCTTCGACATTAACAGTGTCGTGCCTTGCCATTAGACCACATCCCAATAAAAGAAAGTTAATTTTTTTGTTTTGATTTTTGATTAAAGAGCGGGAGATGAATGTTCTGAATTTAAAGGTATAATATAGTATAACATCTAACTGTTTGAACTAATCAAGGATTTCCCCCGCCCTAACTAACTCATATTGACATATCAAATATAAGGTGCTTTTTTCTAAAAAAACAATAAAAAACCGACTGGTCGGTTTATTTATTATTCTTATGAGAGTAATTTATGTTTTGAGGGGGCAAAAAGGTGTAGCCCGTAGGGGGATCGAACCCCTGTTGCATGGATGAAAACCATGAGTCCTAACCACTAGACGAACGGGCCAAAAATGTAGCAAAATATAGAGCTAAGATACTATTTTTACAATAGTCTTTCTTTATACATCTAAAGCATCTAAGAGTTGACCACTTTGGTGCATCTCTACTGCAATATCACAACCACCCAATAATTTTCCTTGAACAAAGAGTTGAGGAAAAGTAGGCCATCCTGACAATTCTGACAACGCCGTTTTCATTTCAGGATCTTCTAAGATATTTACATCTTTAAAATCAACGCCATAATGATTTAATAAATTGACTGTTGTTTTAGAAAAACCGCATACCGGCATATCTTTCGTTCCCTTAAGAAAAAGGACAATTGAGTTTTCATCTATAATTTTTTTGAATTCTTCTTTAAAGTTCATAGTTTAATTTATTAATTAAATTTTAAAATTAAAGAGGTAAAAAATAAAATGAGAATATTTTCTTGGAATGTAAATGGTGTAAGAGCAATTGAGAAAAAAGGATTCTTAGATTGGGTAGATGCAACAGCTCCCGATATCCTGTGCATACAAGAAACTAAAGCTCACTTTGAACAACTCCCTGATTCATTACAGAGTGTAGATGGATATCATGGATATTGGCATTCTGGAGAAAGAAAAGGATATAGCGGTGTAGCAACATTTTCAAAACAAGAACCCCTTCATGTACAGTATGGTCTTGGTATTGAAAAATATGATAGGGAAGGACGTGTATTAATTACCGAATTTGAAAATTTTCTTTTATATAATATTTACTTTCCTAATGGACAAAAAGACGAACATCGTTTGAAATATAAATTAGATTTTTATGATGATTTATTAGAAATTTTAAATGATCAAGTAGCATCAGGAGTTAATGTATTAGTGGGTGGAGATTGGAACACAGCTCATCAAGAAATTGATTTAGCAAATCCAAAAGCAAATAAGAATAACTCTGGCTTTATGCCAATAGAAAGAGCTCAGGTTGATACTTATATTGAAAATGGATATGTGGATACTTTTAGATTATTTCATGATGAACCCGAGCGATATTCTTGGTGGACATATAGATTTGGTGCTCGTCAACGAAATATTGGATGGAGAATAGATGGTTTTTTCACAAATGAAGATTTTGTTGAAAATATTTCAGACGCAGATATACATGAAGATGTTATGGGTTCAGATCATTGTCCTGTATCTATAGAATTAATTGATAATTTCTAGTATTGAAAAATATAAACTAGATGTATGTCCAACTCTTTCACCATCTAGACTATCGGGAAACTGAAAGACGGTTGAGTTTTTAATAACTCGATCATATGGATCAAAATCATATTTCTTAAATTGTGAATCAAACTCTTTTAAATTTCTCCATTGTACATGCTTGTTAGTAAAGCCATTATCAAATTCATTATCAAGACTGTCAATTGTTTCGGAGCACTTTTTATTAAATATTGATTCATACATCCTTACAAAGAAAGGTGTTTTTTCACGTTCATAATTCACAGGAGTAGCTACAGTATTAAATGTAACTTTACTATTATACTCAAAAGATTGATTAGTAAACATAACTACGCTACCACCCATACTATGACCAACAATTTGCCAATCGTCTACTTCGGGATATTGAATTATTAGAGACTCTAGTTCTCTTGAAAATTCTTTAGCCATCTTACTTGGACATTCATTCCAGTCATATTTGTAAAAGAAGGTTTTTATATCTTGCTGACTTAACCAATTAAATGGTTGCACCCATTCGTGATGGATTTCAACCCAATATACAGGATAAAATCCATGCACTCCCACAATTGCTCTTGTTTGATTATTGTCATGAATAAGATTCATGCCATCAGGAATTTTTTTGATATCTTTATATGACTTAAATTGATCTTGAGCAATTGATTTACTCAAGAAAAGTGATAAAATAATTACTATAATTAGTCTTTGATTTCTCATTGTATAATATTGAAATTGCTAAAATGAACACTAAGATACAATTAGTAAAAACAGAAGCAGACTATAATATCGTTCTTGATATAAGAAGAACAGTATTTATTGAGGAGCAAAATGTTCCAGAAGACTTAGAGATTGAAAATGAAGATACTTCATTTCATGTATTGGCTATGTATAGAAATGTTCCAGTTGGAACAGGTAGATGGAGAAAAACCACTAAGGGTTACAAATTAGAACGCTTTGCAGTTTTAAAGAAATTTAGATGTAAAGGTATTGGTAGGGATATTGTAAAGTTTGTTTTGAATCAAATTCCATCAGAAGATATGATATATTTGCATGCTCAAGAAAGTGTGATAAAATTTTATAAAGATTTAGGATTTACAATTATTGGCAGTACATTTATTGAAGCAGATATAGTTCATGCAAAAATGATTTATAAAGAAGTACATAAGTAAAAAATGGTTACAACAATCATCAATTCGCTGGTTAGCATATCACTTTTATTAAGTGGTGGTCATATAATAAGTACCAATTTAAAAGCTCACCACTATAGTAATAATGATTATAAAGAAATTTTATATTTAGAAAATAAAGAGTCAACTTCTAAGCATTGCACTATACACTCTGAAATAGAAGATATTAAAAAAATAAAGCGAAATCGAACTAATGGTGAACAAGAAGTGGTATTCAAAGTAACTAAAAAAGAGTCTCTTAAAGAAGAGAAGAAAGAAGAAAATACTAATACTGAAATATAGTTTATAAAAAATGAATCAATCTTCACATATCCGATTATTTAAGCTTATTCTTACATATTGGCCCTTATTAATTGCTTCAAGCATAGCAGCTATTATTTTTGTCTTATTTAATAGTGCTTCTATTTGGATCACTGCAACTATGATTAATAATGTATTAATTGATTTCAATGATATGGTTGCAGAAAATGCACGATTACTAGCTTTAGATAATTTATCTGCAAATGATAGATTGAAATTATTTTCAAATGATTTACTTTTGCGTGAATCAGCAATAGATACGGTTTCAGCTGTTTGTGTTGCTTTGATAGTAGTATTTACATTTAAAAATATTGCACTATATATCAAAAATATCACTTTATCTATTATTCAGTTTAAGTTGATAAGAGATTTAAGGAATAGTCTTTATGAGCATTTTCACTATCTATCTTTATCTTATTTTAATAAAAATAAATCTGGAAGATTAACATCAGTACTTGTGAGCGACATTGATAATATGAAAAATTCTTTATCAACTACCTTTCAAAAATTATTTGTTGAGCCAATTAATATTCTGACATTTTTAACTTTACTCTTTATTATAAGTCCCAAACTAGCAGGAATTGCATTGACAGTAGTTCCTTTGAGTGGAGTGATTATCTTTGGCATTGCACAAAGCATAAGAAGAAGAGCAGCAAGAACTCAAGAGCAATTAGCAGGAATTACTTCTGTTATTTCTGAAACTTTAAGTTCTATCAGGATTGTTAAAGCATTTGCAATGAAGGCATACGAGGTAAAACGATTTTCTAATGAAACGCATAAGTATTATAAATTAATGCTGAGAAAAGATATTTTGAGATTGGTTTCATCTCCTGTGTCAGAGATTATTGGAGCATCAATTGCAGCATTATTATTATGGGTAGGAGCACGCGATGTTTTAGTAGCTCAATCTATCAGCTCAGAAGATTTTATAAGATTTATCTTACTTTTGTTTAGCCTGTTCGGCCCAATGAAAAATCTTAGTAATGTTTTCAATGAGTTACAAAATGGATTAGCATCAGCAGACAGGGTCTTTTCCATTTTAGATACAAAGTCTGATATTATTAATGTTCCAGATGCTACACATGTAGATAACCTAGAAAAAGAAATTATATTTAAAGACGTGAGTTTTCATTATGGCAATAAAGATGAGCAAGTACTAAAAAATATTAATTTTTCAATTTCATCAGGTCAAATTATTGCACTAGTTGGTCCTAGTGGTGCAGGAAAATCAACCCTAGTTGATTTAATACCAAGATTTTACGATACTATAAAAGGTTCTATCTTTATTGATGATAATAACATTAAAGAAATGGATATTAATTCACTCAGATCATTAATGGGTATTGTGACTCAAGAAACATTTTTATTTAATGATACTGTAAGAGCAAATATATCCTATGGCGTTGAATCGATTTCAGATGATATCATTAAGGATGCTGCAATAGCAGCAAATGCACATGAGTTTATTAAAAAATTACCTGATGGATATGAAACAATTATAGGTGAAAGAGGTGTATCATTATCTGGAGGACAACGACAGCGTATTGCTATAGCCCGTGCAATTGTTAAAAATCCACCAATTTTAATTTTAGATGAAGCAACTTCATCTCTTGACACTGAGTCAGAAAAAAAGGTACAGGAAGCAATTGAAAAATTAATGCGTAATCGTACAGTAATTGTAATAGCTCATAGGTTATCTACAGTTCATAATGCAGATAAAATTATTGTACTAGACAGGGGAAAAATTATTGATGAGGGAAGCCATGATGAATTAATTAATAGAGACGGCATTTATAAACAATTACACAATATGCAATTTCAAACTTAAATTCAGATGTTATTATGGGGAAATTAAAAGAAAATCTAGCAAAAAAAATACCTGACTGGAGATATAATTATCGACAGCTTTTGGATGAAAAAGGCGATCATGTTACTAGTAATGTAACTATAGAAAAAGCCTTTTCTGGTATGCGAGGAGTCAAAGGAATGATATGTGATACTTCATCTGTAACAGCAGATGCTGGATTGCATGTTAGAGGACACCATATACTTGATCTGGTTCATATCAAGCCAGAAGAAGTTTTGTATCTAATGCTCGTAGGGGAATTACCTAACAAAGAAGAGGTAATAGATCTACAACAGTGTTTACATTCAAGAAGTGAAGTTCCTCAGTATGTATGGGATATATTAAATAGCATGCCAAAAGATTCACATCCTATGACAATGTTTAATACAGCAATTTTATCCATGCAAAAAGAGAGTAAATTTGCAAAAGCATATGATTTAGTGGTCTCAAAGAACGATTACTGGGAAAGCACCCTTACAGATGGCTTAAACATTATTGCAAAACTTCCCGCTATTGCAGCAGCAATCTATCGATTAAGATTTAATAAAGGTGAAAGATTAGAGCATGCGGGCTCTGAAGATTGGTCTGAAAGTTTTTTACAAATGATGGGATTTGAAGAATCTGAAGATATGTTAAAAATGATGCAACTCTACTTAATGTTGCATTGCGATCATGAAGGTGGAAATGTAAGTACATTTAGTGCCTTGACTGTTAATTCTGCTTTATCTGATCCTTATTATTCTTTATCGGCTGGCCTTAATGGTTTAGCTGGTCCATTACATGGACTTGCAAATCAAAATAATTTAAAATTTGTTCTAGATATTGTAGATCATTTCAAAGGCGTACCAAGTGATGATCAATTAAAAGCTTTTGCATGGGACAGACTAAATTCAGGAAAAGTAATTCCTGGATATGGTCACGCTGTATTGCGATGCCCTGATCCAAGATTTACTGCATTTATGGGATTCGGAAAAGACCATATAAGTGATAGTGAAGTTTTTGATGTAGTTACCAAATTATTTGATATTATTCCTGACGTATTAAAGGAACATGGAAAAGCAAAAAATCCATGGCCAAATGTTGATGCTGCATCTGGGTCTTTACTTCATTATTATGGATTAAAAGAATTTGAATTTTATACTGTATTATTTAGTATGTCTCGATCTCTAGGTATCGTATCTCAGATTGTACTAGCTCGTGCAATGGGACTTCCACTGACTCGACCAAAATCTTTGACTTTTGATGCCCTAAATCAATTGTAAGGATTTATGATCAAACAAGATAAAGTTAATTTCATAATTGACAAGCTCGATGCAATCTATCCTGAGGTATCTGCTCCTTTAAATCATTCAAGTAATTATACCTTACTCATTGCAGTTCTTCTATCAGCAAATTCAACAGATAAGTCAGTAAATAAAGTAACCCCAACGCTTTTTGCAAAAGCTAATACTCCAGAAAAAATGATTACTTTAGACTATGAAACCATCTACAGTATTATAAAACCCTGTGGCTTAGGTCCAGCCAAATCAAAGGCAATCTTAGGACTATCTCAAATGTTAGTTGATGAGTACAGTGGAATAGTGCCTAACGATTTTGAAGCACTAGAATCATTTCCGGGTGTAGGACATAAAACAGCTTCCGTTGTAATGTCGCAAGCATTTGGAGTTCCAGCATTTGCAGTAGATACCCATGTACATCGATTAATTTATCGATGGGGTCTCTCTTCCGGTAGAAGCGTTAAACAAACAGAAAGAGATGCCAAACGTTTGTTTCCTAAAGAAAAATGGAGTAAACTTCATCTTCAGATTGTATTTTATGGTAGGGATTATTGTCCTGCAAAGAATTTCAATCCAAATGAATGTCCAATTACTTCAGTAGTTGGAAGAAGATCTTTATTTAGATAAATTACTTATTCAAATGAAAAAAAATAAAAACATATATTTAACAAAAATATTTACTTTTGCAGCAGCGCACAAGTATGGAAATGCTAAGTGGTCAGATGAAAAGAACTTAGAAGTGTTTGGAAAAGATGTCAGAGTACATGGCCATAATTATACATTACATGTTACTGTTACAGGAGATGTAAATCCTGATACAGGATTCTTGGTAGACTTAGGTCATCTAAAGGCCATCGTAAAAAAACATATTGTATCGGTATTAGATCACTCGCAATTTGAAAAAGATGTCCCTTGGTTTAAAGATAAGCAACCGTCTACAGAAAATTTAGTTGTTTTTATCTGGGATACTATATCAGCACATTTAGAAGGATGTTCATTGCATCATATACGAATAGTAGAAACACCAACAATCTACACAGACTATTATGGGGGTAATAGTGAATGATTTTCAAGAAAGATTTTACTTAATTTTAACAGGGATATTCATTGCATCTCTTGTAGCATGTAATCTAATTTTTCAAAAGTTTTTTACATGGAATTTTCTAGGAATAAACTTTGAGCTTTCTGTTGGAATTATTGCATACCCAGTAACATTCTTAGTAACAGATTTAATTTCTGAGCTTTATGGTCAAAAGCGTGCAAATCAAGTAGTAGTTTCAGGATTTTTTGCTAGCGTTTTTACAACTATATTAGTGATGGTTGCTATGAATGCGACTGCTGTAGAATGGTCTCCAATAGATAGCGAAACATTTACAAAAGTTTTTGGTTTGACTGGCCCAGCTTTTTTTGCATCAATGGTAGCATATTTAACAGCACAGCTAATAGATGTGAGAATATTCCATTTCTGGAAACGCCTTACTAAAGGTAAGTATTTATGGCTTAGAAATAATGCATCTACCATGTTTTCTCAATTGGTAGATACATCAGTAATTTTGATTATTCTTTGTTCAGCTGGAGTTATTGAATGGGAGCGTTTTTATAGCTTATGGATGATGGGATGGCTCTTCAAAGTACTTGTTGCATTAATTGATACCCCAATCATTTATTTTGCGTTATGGGCATTAAAAGATAAGATTCAACCTACAAGCTATTTAGAGGAGCATTGATGAAAGACGAAAAACGAAAAAAATTAGAAGATAATACAAGAAATTTACTAGAGCTTTTAGGAGAAGATCCTAAGAGAGAAGGATTAATTAATACTCCAAAACGAGTAGCAAAAGCATGGGATTTTTTAACAAAAGGATACAATGAGAATCTTGATGATTTAATCAATAATGCAATTTTTGAAGGTGAATCTAAAGATATGGTTATTGTTAAGAATATTGAATTCTATAGTCTTTGCGAACATCATATGATTCCGTTCTATGGAAAAGCTCACATAGGGTATATCCCAAATGGTAAAATTATAGGATTATCAAAACTTGCAAGAATCACAGATCTTTTTGCTCAAAGACTTCAGGTTCAAGAACGCTTAACCAATCAGATAGCTAAATGTCTTCAAGACGTTCTCAACCCTAGAGGTGTTGCAGTTGTTTTAGAAGGAAAGCATTTTTGTATGCTAAGTAGGGGTGTTCAAAAACAAAATAGCATTGCAACCAGCAGTTCTATGTTAGGAATTTTTAGAGAAAAAGAATCAACAAGAAACGAATTTTTAAAGTTAATTCAAATGAACAATATCTAGGATTCTATTGAAAAAATATCAATTAGTAGTAGTTGGAGGAGGGCCAGGTGGCTATACTGCAGCATTTAGGGCTGCTGAACTTGGTATGAGTGTTGCAATTATTGATGATAATGATCTTGGGGGTGTATGTCTAAATTGGGGATGTATTCCAACCAAATCCTTATTAAAAAATGCAGAAGCTATGGATTTAATCAATACATCAGAATCTTATGGTATTTCTTTAAAAGATATTACTGTAGACTTCGAATTTATTATTAATAAAAGCGTAAAAGCCAGACAGCGCTTATCAAGAGGATTACACCACCAAGTAAAGAAGCATAATATAGATTTTCATGCAGGATATGGAACATTTACTGATAAAAATACAATAATAGTTAATGATATTTCTATCGCTGCAGATATATTTATTATTGCTACGGGATCTAAGCCAAAAACTTTACCCAATTTAAATGCAGATCATAGTAAGGTTGTTTATGCAAAAGATATTTTTCAAATGAATTCTATTCCGAAATCTATGACTATTATTGGAGCAGGTGCCATTGGAGTTGAATTTGCATATTTCTTTAACAGTTTTGGTACAAATATTACCCTTATTGAAGCAGAAGAAAATATTCTTCCTCACGAAGACAAAGAAGTCTCTCAATGGGTTGAAAAGGTTTTTAAAAAGAAAAAAATCAACGTACTAACAGGGACTTTAGCAGATAAAATTGATGATGAAAAAATCCTAGTTTCTGTTGGGGTAGAAGGAAACTCTGAAGGATTAGGATTAGAAGAGATTGGAATAAAATTTTCTAGCAATAAGCATATTGCTGTAGATAGTAATGGAAAAACAAATATTGATAATATTTATGCTGTTGGTGATGTAATTGGTGCGCCATGGTTAGCTCACGTATCTGCAGCAGAAGGTCTTTATGCAGCTGAACATATGTGTGGATTGAATCCAAAAGAAATTGATTATAATAGTGTTCCTGCCTGTACTTATTCTAAACCAGAAGTAGCATCAATAGGAGCTACAGAAGAACAATTAATGGATAGTGCTATAGATTTCAAGGTAGCTAAATCATTTTTTATTGCTAATGGAAAAGCTGTAGCAGTTGGGGCTACCGATGGATTTATAAAGATACTAGTTGGTAAAGAAGGTCATATTTTAGGTGCCCATATTGTTGGGTCAAACGCTACAGAGATGATTTCAGAACTAAGTGTTATTAAATCAAACAATCTAACAGTGAACAGTGTATTTGATTCTGTACATCCGCATCCTACTTTCTCTGAAGCTATTTTTGAAACATTATTACAGTTAAAGTAAATGGATATAGATGTTAAAGATCTAGGGACTTGCAATTATAATATAGCCTTATCAACACAAGAAACTACCAGAGATAGATTAATTGATCAAACAGGCGGCAATACCTTACTTTTAGTTGAGCATGATCATATTTATACTCTTGGTAAACATTCTAATCCTAAAAATATTTTAAACGATAATTGTGAAATTATTCAAACAGACCGTGGCGGAGATGTTACCTATCATGGTCCAGGACAACTAGTTGGATATCCAATTATTGATTTGAAAAAAATGGGAATAGGCATCAAGTCTTATGTACAAAATATTGAATCTTTACTAATTGGTACTTTACAAGATTATAATATTGATGCACAAACAAAAGAAAAAAGACCTGGAGTCTGGGTAGAAAATAAAAAGATTGGTAGTATTGGCATTAGAGTATCCCATGGAGTAACTACACATGGATTTTCTCTAAATGTAAATACAGATATGACATATTTTTCCAATATTATCTCATGCGGAATCGACAATGTTTTAATGACATCAATGGAGAAAGAACTTGGAACAAATTTTTTTATGAATGATATTAAACAGTCAATTATATTGCATTTTAATCAACTATTTAAAGCACAATGATTCAAACAGGACTACACAAACCAAAAATTAATATTACAACTGATGAAAATTATAAGTCAGTTAAGAAGATGGTGGCAAAAAGTTACCTTAATACTGTTTGCGCCGAAGCTAGATGCCCGAATATTTATGAATGCTGGAGTCGAAAGACTGCTACTTTAATGATCTTGGGGGATACATGTACAAGAGGGTGTGGTTTTTGTTCTATTAAAACAGGAAGACCTACCTGGGATGATCCGCTTGAACCTTATCGAGTTGCCCAAGCAGTGCAGAAAATGCAATTAAGACATGTAGTAATTACATCTGTTGATCGAGATGACTTAAAGGGTGATTATGGATCTAGTATATGGGCACAAACGATTAACACTACTCGTAAATTAAATCCAAAATGTACAATAGAAGTTTTAACTCCTGATTTCCAAGGAGATAAAAACGCCTTAAAAACAGTATTTGATTCAAAACCAGATATTTTTAGCCATAATGTTGAATGTGTCGAAAGAATTAGCAAAGGAGTAAGAGCGCAAGCAAATTGGCAGCGCTCATTAGACGTCCTAAAAGAATCTATAGATTTTGGTTTACGCACAAAGACAGGTATTATGGTCGGATTAGGAGAAACTGAGAAAGAAGTAAAAGATACAATGTTACAAATTGCAGATTTAGGAGTACAAATTTTTACTATTGGCCAATATTTACAACCAACAAAGAAACATTTGAAAGTGGAGCAATATGTTCCAAAAGAAAAGTTTGATGAATATAAAATTTTTGGTGAGTCCATTGGATTTAAGATTGTTGAATCTGGTCCATTAGTTAGAAGTTCTTATCGTGCTGATGAACAAGCCCGTACTATATTTAGTAGCAATGAATAGAATAATATTATATACACTTATTATTGGGACATGTTTTTTTGTATCTCATATTGCTATAAATGGCACAAATCAATATATGGGAAGAGAGTTAGTAAAAAATATATCTTATAAATTACCAGATGATTGGAAAGCTATCAGTTCCGATAAACAATTTCGATTACTTGAAATAAGTCTGGAAACAGATGAAGATTTTTCTTTGGTAGTTTTTAATAATATTCAGGGAACAGCAGATCAAAATATAGATCGTTGGATTAGTCAATTCAAGCAAGACGAAACATTTGATAGAGAAAATATTATTATTAAACGAGATAGTTTAGATAGTAAATATGTCACTTCGATTGAAATGTATGGAACGTATGAAGTCCCTAGAATGGGGAACAATTCAGCACCAGTAGTTGTACAATCAAACTATGGCCTCTTAGGAGGGGTAGTAGAGTTTCCTAATAGCTTATATTTTTTAAAAGCTGTAGGCAACAATGACTTAATAAAAGAAAATTCAGTATCATTTGAAGAATTTTTATATTCAATTGAACTAAATTAGCAGACTTTTTTGCCATTTTGGCACATCTTTTAAGAATTTTTATAGTTTTAGGTTATATTTGATATAAGGCATACTTTTTGCAACAATAAGAATAGGAAAAAAAATGGATACAGTACAAACACAATACCCAGTAATGCCGTTAAAAAATACGGTTTTATTCCCTCAACAGGTCATTCCTATTTATGTAGGAAGAAAGAAGTCGCTACAATTAATAGATGACTTAGATCCAGATAATAAATACTTAGTTGTAGTTGCTCAACAAGATGGATCAGTAGAAGATCCAAAAGAAGAAGACCTATATTCTTATGGAACACTTGCATTAGTGTTAAAAACTTTTGATATGCCAGATAATAGTAAGTCTGCTATCGTACAAGGCGTTGATCGAGTAAAAATTTTAAAATATGAAGAAGGCGATACATATTTTATGGCCGACGTTGAAAGAATTCCAGAGTCGATTACTAGTCCAGATGTGCAAGTAGAAGCACTAGCTAAAAGCCTTAAAAGTTCATTTACCGAGTTGATTAAGATTTCACCTAACTTAAATGAAGAGCATGCAGGCATGTTATCAAATATTGATCGTCCTTCAAGGCTTGCTGATAGAGCAACATCTCTTTTATCTGTATCAAATTCAGAAAAACAAGAAGTGTTAGAAGAGCTTGATATTAAAAAGCGTGTTGAAAATGCTATTAATTTGTTACAAAAAGAAATACAGCGCATTAAGCTAGGCGAAGAGATTCAAACTGAAGTACAAGATGAAATTTCTAAAACTCAACGAGAGTATTATCTAAGAGAGCAGATGAAAACTATTCAAAAAGAATTAGGGGAAGATAATCAAACTGTTGAATTAGATGAACTGACTAAAAAAATTGATGATGTTAAGATGAGCGAAGAGGCTACAAAAGTAGCACATAAAGAACTAGATCGTCTTGGGCGAATTTCTCCTCAATCACCAGAATACTCTGTAGCAAGAACTTACTTAGAATGGTTAACAGACTTACCATGGAGCAAGTCTAGTAAAGATAATTTAAATATTAAGAAAGCTGGTAAAACACTTAACGAAGATCATTATGGTTTAGAAAAAGTGAAAGAACGTGTTCTTGAGTATCTAGCAGTAAGATCTTTAAAGAAAAAAGTGACAAAAAATGATACAGTAAGAGGACCAATTCTTTGTTTTACAGGCCCTCCAGGAGTTGGTAAAACCTCCTTAGGAAAATCTATTGCTAAATCTATGGGTAGAGAATTTGTTCGTATTTCATTGGGTGGAGTAAGAGATGAAGCAGAAATAAGAGGACATAGACGTACTTATATTGGAGCATTGCCTGGAAGAATTATTCAGTCATTAAAAAAAGCTAAAACAAATAATCCTGTATTTATGCTCGATGAGATTGATAAGCTTGGTTCAGACTTTAGAGGCGATCCTTCTTCAGCAATGTTAGAAGTTTTAGATCCAGAGCAAAACCACGCATTTAGCGATCACTATTTAGAAGTAGATTTTGATCTAAGTAAAGTAATGTTTATTGCTACAGCAAATTATCCTGATAATATTCCTCATGCATTATATGATCGTATGGAGATGTTAGACTTTAGAGGATATATTGATGATGAAAAAGTTAAAATCGCTGAAAAACATTTAATTCCAAAACAGATTAAAGAAAACGGATTGACTCCTAAACAGGTAAAATTTAATGAGCCTGGTATTAAAGAAGTTATTCGTTCTTATACTAGAGAGTCTGGAGTTAGAAGTTTAGAAAGAGAAGTTTCTAACGTACTTAGAAAAATTGCAGTAGATGTTGTTAATAAAAAAGTCAAAACTGTTAATGTTTCTAAGAAAGTAGTAAACGATTATTTAGGGATTCCTAAGTTCCAATCTGATTTAGCAGAACGCACTACTAAGCCAGGTGTTGTAACCGGAATGGCATGGACTGCTGCAGGTGGAGATATTCTATTTGTAGAATCCAGTAAAATGAAAGGAAAGGGATTGCTTACTTTAACGGGGCAATTAGGTGACGTAATGAAAGAGTCTGCCGCCGCCGCGTTTACTTATGTCAAATCCCATACTGATATTTTAGGATTAAAAGAAAATTTTGCAGAAAAGATGGACATCCATGTTCATTGTCCCGCTGGAGCTATTCCAAAAGACGGTCCTTCAGCAGGTGTAGGAATGTTTACTTCATTGGTATCATTATTAACAAATAAGCCAGTAAAAAGTAAGCTTTCTATGACTGGGGAAATTACGCTAAGAGGAAATGTTCTTGCTATTGGAGGTGTAAAAGAAAAAGTTACAGCTGCTCATCGCGCAGGAATTAAAACTATAATACTTCCTTTTGCAAATAAGCGTGATTTAGAAGAAATTCCAGAACATATCAAAAAAGATTTATCCTTTCACTTTGCTAAAGAAGTGATGGATGTTATTGATGTTGCTATTCCTAATTTGAAAAAGTAAACATTTAGTAAAATAAAAAAAGGCTACATTGAGTAGCCTTTTTTTATAAGCTTTCAATTAGAAAAAACTATTTCTCTTCAAACAAAATAGCTTTGAATTTTGAATCTCCAATATTCTTCGCTTTATGAACTTGACCTTGAAGTGGTCTTCCAACTTGACCAGTTTTAATTTCAACAACACTTACTGATCCATCTTCAGCGGTCATTTCTAGTGTTCCACCTTGAACAGTATACCATGTCATTGGATGATGACCATGAAAATCGTCTGATTCTCCTGGTTCATGTTCAACCTCAATGACTTTGATGTTCTCATCTTCAAATAAAACTCTATAAACATCTGGTGAAACCAACTCTGGTTGTAGCTCCATAGATACAGTTTTTGAGTCATCTGATATTGAAGTAAATGCAATGATACTTAATACTCCTAAAAGAATCATTGGAGGTACTGGTATTTCATCAGTAAATCCTCTTACTGTGTTAAGAACAACAATACAAATAGTTGCGACAAGACCAATTCCAATTGCACATAAAACAACGCTTGCGGCAGCTGGTTCTAAGTTACGTGACATGAATGCTATTAAAGCAACTGCTAAGACCATTCCTCCAAGAGCTGATCGAATTGCTGCAGCAGGATTAACTGCTTCTTCATGTAGTTTACCCATTGAATTTTCATTAAATTTTTTAGGAGCAATAAATTTAAATAATCCTAAAAGTGTTAATGCAACTGCAATGATTGTAAATGCTAAACTTGTTTCCATTTTAATCCCCTTTTTTTATTTTTAAAACTTTAAGAATATAAACAAATTTTTTGGAATTTCTTGTATTGTAGTTTAAATTTTCGACTCGGGCGATTAGCTCAGCTGGTCAGAGCGCCTGCTTTACACGCAGGACGTCGGGAGTTCGAATCTCTCATCGCCCACTTGTCTATTATCTGAGATAGATTGACTATTACACAGGGAAATAAAGGGTTACTTCGGTAGCCCTTTATTATTTCTATACCTATTTATAATACCTCATAAGTCTGTACTAATGGGTACTAATTGGGGTACTAATCTGCCGAACGACAATCGGAACGATTGATCGTGAGGCTTAACTAACTGAAATTTTCAACCTAAAATTCTCAACCTAAATCAAAAATCAGATATATTTTTATTAAAAGTCGATCTTTCTGGAAATAGAATTTTTTAAATATTACCTAATAACAGCAGTATTGACCTTATAATATCATAAAAGATAGCT